>NZ_JBAPVS010000193.1:0-37416 GCF_049283275.1 Caulobacter sp. | reverse complement strand
GCTCAAGGCGACGGTGGTCGAGGAAGACGAGGCCGTGCGGACAGAGTGGGCGGCCACATCCTAGTGGCGATGGTTCGGCGCCGTGCGTGGTCCTCGTCCTTAGACAGGCTCAGGATGAGGACCTTTTCGCAGGCCTCGGCGCTAGAAAACCTCATCCTGAGCTTGTCGAAGGACGAGGTTTTCGTCTCAGAAGCCGGACATCGACCCGCCCTCAGCCCCGCGCCAATCTAAGCAGATATTGGCCGTATTCGGTCTTGCCCATGGCCTCGCCGAGGGCGGCGACCTGGCTGGCCGAGATCCAGCCCTGGCTGAAGGCGACCTCTTCGGGACAGCCGACCTTCTGGCCCTGGCGCTTTTCGATCGCGCGGATGAACTCGGTGGCCTCGACCAGGCTGTCGTGGGTGCCGGTGTCGAGCCAGGCGTAGCCGCGTCCCAGCTTGGCGACCGACAGCTGGCCCTTGTCGAGATAGAGCCGGTTGATGTCGGTGATCTCAAGCTCGCCGCGCGCGGAGGGTTTCAGGGCGCGGGCCATCTCGACCACCTGGCGGTCGTAGAAATAAAGGCCGGTCACCGCCCAGTTGGAGCGCGGTGCGACGGGCTTTTCCTCCAGCGAGACGGCCAGGCCCTCGGCGTCGAAATCGACCACGCCGTACCGTTCCGGATCGGTGACGTGATAGGCGAAGACCGTGGCGCCGGCGTCCGAGGCCGCGGCCTGCGCCAGGGCCTCGCTCAGGCCGTGGCCGAAATAGAGGTTGTCGCCCAGCACCAGGGCGCACTTGTCGTCGCCGATGAACGACTCGCCGATGATGAAGGCGTCGGCCAGGCCGCGCGGGGTTTGTTGCACCGCATATTCCAGACGCACGCCCCAGGCCGACCCGTCGCCGAGCAGGTCCTTGAACAGCGGAATGTCCTTGGGCGTGGAGATGATCAGGATGTCGCGGATCCCGGCCAGCATCAGGGTGCTGATCGGATAATAGACCATCGGCTTGTCGTAGATCGGCAGCAGCTGCTTGCAGACAGCCAGGGTCAGGGGATGGAGGCGCGTGCCGGATCCGCCGGCGAGGACTATGCCTTTCATGGGGCCTTTCATGAGCGACTAGAACTCCATCTGATTCATGCAGGCCGCCAGGCTCTCGCGCCAGGGACGGGCTTGCCAGGACAACGTGGCCTGGATCTTGGTGCTGTCCAGCCGCGAATTGGCGGGACGCTTGGCGGGGGTGGGATACTGGTCGGTGGTGATCGCCCGCACGCGGGCGGAGGGGCCGCCGCGCCGCGCCGATTCGGTGAACACCGCGGAGGCCAGATCGGCCCAGCTGGCGTCGTCCGGTCCGCTGAGATGATAGACGCCGGCCAGGCCGGGCGTCTCGCTCAGGGCGTCGAGCGTCGCCAGAGCGCCTCGCGCGCCGTCGCGGGCCCAGGTCGGGCGGCCCAACTGGTCGGCCACCACGGCGATCTCGTCGCGATCGGCCGCCAGCCGCAGCATGGTCTTCACGAAGTTGGTCCCATGGGCGCTGTAGACCCAGGCGGTGCGCAGGATGACGGCCGCGCCGCCGGCCGCGATCACGGCCTGCTCGCCCGCCAGCTTGCTGGCCCCGTAGACGTTGGCCGGGCCGGTGGGATCGGTTTCCACATAGGGGCGGTCCAGCGCGCCGTCGAACACGTAGTCGGTGGAGAAGTGGACCAGCGGCAGGCCCCGCGCCGCGCAGGCCCGGGCCATGGCGGCCGGCGCGTCACGGTTCAGGGCGAAGGCGGCTTCGACCTCGCTCTCGGCGCGATCAACGGCGGTATAGGCCGCCGCGTTGATTACGGCGCGGGGCGCGATGGCGGCGATCAGGCCGTCGATGGCGCCGAAATTGGTCAGGTCCAGGGTCTCGCGGCCCGCGAAGACCATGGCGCGGCGCTCGGCCTCGCCGACGTGGGCCAGTTCACGCGCCACTTGGCCCTCGCGGCCGAACACCAGGATCGGTGCGCTCATGGATCAGCCGGCCTTGGCGGTCAGCAGGCCCAGGCGGGCGCCGTCATAGGCTTCGCGCAGAGGTCTCCACCAGTCGGGGCGCGCCAGATACCATTCCACGGTCTTGCGGATGCCGGTCTCGAAAGTCTCTTGCGCGCGCCAGCCCAGCTCGGTCTCCAGCTTTTCGGCGTCGATGGCGTAGCGACGGTCGTGGCCGGGGCGGTCGGCGACGTAGGTGATCAGGTCGTGGTGCGAGCCCTGGGCGCTGGGGGCCAGCTCATCGAGCAGATCGCAGATCGTCTGCACGACCTGCAGGTTGGTGCGCTCGTTGCGACCGCCGACATTGTATTTCTCGCCGGGGCGACCCGCCTGCAGGATCGTGCGCAGGGCGCGAGCGTGGTCGTCGACGAACAGCCAGTCGCGGATGTTGGCGCCGTCGCCGTAGACGGGCAGGGCGCGGCGATCCAGGCCGTTGAGGATCATCAGCGGGATCAGCTTCTCGGGGAAGTGATAGGGGCCGTAGTTGTTCGAGCAGTTGGAGACGACGACCGGCAGGCCATAGGTGTGGAACCAGGCCAGGGCCAGGTGGTCGGCCGAGGCCTTCGAGGCCGAATAGGGCGAGGTGGGGGCGTAGGCGGTGGTTTCCTGGAACAGGCCCTCGGCGCCCAGGCTGCCGTAGACCTCGTCGGTCGAGACGTGGACGAAGCGGAAGGCGTCCTTGGCCGCGCCCTCCAGGCCGCGCCAGTAATCCAGGGCGACGTCGAGCATGACATATGTGCCCACGATGTTGGTCTCGACGAACGGCCCGGCGCCGGCGATCGAGCGGTCGACATGCGACTCGGCGGCCAGGTGCAGCACCGCGTCGGGACGGTGCGTGTCGAAGATCGCCTGGATCGCGGCGCGATCGGCGACGTCGGCCCGCACGAACGCATAGTTGGGCGAGCCGGAGACGTCGGCCACCGAGGTCAGAGTTCCGGCATAGGTCAGCTTGTCGACGTTGACGACCTGATCGCCGGTCTCGATCAGTAGACGGCAGACCGCCGAGCCAATGAAGCCCGCACCGCCCGTAACAAGGATCTTCACCCGGAAACCTTTCTGGTCGTCGCCCGCAAGCCCGCCGCCCTTTCAGGGTTGTTGGCTTTGTCCTGGATACCACCAGCCCATCGGCTTCGACAAACCTGATCTAGACAGCGGCGGTTTCCGAGATCCCGGCGAGCCTAGGCGTTTTTTTCGTAGAGGAAGGGACTGTCCAGATCGGCCAGCAGCGGCGCGGCGGCGTCCCGGGCGTTCGTCGTGATCTGATCGGCCGGGATCGTCCAGTCGATGGCCAGGGCGGGATCGTTCCAGACAAGGGTCGCCTCGGCGGCCGGCGCATAATAGTCGGTGACCTTGTAGAGCACCTCGCATGTGTCGGTCAGGGTGCAATAGGCGTGGGCGAAGCCCTTGGGGACCAACAACTGCCTGCCGTTGTCAGCCGACAGTTCGACCCCGACCCACTGCCCAAAGCTCGGCGATCCCCTGCGGATATCGACCGCCACGTCGAAGATCGCGCCCAACGTGCAGCGCAGCAGTTTGTCCTGAGCATGGGGAGGTTTTTGAAAGTGCAGGCCGCGAAGGACCCCGCGCTGCGTCGAGCGCACGTGGTTGTCCTGGACGAAGACGCCGCCGGTGAAGCCTGCGTCTTCCAGCGCCGACTGGCGAAAGGTCTCCGAAAACCATCCGCGCGCGTCGCCATGGCGCGCCGGCGTGATAAGCAGAACGTCGGGAATCGCCGTAGGCGCGATCTTCACTAGTCGGACCCTCTGAGAAATGAGTACGCCACGCATGGCTCGGCCCATCGACAATGGCAAGAGCGACCAAGCCCCGCTGATCAGCGTGATCATCGTCGCCTATCAAAGCGGGCCGACCCTGGCGCGCTGTCTCAGCCACCTGCGCGCCCAGACCTTTACGGACTTCGAGGTTCTGGTTGTCGACAACGCCTCCACCGACGGCGCGCCGCAGGCCGTCGCGGCCGGCGATCCGGACGTCTGTCTCATCGAGCCGGGGGTCAATCTCGGCTTTGCCGCCGGCAATAATCTCGGCGCGCGCCAGGCGCGAGGCCGTTGGCTGGCCCTGCTCAATCCAGACGCCTTCGCCCGTCCAGATTGGCTGGAGCAACTGGTCGCCGCCGCCGAGGCTCGACCGGACATTCGGTGCTTTACGTCGCTGCAGCGCGACGCGGCCGATCCGGCTTTGTTGGACGGGACGGGCGATGTCATGACGGTGGTGGGGTTCCCCTACCGTGGCGGCTATCACCGACCCGCGCCGGCCGTGACGCCGGCTGGCGAAGCCTTCTCGGCTTGCGGTGCGGCGATGCTGATCGATCGGCTCCTCTTTCTGGAGATCGGCGGCTTCGACGAGCGGTTCTTCTGTTACTGCGAGGACGTCGATCTGGGCTATCGGCTGCGCCTGATCGGGGAAGCCACGCACCTGGTTCCAAAGGCCGAGGTCGCGCATATCGGCTCGGCCTCAACGGGCGTTCGATCCGACTTCGCCCTGTTCCACGGCTCTCGAAATCGGATCTGGATGTTCGCCAAGAACACCCCGGCCGCCTTGCTCTGGACGCTGCCGCTCCATGGGCTGGCGACCTTCGTCCTGCTGTTGCGCCATCTCAGCCGAGGGGAGGCCGCGCCGGCTTGGCGAGGGGTTCTGGCGGCGTTGAAAGATCTCGGCCCGGCGCTGACGGAGCGCCGACGCCTTCAGGCCGCGCGCACCGCCGGCGCCTGGGACATCGCCCGGGCCATGACCTGGAATCCCTTGGATCTGTTTGGCATGCGCAGCGTGATCAAGCCGCCGAAAGGTCCTCGATCAACCGCCGCATGAAGGCCGCGCCGCGTTCCATCTGGCGGATCTCGACATATTCGTCGGGCTGGTGGGCCTGGTCGATCGAGCCGGGGCCGCAGATCACCGTCGAAAAGCCGGCCTCCTGGAACTGCCCCGCTTCGGCGGCGTAGGAGGCCACGCGCGGCGGGCCGTTGTCGCCGGCGATGCGACGGGCGAAGGTCTCGGCCGCACCGTCGATTTCGGGCGCGAAGGCCGGGGTCATCGACCGGGTCTCGACCCGCACGCCGCCTTCGGGGGCCTTGGTCTTGATCCGGGCGTCGAGCGTGTCGGCCAGGGCCAGGAAGCCGGTCAGGATCGCCTTGGGGTCCAGACCGGCCGGGACCCGCAGGTCGAAAATGAACACGCACTCCCGGGCCAGGATGTTGACCGCCGTGCCGCCGTTGACCTGGCCGATGGTCAGGGTCGCGCCCTTGGGAAGGAACGGCGAGGCGGGGTCGGCCTCGCGCTCCAGCCGCTCGGACAGCTCCACCAGATGGTTCATCAGCTTGACGGCGACCATGTTGGCCGAGACGCCCAGGTGGGTCAGGCTGGAATGGGCCTCGCGGCCGGTGACCGTGACACGGAAGCTGGCTATGCCCTTGTGGCCGCGCACGGCGACCATGTCGGTGGGCTCGCCGACCACCACCAGGGCGGGGCGGGGCAGCTCTTGGGCGATGACCGCGATCATGTCGGGCGCGCCCAGGCAGCCGACTTCCTCGTCATACGAGAAGGCCAGGTGGACGGGGCGCTCGAGGGTCGCCCTGGCCAGGTCCGGCGCCGCGGCCAGAGCCAGGGCGAGAAAGCCCTTCATGTCGCAGGTCCCCCGGCCGTACAGCCGCCCGTCGCGCGGCGTCAGCACGAACGGGTCGCTGCTCCACGGTTGGCCGTCGACGGGGACCACGTCGGTATGGCCCGACAGCACCACGCCGCCCGGTATCGCCGGGCCGATGCTGGCCAAGAGGTTGCTCTTGGTCCCGTCGTGATTGGGCACCCGCCGCGAAGCGACCCCGAGGTTCGCCAGATAGGCCTCGACCCATTCGATCAGGGCCAGGTTGGACAGCCGCGAGGTGGTGTCGAAGGCCACCAGGGTGGCGAGGATGTCGACGGCGCGGGCGGCGAGGGCCTCGGACGACGAGATGGGGAACGAAGCGGTTTCGGAGGGCGGGGCCATGGCCGACCCTAGCGCGGGTCGCGAGGCGCGCCTACCGGGGCCGAGTCGTAACGGCCCGCTTCGCGGTCTATGCTCCGAAGATGAGCGGAGACGCGCGCATGATCGACCTCTACACCTGGACCACGCCCAACGGCCGCAAGATCCCGATCGCCCTTGAGGAACTGGGGTTGGCGTACAGGGTCCATCCGGTCGACATCGGCCAGAACCAGCAGTTCGCGCCCGACTTCCTGGCCATTTCGCCCAACAACAAGATCCCGGCCATCGTCGACCATGACGCGCCAAATGGGCCCGATGGCGGGCCGCAGTCGGTGTTCGAGAGCGGGGCGATCCTGGTCTATCTGGCCGAGAAGACCGGCAAGCTGCTGGCGGCGTCGGGGCCGGACCGGGTGGCGGCGCTGGAATGGACCTTCTGGCAGGTCGGGGGCCTGGGACCGATGGCCGGCCAGCTGGGCTATTTCGCCCTGCGCGCGCCGGAGCCGATCGAGTTGGCCATCGACCGCTTCGCCGACGAGGTGCGGCGCCTGCTGGGGGTGATGGAAGGGCGGCTGGAGAAGGTCCAGTACCTGGCCGGCTCCGACTATTCGATCGCCGACATCGCCAGCTACGCCTGGACCAAGGCGTCGCTGGAGACGCTGGAGAAGATCCAGCCTGATCGTCCTCCGCTGCCGGCGGTGCGCCGTTGGCTGGAGCTGGTCGGAGAACGGGCCGCCGTGCGGCGCGGCATGGCCGTGCCGAAGGTCTGAGCCCTAGACCGGCGCGCGCTGCTTCGGCGCCTGGATCTTCATGCTCATCACATCGATCAGCTCGATGCGGAAGATCATCACGCTGTTGCCGGGGATCGGACCCTTGTCCTGGGCGCCGTAGCCCAGTTCCGGCGGGACGTAGAGCATCCATTCGTCGCCCGGACGCATCATGACCAGGGCCTCGCGCCAGGCCGGCACCAGGCCCTGCAGCGGGAAGGAGGCGGGCACGCCGCGCTCGTAGGAGCTGTCGAACACCGTGCCGTCGACCAGCTTGCCCTCGTAGTTGACCTTGACCTCGTCGGTGGGCGCCGGCTTGGCGCCGCTCGCCGGACCCGAGCGGACGATCTTGTACTGCAGGCCGTCGGCCAGGGTGACGACGCCGGGCTGCTTGGCGTTCTGGGCCATGAAGGTCTGGGCGGCCGCCAGGCTTTCCTGCTGCGTCTTGCTGGGACCGCAGGCGGACAGGGTCAGGGTCGCGCCGAGAACGGCGCCGAGCAGAAGCTTGGAGGCGAGGGCGAAGCTGAGGGGGCGGACCATGGAACGACGAACTCCGGCGATAGTTCGTCCGTGCTAGACCAATTCGCGCCCGCCGGCGCGTCGATTTTGGGCGCTCCCGGCCTTGGCCCGGATTTGAGACGGACAGTCACAGAACAGTGGTGGCGCCGGATCGCGCCCCGGCCTAGAAACCGAGCCCATCCCGAGACCGCTCACGAGGCCCTCATGAAACCCGTCCGCAAGGCTGTTCTTCCCGTCGCCGGTTTCGGCACCCGGGTGCTTCCCGGCACGAAGACGACGCCGAAGGAGCTGCTCAACGTCGTGGACAGGCCGATCCTGTCCTACATCGTCGAGGAAGGGCGCGCGGCGGGCATCGAACACTTCGTCTTCGTGACGGGGCGCAACAAGGGCGCGATCGAGGACTATTTCGACCACCAGGTCGAGCTGGAGGCCGCCCTGGCCGCCAAGGGCAAGACCGCCCTGCTGGAAGAGCTGCTGGGCGAGCTGCCCCGGCCTGGCGAGATGAGCTTCGTGCGCCAGATGGCCCCGCTGGGCCTGGGCCACGCGGTGTGGTGCGCCCGCGACATCATCGGCGACGAGCCCTTCGCGGTGATGCTGCCCGACATGGTGATGTCGGCCGGCACGCCGGCCCTGGCCCAGGCCATCGAGGCCTATGACCAGAAGGGCGGCAATATCGTCGTGGTCGAGCCGGCCCCGGAAGGCATGGCCCACCAGTACGGCATCGTGGCCCTGGACGGCCAGGACGGCCGCCTGAACCGCATGACCGGCATGGTCGAAAAGCCGCCGAAGGGGACCGAGCCCTCGAACCTGTTCATCTCGGGCCGCTACATCCTGCAGCCGGAAATCTTCGATCTGCTGGAAAAGCAGGGCAAGGGGGCCGGCGGCGAGATCCAGCTGACCGACTCGATGCTGTCGCTGCTGAAGACCCAGGACTTCCACGCCTTGGAGTACGAAGGCGAGACCTATGACTGCGGCGACAAGATCGGCCTGCTGCGGGCCAATGTCGCCTTGGCGCTCAAGCGTCCCGACCTGGCCGACGCGGCGCGGGAAATGATCAAGGGCCTGCTGTAGAGCCCGTTCCTTCTCCCCTTGCGGGAGAAGGTGTCGGCGTAGCCGACGGATGAGGGGTCTCTCAAAACCGAAAGCCGCGATCAGCCGAAAGGTCGGTCGCGGCTTTTTGCTTTTATCGACCCCTCACCCGACCTCCTTCGGAGGCCACCCTCTCCCGCAAGGGGAGAGGGATCGGGATGTCACACCGCGCGGGGCGGGTAGCCCTTCTCGCGCAGGGCGTCCATGACCTCCTGGGTGTGCTGGGCGTCGCGGGTTTCGATGGTGATGTCGAACTCCGCGCCCTTGGCGGGCACGTCCAGGGCCAGGCGGTTGTGGTTCACCTCGATGATGTTGGCGCCCATCGTGCCGATGACATTGGCCACGGTCGACAGCAGGCCCGGGCGGTCGTCGCCGACGATGCGCAGGGACACCAGGCGCTGGGCGCGCACCAGTTCGCGGGTCAGGACCGAGGCCAGCAGGCGGGTGTCGATATTGCCCCCGCACAGGATCAGGCCGCACTTCTTGCCCCGGAACCGCTCGGGATAGGCCAGCAGGGCGGCCAGGGAGGCGGCGCCCGCGCCCTCGGCGATGGTCTTCTCGACATTGCAGTACAGGGCCACGGCCTGCTCGATATGCGGCTCTTCCAGCAGCAGCACATCGTCGATCAGCGGCCGGGCGACGGCGTAGGTCAGCTCGCCCACGGTCTTGACCGCGACACCTTCAGCAATGGTCTGGCCGCCGCAATGGGCCGCCACGCCGCGCATCTTGGCGGTGAAGGACGGGTACATCGCCGGTTCGCAGCCGATGATGCGGATGTCGGGCTTGAGGGCCTTGGCGGCCGTGGCCACGCCGCTGATCAGGCCGCCGCCGCCGATCGGCACCGGCAGGATCTCCAGGTCCGGGACGTCTTCCAGCATCTCCAGGGCGATCGTGCCCTGGCCGGCCATGATGTCGTAGTCGTCGAACGGGTGGACGAAGGTCAGGCCCTGCTCTTCCTGCAGCTTGCGGGCGTGGGCGTTGGCGTCGTCATAGGTCTCGCCCTCGATGACCACGGTCGCCCCGAAGTCGCGGGTGTGCTGCACCTTGATGAACGGGGTGGTGCGCGGCATGACGATGGTCACCGGCACGCCCAGGCGCGCGCCGTGATAGGCCAAGCCCTGGGCATGGTTGCCGGCGCTGGCGGCGATGACGCCCTTGGCCTTCTCCGCGTTCGACAGCAGCATCAGCTTGTTGAGCGCGCCGCGCTCCTTGTAGGCGGCGGTGAACTGCAGGTTCTCGAACTTCACCCAGACTTCCGCGCCGGTGATCTTCGACAGCGTCTTGGAATAGCGGCAGGGCGTCCGCTCGATCTGGCCGGCGAGACGGTCGGCGGCGGCGCGGATGGAGTCGAGGTCTAAAGTCATTGCGGGCGGTCTCGAAGTGGCGAACCTGGCTGGCGCTGCTTCTGGGCCAACGGCGGCGCGCGAACAACCCTTCCCGCGGAATTTCGGTCTGGTTGGGGGCCGCTCGCGTCGAACGGCCCCGCCATGATGAGGCCTAGAGCCGGCGCTTCAGCCAGTTGCGAGCGCGGCCGAGCAGGCTGGCGCGCCGCTGCTGTTGCCCGTGCAGGATTTGGGCGGAGGTGTCGCTGACCAGCTGGACGAGGAACGACACATCGTGGCGCAGGATATCCAGCTGATGGACGACGTTCTCGATGGCGCTGCCCGCCACGGTGGGCGGCGGCGTGATGACGGCGGGCATGCTGAGCGGCGCCGGCTTGGTGGTGACGCGCCGACCTGGCGGCTTGACGCTCGGCTCACCCAGCTTTGTCAGAACGACCAGGAATTCAGGGCCTTCCTCGATAACTTCGCCCATCGAGACGTTGAGAAGGCCGGACGAAATGACGCGTTCGAAAACCGACTTGAACGTCGTGGCGTTCCAAACGGTGGTGTGAACATCCACATAGTGCGTTTCGTTGTGAACAAAGATGGCGGTGTTCAAGGAATCCGCGCCGCTATAGTAGGGCGGCAGTCTCAGCCCGCCTTCGATCGCCGCCCAATCCACTTCAATACCGTGCCGGTGCTCGAAGGAGTTGGTCATGAAGTCGAGGATTTGGCCGGGCGTCGGCACCGACGGCTGCTCGATCCACCACTGGACCAGATGGTGGTATTGCGTCTCTTGGCGATAATAGTCGGTGGTGAGGCGCCGGTCGGGCAGGAACAGCGCCAGGCGACCGCCGACCTTCATGACCGACAGCACGTCGTTGATCCAGCCGATCGGGTTGGGCACATGCTCCATGACGTGGGAGGCGATGGCGTAGTCGAACAGCGTGCCGGGCGGCGCGCATTCGGCCAGGGGTCGGCCGGGGGTCCAGACGAAGTCCACCTCGGGAACCTCGCGACCCTGCAGGCCGGGATTTTGCGAGGCCTTGGCCCGAATCTCTTCGGTGCCGATATAGTCAGTGTAGAGGAGATTGTAGTCCGACTTGGACAAGAACGGGTCGAAATAGGGCGACAGCTCTAGGCCGAGGCCGTTCGGCTGCAATTGCGTGAGCGTGAGCCCCGTCATAGTCGCCGAATGTTGAACCACTTACATCGCCCCTGCGTCTAACTATTAAGAACCGTGCTTAGATTGGATCGGAAAGCGCTGCAAGAGGGCGCCAAAAATGCCGTAAATTTAACGATGACGGCCAAATTCGCGGATTCCGGCACGGCGCTCTCTCGTTGAGTTCGGACCCTTTCAGGCCCGCGCCGCGGCTCGGTTGGCCGCATACCATTCGCAGGTTTTTCGCAGGCCCTCTTCCAGGGACTCGTGCGGCGCCCAGCCGAGCGCCGTCAATCGGGACACGTCATAGCTTCGCGTCAATTGGCCCAGGGGCTTGTCGCGATCCCAAACGATTTCGCCTTCGAATCCGGAGATCTTCTGCAGGGTCTCGACCAGCTCGCGAATGGACACGACGTGCCCGGTGGCGGTGTTATAGGCGCCCTCGCCGGCTTCGGCGGCGCGAATGAAGGCCGCCGCGGCGTCGGCGCTGAACAGGAAATCGCGGGTCGGCGCGCCGTTGCCCCAGATCACGATCTGCGAAGCCTTGTCCTCGACCGAACGCGCGAACCGCGCGACCAGAGAGGGGACGACGTGACCGTAGACCTCGTCAAATCGGTCGTTCGGTCCAAACAGGTTGGTGCAGATCATGTAGGCGTAGTCGAGGCCATACTGCGTCTTGTAGGCCTGCAGTTGGGCCAGCATGGCGCGTTTGGCGTGGCCGTACGGCGCTTCGGATCCGTGCGGGGCGTCCGTCCAGAAATCGGCTTCGCTCATCGGCAGCTTGGCGGCGTCGGAATAGATCGCCGCGGTGCCGGCGGCCACGACCTTGCTGGCCTTGGCCAGTCGTGCGGCCTCGATGACGTTGAGGTTTATCAGGGTGTTCTCGTAGAAGGCCTCGCCGCCGAAGCTGATGTTGCCCTGCACGCCGCTGACCTTGCCGGCCAGGTGGAACACGACGTCCGGCTGGAAGTCCTGGAAGAAGGCGGTGGTCGCCTTGCCGTCCAGGAAATCGCAGTCCGCCCGACGCGGGACGGCCAAAGCCGCCGGCCGCAGCGTCTCCAGCGCGGCGGACAGCGCCGAGCCGAGCACGCCGCCGCCGCCGGTGACCAGAACGCGCTTGCCGCGCCAGGCTTCCACGTCGAACGCCACCATGGAATCGATCCTCAGTTCGCGACCCCGACGCGGTTCCAGTGCAGCGTGCCGTTGCGATAGCGTTCGCGGTCGGCCTCGACCATCTCCTGAACCAGCCCGTCCAGGGTGACCGTCGGAACCCAGCCGAGCTCGTTCTTGGCCTTGGTGGCGTCGCCGATCAGCAGTTCGACCTCGGCCGGACGGAACATCTTGGGCGACACATCGACCAGCAGCTTGCCGGTGGCCTTGTCGTGACCCTTTTCGTCCACGCCCTCGCCGGACCAGACGACATCATGGCCGGCGACCTTGAAGGCCAGATCGACGAACTTGCGGACGGTGTGGGTCACGCCCGTGGCTAGCACGAAGTCGTCGGCCTTGTCGTGCTGAACGATGCGCCACATGCCTTCGACGAAGTCGCGGGCGTGGCCCCAGTCGCGCTGGGCGTCCAGGTTGCCCAGGGTCAGCACGATGTCCTCGCCCTCGGCGATCAGCGCCACCGACCGCGAAATCTTGCGGGTCACGAAGGTCTCGCCGCGGAACGGGCTTTCGTGGTTGAATAGGATGCCGTTCGACCCGAAGACGTTGAAGCCCTCGCGGTAGTTCACCGTCAGCCAATAGGCGTACAGCTTGGCCACGGCGTAGGGGCTGCGCGGATAGAACGGCGTCTTTTCGGTCTGCGGCACCTGTTGAACCAGGCCGTAAAGCTCCGAGGTCGACGCCTGATAGAAGCGGGTCTTGTCCTCGAGGCCCAGAATCCGGATGGCTTCCAGGAAGCGCAGCGCGCCGACGCCGTCGGCGTTGGCGGTGTATTCCGGCGTTTCGAAACTGACCGCGACGTGGCTTTGGGCGGCCAGGTTGTAGATCTCGTCCGGACGGATCTGCGCCACGAGCCGCATGATCGAGGACGAATCCGTAAGGTCGCCATAGTGCAGGAACAGGCGATCAGAATAGGCCGGATCGTTGATCAGGCCTTCAATGCGGAATTCGTTGTACCAAGAACTCCGGCGGCGCATGCCATGCACGGTGTAGCCCTTTTCCAGCAGCAGCTGAGCAAGGTACATGCCGTCTTGGCCGGTAATTCCTGAAATTAGCGCAGTCTTAGCCATGAATCTTCTCGATTGTATCCAAAGAGGCTTTCAGGAGGCGGCGGTCTAGCGCCGACCCTCGAAGCAGGCGCATTGCAAGGCAACGCTCTCTACGATGTTGTACTTCTCGAAGGCGACGTCGCGCGTCTGCGCGTAGTCATCTCGAGCGTATTGCACCTTTTGAGCGATCTCGAGGTGGTTGCCAATGTCGAAGCGTCCGAAAACGTCGCCGAAATAGCGGCGCGCTTCGTTGAAGGACAGGTTGTTGGCGGCGAACATCCGCGCACCGGCCTCGATCGCGAGAACGAGGACGCCGGACATGCTCTGACCCACCTCCAGATAGGGAAGCACGACGGCGTCGACGTTGCGGAGCATGTGAACGAACTCATCGTCGTCCACGTTGCCGACGAACCGGACGCGCTCCGAGATATGCTTCAGCATCATGGGCGAAATGCCGGCGTTCTCGCGCCCTTCCTTGGCGTGGATCAGATTATCGATCTCGCGAACACGGCCCAGGTCGGCCGTCTGAATGAGTTCGAGCAAGGATTTCAAATAGGGGTCGATTTCGACATAGGGCCTGACCGACTGCGGGTGCTGGCTGCCGACCAGCAGCAGGTGCCATTCG
Organism: Caulobacter sp.; assembly: GCF_049283275.1. Lineage (GTDB taxonomy): Bacteria > Pseudomonadota > Alphaproteobacteria > Caulobacterales > Caulobacteraceae > Caulobacter. The sequence goes on along the minus strand of NZ_JBAPVS010000193.1, from coordinate 23,756 downwards.
GGCGGCAACTCGGTCAGCGCCTTGATAAGCGCATCAAAGCCCTTGTAGTTGGAGATGTAGCCGAAGGCGCCCATGATCTTGGCGTTCTCGGGCAGAGAATATTGTTGGCGCAGCCGAGCGGCGTCGATGTCGTTCAGGGCCGCCTGCCGCTCTTCCGGGTTCAGGAAGGCCAGCGGAAAGTCGATGCAGTTCGCGAAATCGAAGATCTCGGTGACAATCCGCTTCTCGCGGCGCGTATGAACCTTGAGCCAGACGTTCTTTACGCGCGATTGCTCTTTGCAGTAATGAATAAGCTTGGCGTACAGGCGCGCGAAGCTGTTGCGCATGTAGTGCCCGAATATCGGCGCGAAGCGAGCCTTCCGAACCGCGCTGATGACGGCGCCCACCATCCCCGGTTCAACCAGGTCGATGCGATGCATCGTGAAGATCAGGTTGGGGGCGGCGTTGATCAGCATCTTCACGCGGCGTTCGATATCGCCGGCGTTGTTCCCGTAGAGGCCGGCCTCGAACTGGATGTTGACGTAGTCGAACGCCTTCAGTTTCCGGCAGATCGATTCAATGTGCTTGTCGCCCAGCCGAGCGAAGAACCCTCCGGACTTCTGCAAGACGAAAAGGTCGAGAGGGATGACCTCGACATCGTACTGCGTCTCGAATTGCTTCTTGAGGACGTGGGTATAGGAGGCGTTGCCGCAGCTCTCGTTGTAAGTGCTGATGATGGCGAGTTTTTTTCTCGACATTGAAATTCCAGATTCAGAGGGTGACGGCAAACCGGTTTATCAGAACTACAACCAGAACGTGCAGCGTTTGCGATAGAGGCTAAGGGATACGAAGCCTATGCCCAGGCTCACGAGCACGATTCCGATCGCGACGAGCCACGAATGGCCCTCGACCGGGCGTCCGATCAAGGGGTCGCGCACGATCGAGATTAGATGGCTCAGGGGATTGAGTTCGGCGACCCAGCGCTTGGCGGGCGGCAAGAAGTGGTCATCCCAGATGATCGGCGTCAGCAGCGGCAACACCTGCAGCAAGGCCGCGAGCATCTGGCGCGCATCGCGATAGCGGGCGACCAGGAAGCCGATGCTGACCCCCAATCCGACGCCGCTCAGCGTGAGTAAGGCCCATCCCGGGAAGAATAGTAAGGTGCTCGCGCTCAAGGGTATCCGACAAACGAGCATTACCCCGACAATGATCGGCAAGTAGTGAAGAAAAATCACGAAATTCCTTACCGTATACCGGTATATGTATACCGAAAACGGCAGTGACGTGTTCTGGATATTGAATTGGTTGGAAACAACGAGGTCGGCGCCTTCGTTGAGCAGGGATGCAAAATAGATCCATAGGATCATGCCGCAAGCAAGTCGGGGCAAAGCCGAAGACATTTCGGAGCGCAGAAGCGCGCTCATCACGAAGCCTAGGCAACCAATCCAGACGCCGGCGACAATAACCAACCAGAACGGACCGAACAGAGTTCGCGCATAGCGTTGGCGGACGTCATCCATACCCCAAAACGACGCAAGCTCCCAGCGCTTCGCTCCGTCCAAAAGGTCTTTGGTGGAGCGGGCAAACAGCGATGCCTTCATGAATCCTCAGCAACTCAGCGCTCGAAGCAAATTTTCAAGCACAACCATGCGGTGCGCCCATGCCAGGGTGGCCCGTATCGGGCCTTTGCCATGGTTCCCTAGCATATACAATGGGTATTGCACGGGCCACAGTTGGCGGAAATCTTCGTGAATTCCGCTGTTCTGGGGCGGTGGCGGCTTGCAATCCGCGACGCTGCATCTAGTGAGTGGCGCGTTTGTATCAGGAGTTTGTTCCATGGCGTCGATCGCGGTGTCGGATGTACAGGTTGAGTACCCGGTCTACCGTCAGGCTTCGGGCAGCCTGCGGCGGGAAGCCCTGCGCGTCGCCACGGGCGGACGTCTTTTCAGCGATGGCGGCGGCGTTATCGTTCGCGCCCTGGCCGGAGTCTCGCTCAAGCTGGAGTCGGGCGATCGGTTGGGCCTCATCGGCGAAAACGGAGCGGGCAAGAGCACCCTGCTGCGGGTGATGGCCGGCCATCTGGAGCCCTCGAGCGGCCAAGTGGACATCGTCGGTCGATCGGCCAGCCTGCTGGCCGTCGGCGCGGGTCTGGATCCCGAGAAGAGCGGCCGCGACAACGCCCTGATGCTGGCCATGTTGGCGGGCATGACGCGCAAGCAGTTCTTCGAGGTGGTCCCGGAGATCGAGGATTTCGCCCAGTTGGGGCCCTTCTTCGAAATGCCGGCGCGCACCTATTCGTCGGGCATGCTGATGCGGTTGGCCTTTGCCGTGGCGACCTCCACCCGCCCCGAGATTCTGTTGATGGACGAGGCCATCCTGGCGGGCGACCAGCACTTCCTCGAAAGCGCCCGCGCCCGCGCTCAGCAGGTCTACGACGCGGCCGACATCATCGTCGCGGCCTCGCACTCCAATCAGTTTCTTCTCGATAACTGCAATAAGGGCGTGCTGCTTTATCGCGGCAAGGTCGTGATGTTCGGCGCCATTCAAGACGTGGTGGACGCCTACAACGCTCGCGCCTACGTCGATGGCGGCGACGACGTCGTGGCCGCCGAGTGACCTCATGGCCTGGCCGCATCTCAGCCGTTTGGCGCGATGGCGGGCGGGCTCGATCCGGCTTCGGTTGCGGCTCCTTGAGCGGCTGCGGCTCGGGCGCGGAGATTTTGCCGCTCCCCTGAGGCCGGCCGGCGACGACCTGGTGATTTCAGGGTTCTTTTCGCAGAATTCCGGGGTGGGCTATGCCGCCCGGCTGACCCTCGACGCGATGCGCCGGGCTGGCGTGCCGTTCATCGCCCATGAGATCGATCTGGGCCCCGGCGTGTTGCGGCGCGGCGCTTCGGTTCTGCCCGGACAGGGCGGCGTCTGGTTCATCCATGCCAATGCGCAGGAAACCCTGGCCCTGTTGCTGGCGCACGATCCCCGCCAATGGCGAGATCGGCGCAGGATCGCCTATTGGGTCTGGGAAACGCCGGAAGCGCCGCCCGAATGGGCCTCCATAGCGCGCTACGTTCATGAGATATGGACGCCCAGCATCTTCTCCGCGAACGGGCTTCGCGCCTGTTTCACCAGAGCCGGGGCTTCGGACCTGATCGCGCGGGTGCGTGTGGTGCCCCATCCGGTGCGGAGCATCACGGCGCCGGTTTCGCGGCCCTCGTCGCCATTGACCGTCATGATGATGTTCGACGCACTGTCGGCGGTGGCGCGGAAAAATCCTCACGGCGCCATCGCGGCATGGTTCGAGGCCTTCCCTCAACCGACGTCCTTGGCGCGGCTCGTGGTCAAGGCGCGCAACCTGACCGATCGGCAGCGACGGGCGCTGATGTCGACGATCGACGCTCGGCCCGACATCGAACTGATGGAGCAAGAGCTAAGCGCGGCCGAGATGGAGACTCTCGCCGCCCAGACCGACATCGTCATGTCGGTCCACAGGTCCGAAGGCTTCGGTCTCGTCCTGGCCGAGGCGATGGCGCAAGGCAAATGCGTCCTCTGCACGGGCTGGTCCGGCAACATGGACTTCATGGACGAAAACAGCGCCGTGCTCGTACCGTTCGAGCTGGTCCCGATCGATGATCCCGGCGGGATCTATCACGGTTCGCATTGGGCCGAGCCCGACATCGCCGCGGCGGGTCGGCTGCTTCGCGGGCTCGTCGAGGATGGCGACCGGCGGACACAGATCGGGGCGGAGGCCAGGGTCCGCGCCTTAAGTCTCGGTGAAGCCTGGAGGCCCGAGCGCCTCAAGGCGCGGCTGAGCGGGGAGGCGGATCAGCCCGCCGCCGCCGCCACCGCCTCGGCCGTGATCCCGAACTCCTTGTAAAGGCGCTCGTACGGCGCAGAGGCGCCGAAGCCGTTCATGCCGACGAACTTGCCGCCCTCGCCGATGAAGCGCTCCCAGCCCATGCGCACGGCCGCCTCGACGGCCACGCGCACCGGAGCCTTGCCGATCACCGCGGCCTTGTAGGCCGCGCTCTGCTGCTCGAAGAGCTCCCAGCAGGGGGTCGAGACCACGCGGGTCGGCTTGCCCTGGCCTTGCAGGATGTCGCGGGCCGCCACGGCGACCGAGACTTCGGTGCCCGAGGCGAAGATCGTCACGGCGGCTTCGCCGCCCTCGGCGGCCAGCAGTTCGTAGGCGCCCTTGGCCGACAGGTTCTCGGTCGCGGTGTCGCGCACGCCGGGGACCTTCTGGCGCGACAGGCACATCACCGAAGGGGTGCTGGTCTGCTCCAGAGCGATCTTCCAGCACTCGGCGGTCTCGACCGCGTCGGCCGGACGGAAGACCAGCAGATTGGGAATGGCGCGCAGGGACGCCACGTGTTCGACCGGCTGGTGGGTGGGGCCGTCCTCGCCCAGGCCGATGGAGTCGTGGGTCATCACGTGGATGACCTTGGCGCCCATCAGGGCCCCCAGGCGGATGGCCGGACGGCTGTAGTCGGCGAAGGCCAGGAAGGTGCCCGAATAGGGGATGACGCCGCCGTGCAGGGCCATGCCGTTCATGGCCGCGGCCATGCCGAACTCGCGCACGCCGTAGTGGACGTAGCGGCCGGCGTAGTCGGGAGCGTCGAACGGCGTCATGCCCTTGACGAAGGTGTTGTTCGAACCGGTCAGGTCGGCCGAACCGCCGACCATGTCGGTGATCGTCGGGATCAGCTGGTCCAGGGCCGCGCCGGAGTGGACGCGCGTGGCGTTGCCCGGCTTGGTCTTGGCGGCTTCGGCGATGTGGGCGTCCAGGGCCTTGAAGGCGTCGGCCGGCAGCTGACCCTTCATGGCGCGGGCGAAGTCGTCGGCCAGCGGCGAGGCCTTCACGGTCGCTTCCCAGGCCTTGCGGACCTTGGCGCCGCGGCGGCCGATGCTCTTCCAGGCCTTGGCGATGTCGTCCGGCACGGTGAACGGCGCGGCGTCCCAGCCCATGGCCAGGCGCGCGTCGCGGATCTGGTCGTCGAACAGGGTGTAGCCGTGGCTGTGGGGGTCGCCTTCCTTGGGGCCCGCGCCCTTGGAGATCAGGGTCTTGCAGGCGATCAGGGTCGGGCGGTCCTGCTTGGTGGCCCAGCGCAGGGCGGCGGCGATCTTGCCGTGGTCGTGGCCGTCGACGGCCTTGACCGCCCAGCCGGCGGCCTTGAAGCGCATCAGCTGGTCGCCAGTCTCGGCGATGGTGGCCTCACCGTCGATGGTGGTGTTGTTGTCGTCGAACAGGACGGTCAGCTTGGAAAGCTTCAGGCGGCCGGCCAGGCTGATCGCCTCGTGGCTGACGCCCTCCATCAGGCAGCCGTCGCCGGCGATCACCCAGGTGCGGTGGTCGACGACGTCCTTGCCGAAGCGGGCGGCCAGATGCGCTTCCGCCATGGCCATGCCCACGGCGGTGGCCAGGCCCTGGCCCAGCGGACCGGTGGTGGTCTCCACGCCGGGGGTGTGGTGCACCTCGGGGTGGCCCGGGGTCAGTGAGCCCCACTGACGGAAGTTCTCGATCTCCTTCATCGTCACGGCCTTGAAGCCGGTCAGGTGAAGCAGCGAATAGAGCAGCATCGAGCCATGGCCCGCCGACAGCACGAAACGGTCGCGGTCGGCCCAGTCGGGCTTGGAGGCGTCGAACTTCAGAAACTTGCCCCACAGCACCGTGGCGACGTCGGCCATGCCCATCGGCATGCCCTGGTGGCCGGACTTGGCCTTGTGGACGGCGTCCATGGAAAGGACGCGGATCGCGTCGGCCAGCTTGACGGGCGAAACGGGCATGGGGAATCCGGTTTGTTCTTGTTTGGCGGGGCTGCGCGAGGCGCGAGTCGCACGATGACCCCCCGCGGTCAACCCGCGAGCAGGCTGTCCGGCCCTACCGGCCGCGCCGCGTGGGCGCTATGCAACAACGTCCGCAGGCGTTATAGCAGGAAGCAGACTTATGCTCATTTTTAGCATAACCTCGAAAGGCCAGGTCGCTTGAGTCCTCCGTCGTTCTTCTCGCCCTATCGTCATGGCTTCGTCCGGGTCGCCACGGCGGTCCCGAAGGTCAAGCTGGCCGATCCGGCGGCCAACGCCCAGAGCGCGCTGGCCCTGGTGCGCGAGGCCCATGCGGCCGGCGTCGCGGTGCTGGTGCTGCCCGAACTGGGCCTGACCGGCTACACGGTCGACGACCTGTTGCAGCAGGACGCCATGCTCGACGCGGTCGAGGCGGCGATCGCCGTCCTGGCCCAGGAAAGCAAGGCCCTCTCGCCGCTGTTCGTGGTGGGCGCGCCGCTGCGCGACAGCGGCCGGCTCTACAACACCGCCGTGGCGATCCAGGGCGGGCGGGTGCGGGCGGTGATCCCCAAGAGCTTCCTGCCCAACTATCGCGAGTTCTACGAGCGCCGCTGGTTCACCCCCGGGGCGGGCGTGGTCGGCCGCACCCTGGACCTGGCGGGCCAAGCCGTGCCGTTCGGAACCGACATCCTGCTGCGCAACCTGGGCGAAGCCGCCTTCACGGTCGGCGTCGAGATCTGCGAGGACGTCTGGACGCCCGCGCCGCCCAGCACCGCCCAGGCCATGGCCGGGGCCGAGATCCTGCTGAACCTGTCGGCCAGCAACATCACCATCGGCAAGTCCGAGACCCGCCGCCTGCTGTGCGCCAGCCAGTCGGCCCGGGCGATCGCGGCCTATGTCTATTCGGCGGCCGGGGCGGGCGAGAGCTCGACGGATCTGGCCTGGGACGGCCATGTCGACATCCACGAGATGGGAAACCTGCTGGCCCAGAGCCCGCGGTTCTCGACCCGGTCGGTGATGGCCGTGGCCGATGTCGACGTGGCGCGGCTGCGCCAGGAGCGGATGCGGGTGGGCAGCTTCGGCGACGCCATGGCGCTGAACCCGCCCGCGGCGCCGTTCCGGACCGTCCCGTTCGACTATACGCCGCCGACCGGCGACCTGGCCCTGATCCGGCCGATCGAGCGGTTCCCGTTCACCCCGTCCGACCCGGCCAAGCTGGCCGAGAACTGCTACGAGGCCTTCAACATCCAGGTCCAGGGCCTGGCGCGCCGCGTCGAGGCCACGGGCTCCAAGAGCCTGGTGATCGGGGTTTCCGGCGGTCTGGATTCGACCCACGCCCTGATCGTCGCGGCCAAGGCCATGGACCAGCTGGGTCGGCCGCGCTCGGACATCCGCGCCTACACCCTGCCGGGTTTCGCGACCTCCGAAGGCACCAAGTCGAACGCCTGGAAGCTGATGACCGCCATGGGAGTCACCGCCGAGGAACTCGACATCCGTCCCGCCGCCCGGCAGATGCTGGCCGATCTCGACCACCCGTTCGCCAAGGGCGAGGCGGTCTATGACGTGACCTTCGAAAACGTCCAGGCGGGCCTGCGCACCGACTACCTGTTCCGCCTGGCCAATCACCACAAGGGCCTGGTGGTGGGCACCGGCGACCTGTCGGAGCTGGCCCTGGGCTGGTGCACCTACGGGGTCGGCGACCAGATGAGCCACTACAACCCCAATTCCGGGGTGCCCAAGACCCTGATCCAGCACCTGATCCGCTTCGTGGCGGCTTCGGGCGACGTGGACGAAGCCACCGGCGATCTGCTGGAGGACATCCTGGCCACCGAAATCTCGCCGGAGCTGGTGCCGGGCGAGGAAGTCCAGGCGACCGAGAGTTTCGTGGGCCCCTACGCCCTGCAGGACTTCAATCTCTATTACCTGACGCGCTACGGCATGGCGCCGTCGAAGATCGCCTTCCTGGCCTGGACCGCCTGGCATGACGCGGCCGCCGGCGCCTGGCCGGTCGGCATCCCCGACGAGGCCAAGCGGGCCTACGACCTGCCGGAGATCAAGCGCTGGCTGGAGCTGTTCCTGAAGCGGTTCTTCGCCAATCAGTTCAAGCGCTCGGCCATGCCCAACGGCCCGAAGATTTCGTCGGGCGGCGCCCTGTCGCCGCGCGGCGACTGGCGCATGCCGTCCGATGCGACGGCCGACGCCTGGCTGGCCGAACTGCGGGCCGGAACGCCGGCCTAGGGTAAATCGCGTTCAACGTTCCGGAGGAAACCTCGTCCTTCGACAGGCTCAGGATGAGGTTTTTCTAACGTCGCGACCTATCAATGGTCCTCATCCTGAGCTTGTCGAAGGACGAGGACCAGGCCTCTGAGCGTGAATGTCGATACACCCTAGATCCCAGCCTCGACCGCCCGGTCCAGCTCCAGGATGGCGCAGACGATGTGGTAGAACGAGCTGGCCGGCGCGGCCTCGTCGACGAAGGTCCCGTCGGCCCGCAGCTTGTCGCGCCACAGGCCCTTCACCGGCACGTCGAAATACTTCAGCAGGGCCTCGGCGCCATTGGCGGCCGTGCCCCACCAGCGCGCGTCGCCGGTGATCCGGGCGGCCAGCACGCCGGCCTTGATCTGCTCGGTCTGAGCCCACAGGCGGGCGATGTCGTCGTGGACGCTCATGTCATCCAGCAGGGCGAAGATCGCCACGCCACGCTTGGGATCGACGCCGGGGCCTTCGCCGATCGCGATCATCCGCAGGGCCGCGGCGGTCGCGTCGTCGCGGCCCGCCAGCTTGCCCCAGCGCAGCAACAGCCAGGCCCATTCGAACTGGTGGCCCGGCTCGACGATCCGGCCGTCCACGCCCGGGGCGGGGTTCCAGTCGCCGTCGTAATACTCCCGCAGGCCGCCGCTCCTGGGATCGATGAACTTGGCCAGGGCCAGCTGGGCGATCTCGTCGGCCATGGCCCGCCAGCCGCCGTCGGGATCGACGCCGGTCTCGACCCAGGCCAGGCTGGCCTCGAACAGGTGCATGTGCGGGTTGGACAGCAACGGCAGGGTGCGCGGGTTGCTCTCCTCGAAGCCGGCCGTCGGGTGCTTGAGCGTGGCGTAGAGCGCCTGGCGCAGGCGGACGGCCAAGGCGGGCAGATCGGCGCGCTCGGGCAGCACCGAACGGGCCATGGCCAGGCCGAACAAGCCGAAAGCCTGGTCGTAGAGGTCGACCTTGTCGTCCAGGGGCGAGCCGTCGCTGGCCACCAGGGTGCGCATGAAACCGTCGGGGCGGCGGTACTTGCTCAGATAGAAGTCCAGCCCGTGCTCGAGGGCCTGCTTCCACGGGCCGTCCCAGCCCAGCAGGCCGGCCACGGCGTAGGAATAGATCTGCCGCGGCTGAACCCGCGCTCTGCGCGGCGCCTCGACCGGGGTTCCGTCCAGGGCGATCTTCTCGAAGAAGCCGCCCTGGACCTTGTCGGCGCCGACGTTCCACCAGATCGGGAAGGCGTGGTCCAGCGCCCAGGCCTTGAGGTCGTCGCGCAGACGGACAAGGCGGGCGAAGTCGTCGGTCATCTGCGGTCCTCGGGCGGCTCGTGGAACTGCGGTCGTTCTAGGCTGTCGCGCCGGGGTTCGCCAACCCCTGGGGCCCCGCCCGCCTTGTCGCGCCGCGAACCGTGGCTTAAGGCGGGGACATGTCCGCGAATGCGCCGCTGAAAGCCGTCTTCTTCGATCGCGACGGGGTGTTGAACCTCGACCATGGCTATGTCTGCGAGCCTGATCGGTTGGACTGGATAGAGGGGGCCCGCGAGGCGGTCGCCGCGCTGAACGCCGCCGGGATCAAGGTGCTGGTCGTCACCAACCAGTCGGGCGTGGCGCGCGGCTATTTCACCGAGGCCCAGGTTGACGTTTTTCATGCCGCCTTGCAGGCGGGGCTGGCTCCAGTCGGCGGCCGGATCGACGCCTTCTATGTCGCGCCTCACCACGAGGACGCGGTCGAGGCGCGCTATCGCCATCCCGACCATCCGGACCGCAAGCCCAATCCCGGCATGATCCTGCGCGCCCTGACCGATTGGTCGCTTAGCCCCGAGGAGACCGTGCTGGTCGGCGACAAGGACTCCGACGTCGAGGCCGCGCGGCGAGCCGGGGTCGAGGGCCTGCGGTTCCGGGGCGGTGATCTGCTGGCCTTCCTGCGCGAAAGCCTGGGCGAGCGGTTCCCCCAGGTCGATGATTGAGCAGGCCGACGGCTAAGGGACGTTACCGGCTTGGCGTGGGACCACAGGGCGGATAAACGAGCCTGAAACCCCGAAAATAAGAAGCGCAGGCCCATGCAGATCTTCCTCGACAGCACTGACACCAAGGTCATCGCCGACCTGGCCTCCACCGGACTGGTGGATGGGGTGACCACCAACCCGACCTTGATCGCCAAGGCGGGCCGTCCGATGCTCGAGGTGATCGCCGAGATCTGCGACCTGGTGCCGGGTCCGATCAGCGCCGAGGTCGCCGCCACCACCGCCGACGCCATGATCGCCGAGGGCAAGAAGCTGGCCGCCATCGCCCCGAACGTGGTGGTGAAGATCCCGCTGACCCGCGACGGCCTGATCGCCTGCGCCGCCTTCGCCGGCGAGGGCATCTCGACCAACGTCACCCTGTGTTTCTCGCCGACCCAGGCCCTGCTGGCCGCCAAGGCCGGCGCGACCTTCGTCTCGCCGTTCGTCGGTCGCCTGGACGACTACGGCTTCGACGGCATGGAACTGATCCGGGACATCCGCACGATCTATGACAATTACGGCTACGAGACCGAGATTCTGGCGGCCTCGGTGCGCAACGTCGCCCACGTCAAGGACGCGGCCATCGTCGGCGCCGACGTGGTGACCATCCCGCCGGCGGTGTTCGCCGACCTGTTCAAGCACCCGCTGACCGACAAGGGGCTGGAGCAGTTCCTGAAGGATTGGGCCGGAACGGGTCAGTCGATCCTCTGAGGGTCCGAACACTGTTCGATTTCTAAGCGGCCCCGGAGCGATCCGGGGCTGTTTCATTTTGCAATTGCGAAGGTTGTTCGCATTTGCGAGTTCGTGCGTTAGGGTCTCAGTAACCGCTTTCGGGAGCGCGCCCATGAACGCCGCCGACATCGCCGTCGACATCTGCATCGCCTCCGCCGAGGAGGCTCTGCGCTTTTCGGGATTCGTCCAGAGTTTCCTGTCGCGCAACGGCTTTCCGTTCGTGATGATCCACAACGCGCCGGAGCTCTCGGGCGAGCGCCGCAAGGTGGTGTTCGAGGATGTCCTGGTCGGACGCAAGTTCGCCCGCGAATGGCGGATGGACCGGCTCGCGGCCTGCGGGGCCTAGGCCTGCAAGGGCTTGTGGCAAAGCTCGTCTAACGGCGTTTGCGCTTTCGTGAAACCGGCCTAGATTGGGAGATCATTTCTCTCTGTCGCCGAGTTGCGCCATGAACGACCCCAAATTCGGCCTTCCTCCGGTCGTCGGTTCCGCACTCGATCTGATCGGCCACACGCCGATGATCGAGGTTCACAACCTCGACACCGGGCCGTGCCGGCTGTTCCTGAAGCTGGAGAACCAGAACCCCGGCGGCTCGATCAAGGACCGCGTGGCCCGCTCGATGATCGAGGCGGCCGAGGCCGACGGCAGCCTCAAACCCGGCGGGACGATCATCGAGGCCACCGCCGGCAACACCGGCCTGGGCCTGGCCCAGGTGGCGACCCTGAAGGGCTACAAGCTGATCCTGATCGTGCCGGACAAGATGGCGCGGGAGAAGATCCTGCACCTGCGGGCCATGGGCGTGGACGTGCGCCTGACCCGCAGCGACGTCGGCAAGGGCCACCCCGAATACTACCAGGACATGGCCCAGACCCTGGCCCAGTCGATCCCCGGCTCCATCTACGTCAACCAGTTCGAGAACCCGGCCAATCCGTTGGCCCATGAGACCACGACGGCGCCCGAGATCTTCGAGCAGATGGGCGGCGACGTCGACGCGGTGGTGGTCGGCGTCGGCTCGGGCGGCACCCTGACCGGTATCGGCCGGTTCATGGCCAAGCATTCGCCCAAGACGCAGATGGTGCTGGCCGATCCGGTCGGCTCGATCCTCTGCGAATATGTGGCGACCGGCCGCCACGGCGAGGCCGGTTCGTGGATCGTCGAAGGCATCGGCGAGGACTTCATCCCCGCCGTGGCCGACATGAGCCTGGTCAAGCACGCCTATTCGATCAGCGACCGCGAGAGCGTCGAGACCGCCCGCCTGCTGCTGCGCAAGGAGGGCGTTCTGGCCGGCTCGTCGTCAGGCACCCTGCTGGCGGCCGCCTTGCGCTATTGCCGCGAGCAGACGGAGCCCAAGCGGGTGGTGACCCTGGTCTGCGACACGGGCTCCAAATACCTGACCAAGATGTTCAACGACATGTGGCTGGCCGCCCACGGCTTCGACCAGCGCGAGCTGCACGGCGACCTGCGCGACCTGATCGCCAAGCGCTACGCCGACGGCGGGGTGGTGGCGATCGGCCCGGACGACACCCTGCTGACCGCCTACAACCGCATGCGCAGCAGCGACATCAGCCAGCTGCCGGTGGTCGATCACGGCAAGCTGGTCGGCATTCTCGACGAGAGCGACGTCCTGGCCGCGGTCGAGGGGGCGGACGACGACCGCGGGCCCAAGTTCAAGACCCTGGTCGGCAAGGCGATGACCAAGGCGGTCAACACCCTGCAGTCGACCCAGGGCGTCGAGGCCCTGCCGGAGGTGTTCGACCGCGACGAGGTGGCGCTGGTCTGCGACGGCGAGGAATTCGTCGGGGTGATCACCCGGGTGGACCTGATCAATCACCTGCGTATGAGCGCTTAGGCCGCGCTACAACAATCTCGTCCTTCGACAAGCTCAGGATGAGGTTGTTGAATGCCGTCGCTCGAAATAGCCCTCATCCTGAGCTTGTCGCCAAGACAACCTTGGGAACAAGGGCGGCCCAAGGACTTTCCATGACCGACATCCCCGGCAAGAACCGCCTGGCCTTCGCCACCCGCACCATCCACGGCGGCCAGTTCCCCGATCCGACGACCGGGGCGGTGATGGTCCCGATCTACGCGACCTCGACCTATGTCCAGTCCAGCCCGGGCGAGCACAAGGGCTTCGAGTACAGCCGCAGCCACAACCCGACCCGCTTCGCGTTCGAACGCTGCATCGCGGATCTGGAGAGCGGCGCGGCCGGCTTCGCCTTCGCCTCGGGCCTGGCGGCGGCCTCGACGATCCTGGAGATCCTCGACAGCGGCGCGCATGTGATCGCCAGCGACGATCTCTACGGCGGCTCGTTCCGGCTGTTCGACAAGGTGCGCAGGCGCTCGGCGGGCCTGGCGTTCACCTTCGTCGACATGGGCGATCTGGCGGCCATCGAGGCGGCGATCACCCCGGCCACCAAGATGATCTGGGTCGAGACGCCCACCAATCCGATGCTGCGCCTGGCCGATCTGGCCGCCATCGCGGCCCTGGCCAAGAAACACGGCCTAATCACCGTGGCCGACAACACCTTCGCCAGCCCGTTCGTCCAGCGGCCGCTGGAGCTGGGCTTCGACATCGTCATGCACTCGGCCACCAAGTACCTGAACGGCCACTCCGACGTGGTGGCCGGCGTGGCGGTGGTCGGCGACAACGCCGAGATCGCCGAGAAACTGAAGTTCCTGCAGAACGCCGTGGGCGCGGTGCTGGGGCCGTTCGACAGCTTCCTGGCCCTGCGCGGCGTCAAGACCCTGGCCCTGCGCATGCAGCGGGCCTGCGACAGCGCCCTGGCGATCGCCCGGTGGCTGTCGACCCGCAAGGACGTCGCGCGCGTGATCTATCCCGGCCTGCCCACGCACCCCCAGCATGAGCTGGCCAAGCGCCAGATGCTGGGCGGGTTCGGCGGGATCATCTCGGTGGAGCTGAAAGGCGATGTGAACACCGCCAAGCGGATGCTGGAGCGCACGCGCCTGTTCACGCTCGCCGAAAGCCTGGGCGGGGTGGAGAGCCTGATCGAGCATCCGGCCATCATGACCCACGCCTCGATCCCGGCCGCCCAGCGCGCGGCGCTGGGCATCTCCGACACCCTGATCAGGCTTTCGGTGGGGATCGAGGACTGCGAGGACCTGATTGCCGACCTCTCCGAGGCCTTGGCAGTCTGAACAGGTGATGCCCCGGATCGCCGGGCATGACCGGCGAGGGGTCCGGGGCCTTGGACGGGCGGGGCGGCGGCAGGACCCGGGTCGGGTCCTCGGCCCACAGGTGGGCGGCCAGCATCAGGTCGGTCCTGACCGGACCGTAGTCCTCCTTGGCGGTCCAGACGCGGATCGCGGCCTGGGCGAAGGCTTCGGAAAGGTCGACGACCTCGATCATCGGGACAGGGTCCTTGCGCACCCGCGGATCGCCTTCGGCCCGCTCGCGCATCTTCTGCAGCACCGTGACCAGATCGGTCTTCAGCGGAACCTTGAACACCACGTCGGCCCGCCGGTGGCGGTGGGTGGAGTAGTTGAGGATGACGTCGCCGAACACCTTGCTGTTGGGGATCATCACCTTGACGTTGTCAGGGGTGGCGATCTCGGTGAACAGCAGGTCCAGCGACTTGACGGTGCCGTTGCGGGTCGAGGTTTCGATCACGTCGCCCACCTTGTAGGGCCGAAACAGCAGGATCATCACCCCGGCCGCCACGTTCGACAGCGCGCCTTGCAGGGCCAGGCCGATGGCCAGCGAAGCCGCGCCCAGCACGGCGAGGATCGAGGTGGCCTGCACGCCCAACTGCTGCAGCACCGCCACCAGGCCCACGGCCACGACCGCGTAGCGCACCAGGGACGACAGGAAGCTCTCCAGCGTCGGGTCGGGGTTCTTGCGATGCATCCGACCCAGGCCGCGCCGGGCCACGCCCGCCAGCCAGCCGGCCACCCAGAAGGTGACGACCAGGATCAGGGTGGCGACCACCAGGTTCACGGCCAGCTTGCCCAGCCAGTCGAGGAAATGGCCGAGCATCGTCTCGTCGGCCTTGACCTTGGCCAGGGAGGGGAGGGCTTCGGCGGGGATCAGGCTGGGCTTGGTCTGCATGAAGCCCTCGATGGCGCCCCCGCGCCGAACCGTCAACGAGCCAGGTTCGTAGCCGTTCCCATCTCGGCCTCGCTTCGCGCTTTGGAAACAGTCGGTTACATCAATTGGCTCGAACCCGAGCCGATCCGCCTCTAAGAGCGCCGCTCATGAGCATGTCCTTCATCGACCTCGCCGCGCAGCAGCGCCGGATCCGCGACAAGATCGACGCCGCGATCGCCGCCGTCCTCGACAGCGGGGCCTATGTGATGGGTCCGCAGGTGCGCGAGTTCGAGTCCAAGCTGGCGGCGTTCGGCCAGGCCAAGCTGGCGCTGTCGTGCGCCAACGGCACCGACGCCATCGCCCTGCCGCTGATGGCCTGGGGCGTGGGGCCCGGCGACGCTGTGTTCTGCCCATCCTTCACTTTCGCCGCGACGCCCGAAGTCGTGCCCTGGGTGGGGGCGACGCCGGTGTTCGTCGACGTGCTTTCCGACACCTTCAACCTCGATCCCGCCAAGTTGGAAACGGCCATCGCCGGGATCAAGGCCGAGGGCCGGCTGGTCCCCAAGGTCGTGATCGCCGTGGACCTGTTCGGCCAGCCCGCCGACTATCCGGTGCTCAAGGCGATCTGCGACCGCGAAGGCCTGAAGCTGATCTCCGACAGCGCCCAGGGCTTCGGCTGCACCCTGGACGGCAAGCACCCGCTGCACTGGGCCGACGTGGCCACCACCAGCTTCTTCCCGGCCAAGCCGCTGGGCTGCTACGGCGACGGCGGGGCGGTGCTGACCAACGACCAGAACCTGTGGGACCTGATGGACAGCTTCCGGGTGCACGGCAAGGCCGTGGCTCCCGACCTGGTGGGCCGCACGTTCGACCACGACACTAAGTACCTGAACACCCGCATCGGCATGAACTCGCGGCTCGACACCATCCAGGCGGCGATCCTGATCGAGAAGCTGGCCATCTTCGCCGAGGAGATCGACCTGCGGCAGATCGTGGCCGACCGCTACGCCGAGGGCCTGAAGGGCTCGGTGCTGGCCACGCCCAAGGTCATCGACGGCGGCGTCTCGGTCTGGGCGCAGTACGTGATCGAGCATGAGAACCGCGACGGCCTGGCCGCCCACCTGAAGACGCAGGGGATACCGACGGCGGTCTACTACCCCGTGCCGATGCACGTGCAGGCCCCCTATGCGGACTTCCCGCGCGGGGCCGGCGGCCTGCCGGTGACCGAGGCCAAGGCCGAGACGGTGCTGGCCCTGCCGATGCATCCGTATCTGTCGCAAGCCGACCAGCAGCGGATCATCGACGCCATCCGGGCCTTCAACGGTTAGGCGGAGCGGCTTCTGACGGCGGTCCTGGAGGCGGGTCTGTTTGGCGACCGGCCATCCTTGCCCTATATCGCGGCTATCGCGTCTCGCGCCCGCCGGCGCTTCGGCGTCCCGGCCCGTGAAAGAGCGTCATGTCGTCCAGCACCATCGCAAACCCGGCTCGCCCCAACCCGGGGCCCCATCCCGGCATGGGCTTTGGCCAGTTCGTCGCCCTGATCGCGGCGATGATGGCCACCAACGCCCTGGCCATCGACTCGATGCTGCCGGCCATGCCGCAGATCGGCGAGGCCTTGAACGTGGCCAGCGCCAATGAGCGGCAATGGATCCTGACCGCCTATCTGCTGGGCTTCGGCGTGGCCCAGATCGTCTACGGCCCGCTGGCCGACCGCTTCGGGCGCAAGCCGGTTCTGATGGTGGGGCTGTCGCTCTATGTCGTCTTCGCCGCCCTCTGCGCCTTCGCCACTTCGTTCGAAATGCTGCTGACCGCCCGCGTTCTGTGCGGGGTCGGGGCGGCCGCCACGCGGGTGCTGTCGGTCTCGATCGTCCGCGACTGCTACAGCGGCCGGCAGATGGCGCGGGTGATGTCGCTGTCGTTCATCGTCTTCCTGGGCGTGCCGATCATCGCCCCGTCCGTCGGTCAGGCCATCCTGTTGGTCGCGCCCTGGCCGTGGGTGTTCGGCGTGCTGTCGATCTTCGGCCTGGCGGTGATCGCCTGGTCGTGGCTCAAGCTGCCTGAGACCCTGCATCCGCAGGATCGCGTGCCGCTGGAGGTCACCCCGGTGCTGGCGGCGTTCAAGGTGTGCCTGACCAACCGCGTCGCCGTCGGCTACACCCTGGCCGCCACCCTGGTGCTGGGCGGCCTGTTCGGTTTCCTCAATTCGGCTCAGCAGGTGTTCGAGATGCTGGGGGCGGGCCGGTCGTTCCCCCTGATCTTCGCGGCGATCGCCGGCGGCATCGCCGTCTCGTCCCTGCTCAATTCCCGCGTCGTCGGCCGCCTGGGCATGCGGCTGGTCTCGCACGTCGCGCTGTTCGGCTACATCGCCTTCGCGGTGGTCCACGCCCTGGTGGCGGTCAGCGGCCATGAGACCCTGTGGACCTTCTCACTGCTGCAGGCGGGGATGATGTTCTGCTTCGGCCTGGTGATGTCGAACTTCGGCGCCATCGCCATGGAGCCGCTGGGCCATCTGGCCGGCACCGCGGCCTCGGTGCAGGGGTTCATCACCACCATCGGCGGGGCGCTGTTCGGCTTCGGGATCGGCCAGCTGTTCGACGGCACCACCGTGCCCCTGACGCTGGGCTTCGCCGGCTTCGGCATCGCCGGCCTGGTGGCCGTGCTGATCACCGAGAAGGGCCGGATGTTCCATGCCGGTTCGGGCGCGCCGGCCGCCGAGGGGGCGGGGGTCCACTAACCCCTAGTCCAGCATCCGCTCCAGGGTCTCCAGCTCGTCCGCCTCGCGCGACGGCTTGTCCCAGCGGATGCGGCTGATGCGGGGAAAACGCATGGCCACGCCGGACTTGTGGCGGGTCGAGCGCTGCAACCCCTCGAACGCCACCTCGAACACCAGGCCGAACTCCAGGTCGGCGCGCACCGAGCGCACCGGCCCGAACCGCTCGACGGTGTGGTCGCGCACGAACTTGTCGATCTGCTTCAGCTCCTCGTCGGTGAAGCCGAAATAGGCCTTGCCGACGGGCGTCAGGCGCCGCGTCCCGGTGTCATCCTCCTGCCAGACCCCGAAGGTGTAGTCGGAATAGTAGCTGGATCGCTTGCCGTGCCCGCGCTGGGCGTACATCAGCACCGCGTCGATCAGGCGGGGATCGCGCTTCCACTTGAACCACGGGCCCTTGGGTCGGCCGGGCTCGTAGACGCTGTCCCAGCGCTTGAGCATCAGCCCTTCGGCGATCGCCGGGTCGCCTTCCGGCGGCTGGGCGCGCAGGGCGGCCAGGGCTTCCCAGGTCTCGAACGGCTGGATCGGCGACAGGTCGATGCGCGGGCTCCTGGCCTGGGCCACGAAGGCCTCCAGCCGCCGGCGCCGCTCGGCGAACGGCAGGCCGCGCAGGTCGGTCTCGCCGTCCAGCAGCAGGTCGTAGGCCCGGATGCCGGCCGGGAAGGTCGCAAGCTGCTTGGCGTCCACCGTCTTGCGGTTCAGCCTCTGCTGCAGGTCGCCGAAGCTGGCCACCGCCCCGCCCCGCATCACCAGCAGCTCGCCGTCGATCGCGCCCTCGAAGCTCAGGGCCTCGACCACGTCCGGAAAGGTCGCCGAGATGTCGTCGCCGGTGCGGGTGTAGAGGCGCTTCTCGCCGCGCTCGCTGACCGCCTGGACCCGGATGCCGTCCCACTTCCATTCGGCGGCGTAGTCGGCCGGATCCAGCTTGGCGAAGTCGACGGCTTCATCGATGGCCTGGGCCAGCATCACCGGCCGGAATCGTCCGGGCGCGTCGGGCGAGGGCTGTTCCGAACGGCCCTCCAGCCAGGCGAACAGGTCGCCATAGGGCGGGGTCATGGCGTGCCAGACCTCTTCGACCTGGCCGATCTCGACCTGGCCGAAGTCGGCGCAGGCCTGTTTGGCCAGCCGCGCCGAAACGCCGACCCGCAGGCCGCCGGTCATCAGCTTCAGCAGCGCCCAGCGGCCGTCGGGGTCGAGCGCATCGAGCCAGCCCTCGATCAGCCGCTGCACTTCGGTGCGCGAAGCCGTGCGCAGGCTCTCGACCACCTCCGACAGGTCCGGCTCACGGTTGGCGCCGGGCTGTTGCGGCCAGACCAGGGCGACGGTCTCGGCCAGGTCGCCGACATAGTCGTAGGACCAGGCGAACAGTTGGGCGTCCATCCGGCTTTCCACCGCCTTGCGGATGAAGGCCGGCTTGGCCGCGTTGAACGACAGCGCCCCGGTCAGGGCCGCCAGCACCCAGCCGCGCTCAGGGTCGGGCGTCTCGCGCAGGAAGTCCTTGATCAGGGTCAGCTTGGCGTTGCGCGAGCTGGTCAGGGACAGCCGGTCGAGAAGATGGGCGAAGGCGCGCATGGTCGTCCTTCAACGCGCGAGGTGGGTTGGTGTTACTCCGACGCCTTCGGCTTCCGGCCCAGGCGCGGCAGGCGCTTGCGCAGCAGCCAGAGCGGCAGACCGATAATCAGCAGCCAAGGGAGGGCGAAGGCCGCGATCTTCACCAAGAGCCCCAGGCTGGAGGCCAGCGTCGATTGGATGTCGCGCAGGGCCTCGACCAGCACGCCCCACGAACCCGCCGCCCGCGCCGTCGGCTGCTCAGACTGGTAGGTCAGGGTCAGGCTCGAAGTCGCCACCCGAGTCTTCATCACGGCCAAGGTCGATTGAGCCGAGTCGATCTCACCCTGTACGCGCGCCAGCTCGCGCTCGACCTCCAGCAACTCGGCCAGGTCGCCGGGGCGCTCGGCCAATAGCTTTTGCAAGCGGTCGCGCAAGGTGGTCTGGGCCCGAAGTTGGGCCTCGCCGTCGACAATAAACCGGGTCAGATCCTCGCTGCTGACCTCCGAATGGGTCATCCGCCCGCCAGCCGCCTTGAGGTCGCCATCCAGCCGTCCATGCAACTTGGCGACCCACGCCGGCGTAGCCCGAAGCTCGAGCGTGGCGCTGGCGTCCTCGCCCTGGCTCTGTTGGACCGACACCACCTGACAGACGATCGGCCCGGCGTCGACGCAGGCCTTCTGGTGCAGCTGCATCAACGGTTTGACCCGGTTGGCGGGGGCCCAGATGACGTCGTTGTAGACGTAAGCGATCATTGGCGCGGCCACAGCAGTCCCGGTCGGCGGGGCCGGCGCATTGGCAGGTGGAAGGGCGGCCTTGGCGACCGCCGGTGGCTGCATGCCTAGGGAAACGTCCCCCGCGGCCATCTCATTGCCGCCGCCATTCTGGCCGCATCCCGCCAGGATGATGCTTGAAGCCGTTAGACAGGCCGCCATGACGCCGATGCGCATGTGTCTCTTCCCCTTGTCACTAAGGTCAAGCTAACAGGCGCGCACGGAGACGCCAGCATATAATTTACAAGCCTAATATGATGAGCCCCAGTTAGCGGCGTCACGGCGAGCCTTGAAGTCAATTCGAACACCTGTTTGGAATCAATTTCGTCCGATGTCCGGACCAGGAGGCGACCATGACCCCGCCCGAGCCCTTCGTTCCCCATCCGCGCAAGAGCCCGCTGACCATGCCGTGGGAGCCGATCTTCGCCGACATCCGCGAGGACCGCTGGGTTCTGGCGGTGGAGGTGCGCGAGCCGCACACCAATTCGCGCGGCGGCCCACATGGCGGCCTGATCGCGGCCCTGGCCGACAACGCCATGGGTCTGTCGTGCGGCGTGGTGCTGTCCAAGCTCCAGATCCCCAGCAAGGGGCTGATCACGGTCTCGCTGGGCCTGGACTACATCGCCGCCGCCCAGCTGGGCCAGTGGCTGGCCTTCGACACCGACTTCATCAAGCCGGGCAAGAGCCTGTGCTACGCCGAGGCCACGGTGCGGGCCGACGACAAGCCGGTGGCGCGGGCGCGGGCGACGTTCAAGGTGGCGTGACGCCCTCTCCCCTTGCGGGAGAGGGTGGCCTCGCGGAGCGAGGTCGGGTGAGGGGTCGATGGACGGGTCAGCCGCGCACGGCGGATAGGTCTGGGAGACCCCTCATCCGTCGGCTTTTGCCGACACCTTCTCCCGCAAGGGGAGAAGGATCACTCCCCCTCCTCCTCGTCATAGCCCACCAGACGCAGGGCGCGGGCCGGGATGCCCTCCAGGTCGCACCAGCGCTCCAGGGCCTCCTCGCGGCCGTGGGTGATCCACACCTCGCCGGGGCGCAGCTCGTCGAGGGTGGCGGTCAGCTCGTCCCAGTCGGCGTGGTCGGAGATGATCAGCGGCAGTTCGACCCCGCGCTGCCTCGCCCGCGCCCGCACCCGCATCCAGCCGCTGGCGAAGCAGTCGACCGGGTCGGGGAAGCGCCGCGACCAGCGGTCGGCCAGGGCCGAGGGCGGGGCGACGATGATCGCGCCCTCGAAGTCCTTCTTGGTCCCGGTCGTGGCCGGCGCCAGCAGGCCCAGGTCGACGCCGTGGCGGCCGTAGAGGCGGTTCAGCCGTTCCATGGCCCCGTGCACGTGGATCGTCTTGTCCCAGCCGGCCTCGCGCAACAGCCTGATCACCCGCTGGGCCTTGCCCAGGGCATAGGCGCCGACGATGTGCGAGCGCTCGGGGAACTGCTCGACCGATTTCAGCAGGGCGGCGATCTCGCCGGCGTCGTCGGGATGGCGGAACACCGGCAGGCCGAACGTCGCCTCGGTCACGAACACATCGCAGGGCACGGGCTCGAAGGCCGGGCAGGTGGGGTCGCGGCGGCGCTTGTAGTCGCCGGAGATCACGATGGTCATGCCTTTCCATCGGATCACGGCCTGGGCCGAGCCCAGCACGTGGCCGGCCGGGACCAGCGAAACCTCGACGCCGTTGTGGGTGAAGCTCTGGCCATAGGCGATCGGCTCGCGACGCCCCGCGAAATCCTCGCCGTAGCGCTCGGCCATGATCGCCAGGGTCTCGGGCGTGGCCGCCACCACGCCGTGGCCGGCCCGGGCGTGATCGGCGTGGCCATGGGTGATCACCGCCCGGTCCACGGGGCGGACGGGGTCGATGTAGAAGTCTCCGGGCGGGCAGTAGAGCCCGTCGGGCTTCGGACAGATCAGGTCTTGAGGCTTCATCACGATGGATATGGCAACGCGCGCGGCTATAAACCTATCCCATGAGCACGGATTTGAGCGCCGGCGAGCAGCATCGACTGATCGCCAACACCATGAACGAGGGCAGCCCCCAGGCGCGGGCCCTGGGTTTTCAGACCCTGGAGATCGGCGACGCCGTCGCCATCCTGAAGGTTCCCTACCGTCCCGAGATCGTCGGCGACCCGGAGACGGGGGTGATCGCCGGCGGCGTGGTGACCACCCTGCTCGACCACGCCAGCGGCCAGGCGGTGCACGCCGCGCTCAGCCAATGGACCTCGATCGCCACCCTGGACCTGCGCATCGACTATATGCGGCCGGCCCAGCCGGGTCGCGACGTGCTGGCTCGCGCCCATTGCTACAAGGTCACCCGTTCGGTCGCCTTCGTGCGGGCGGTGGCCTACGAGGACGATCCCGAAGACCCGGTCGCCGCCGCCCAGGCCGCCTTCATGCTGGACTCCAGCGCCGGCAAGAAGCCCGGCGCCAACTTCAAGCCGCCGCGTTCCACGACTCCGGGCAAGGGAGACGCCGCATGAGTGACGCCGACACCCGCCTGATCGCCGTCCTCGGCTCGATCCCCTACGCCAAGTTCATCGGCATGCGCGCCGAGCTGGCCGGCGACGAGATGACCGCCATCCTGCCGTTCTCCGACCACATCGTCGGTAATCCGATACTGCCGGCCATCCATGGCGGCGTCCTGGGTGCCTTCATGGAGATGACCGCCCTGGCCCAGCTGTCGGTGGCCGAACCTCTCAAGCGCCAGCCCCGGACCATCGACGTCTCGATCGAGTATCTGCGCACGGGCCGGCCTCTGACCACCTTCGCCCGCGCCCAGATCAAGAAGGTCGGCCGGCGGATCGCCAACGTCCATGTCGAGGCCTGGCAGGAGCAGCGCGCCGCGCCGATCGCCGCCCTGCGCGGCCATTTCCTGCTGACCTCGGCGGAGGACTGACCGGGCGGCGTTCGCCAGGGGTCGAAAGGACAACCCCGGGTTTGCGCCCTATCGACCTTCAATGCGCGGCGAACAGGGGTCTTCGAGGGTAAAATATTGCTACATTAAGCCCGGTAATAGTCACATTACACCCCTGTAATGCGCCTTTTCCGCGACAAAGTTTCTTAAAAACGCTTCATGAAGCAAAGGTAACGGGTGTTCACCATCCCGCGGGCCTATATCCCTGATCACCGGACGCGGACGGCGCGCCGGAGCAACAGGGAACTAAGACAATGACCTTCTCGAACAACGCCTTTTCCGGTTTCGCCAGCATCGTTCTGGCCATGCTGCCCCTCGTCGTGATCGCCGGTTCGCTCGTCTCGAGCTTCTAAGTGATCGCCGCGTAGCTCCACCGGAGCGCGACCCTTCAGGCCTTCAGAGCCTCGCGGGCCGCCCGGTGGAGAAGGGCGTGACGATGCGCCAGACGATCGATGTCGGCGTCGTATCCGCCGCCGATCACCCCCGCCACGGGGATCCCCCTTTCCAGACATGAGCTCAGGACGTACGCCTCGCGCCGCGCCAGGCCTTCGTCGCTCAAACTCAGCCGCCCCAGCTTGTCGTCCGCGTGCGGATCGACCCCGGCGTTGAAGAACACCAGGTCCGGCGCCGTTCGGGCCAGCAGATCCGGCAAGATGCCGGACAGCGTTTCCAAATAAGCCTCGTCGCCCATGCCGTCCGGCAGGTCGACGTCCAGGTCGCTGACCGCCTTGCGGGCTGGGAAGTTCTTCTCGGCGTGCATCGAGAAGGTGAAGACACTGGCGTCGCCCTCGAAGATCCTTGCGGTGCCGTCGCCCTGGTGGACGTCGAGATCGACGACCAGCACCTTGCCGACCGCGCCCTCCGCCAGCAGCCGCCGCGCCGCCACGGCCACGTCGTTGAACACGCAGAAGCCCGCGCCGGTGTCGGCCTGGGCGTGGTGGCTGCCGCCGGCGGTGTTGCAGGCGATCCCGTGCGCCAGCG
>NZ_JBAPVS010000192.1:0-9167 GCF_049283275.1 Caulobacter sp. | reverse complement strand
GCGGCGGGCCGAACGACTTCAGGTCCAGGCCGTAACGCTTGCCCAGGAAGTCGGGCAGCCAGAACAGGAACATCCACCAGATCGGGTCGATCAGGAACTTGCCCAGGGCGAAGGCCCAGGTTTCCTTCTTGGTCAGCAGCTTGGCCCAGCCGATCTTCTCGACGGGGTCGGCCGGGTCCTGCTCGATGTGGGCCAGTTCGGCGGCCGACAGGCGCTTCTGCTCGCGCGGGCGGCGATAGACGATCAGCCACAGCGGCAGCCAGACCAGGCCGGCGACGCCCGTGACGATGAAGGCCATCTGCCAGCCGAACGCCAGGACGATGCCCGGCACGACCAGCGGGGTGACGATGGCGCCGATATTGGTGCCGGCGTTGAAGATGCCGGTGGCCAGGGCCCGCTCGTTCTTGGGGAACCACTCGGCCACGGCCTTGATGCCGCCGGGGAAGCCGCCGGCTTCACCGATGCCCAGGCCCATGCGGGCGAAGGCGAAGCCGCTGAAGCCGCGCGCCAGGGCGTGGGCGATGTGAGCGCCTTGCCAGATCAGGAACGCGATGCCGAAGCCCCAGCGGGCCCCGATCTTGTCCATGATCTTGCCCCAGGCCAGGTACGCCACGGCGTAGGCCAGCTGGAAGTAGAACACCAGATCGGCGTAATGGGTCTCGTCCCAGCCGAATTCCTTCGACAGGTCGGCCTTCAGCAGGCCGATCGTCTGACGGTCGACATAGTTGATCACCATGGCCAGGAACAGCAGGCCGACAATCACCCACCTGTACCGCCCGATCTTCGCAGACGGAGCCGGCATCGTTGGAGCGTCCATGGACGTCACATCCTCACCCTTTAGGCTTGTAGTTGTTCCGACGCCCCCGCCGGTTTTCGATCGTTAGGCTGGAACAGCGACGCAGGCGACGCTTCCGAACGGGCCGAAGTCTACGCGGGACGTGTCCCCGGCCGCAATGTCATGGATTCCGGTGCTGGCGCCGGTGGTGACCAGCATGCCCTTCTTCAGAGGCCGGCCGCGCGAGGCGACATGGCCCAGCAGGAAGGCCAGGGCCGCCAGGGGCGATCCGGGGATCGAGAACGCTCCGCCCTTGCCCACCGACACGCCGTTGATGAAGGTTTCGGCCGGCATGTCTTCCCAGGCGATGTCGCGCCAGTTCTCGATCACCCGGCCCAGGATCTGGCCGTCGTTGTTGCCGAAGTCCGAGGCGACGATGGGCGGGCCCAGCTGGTTGATGGTGGCCAGCGGGCTGCCGGCGATCTCGACGCCGACGATCAGCTCGCCCACGTATTCGGCGGCTTCCTCGGCGGTCCAGTCGGTCTTGTCGGCCGGAGCGTCCTTGCCCAGGCGGATGATGAACTCGGCCTCGACGGCGGTGAAGCCGCCGGCGATGGCGCGGAACGGCGTAGGCTCGGCGCCCGCGTTCCAGACCTTGGACTTGAAGATGCAGCCGGCCAGGCGCTCGGCGCCCAGGCGCTCGCGGTGCTGCGGGGGCACCAGGCCCACCTTCCAGCCCACGAGTTCGTCGGGCCACATGTCGATGGCCAGGTCCTGGACCGCATAGCCCTGGGCCATGGATTGGGGGAGGACGCCGCCCGGATAGCCGGGAACCGACACGCCCTTGAGACGCGCTTCGACGAATTGTGGGGCGATGGACGCCGGTGCGAACACCTCGCTCTCGGCCTCGGAAACGGTCACGCCGCGAATCCTCCCTCGCGCTACTACAGTCCCGTTCGACGGGCTTTGGTCGTGCATAATGGAAACCGGTGTCATTGACAATCGGCCAGCGACACCGGTGGCAATGGATTGTCATGCCCCCGTCATCGGGATTTCATCCGGTCCCATGATCGATCCTGCCAAGATCCGCTGCGCGATGATGGCCTTGCCCGAGGTCGAGGCGGGCGAATGCGGGGAGTCGCTGACCTTCTCGGTGCGCGGCAAGGGTCTGTCCTGGCCGTACCTGGCGCGAGCCACGCCCAAGGGGCGGCGAGAGGCCGCGCCCGGCGTCCTGGCCGTGCGCTGCCGGCCGGAGAAGAAGGCCCTGCTGCTGGAGGCCGCGCCCGAGGTCTTCTTCGAGGACGACCACTATCGCGGCTATCCGGCGGTGCTGGTGCGACTGGACGCGGTGGGCGAGGACGAACTGACGGCGCTGTTGACGGACGCCTGGCGGCTGCAGGCGCCCAAGCCGCTGGTCAGGCGGTTCGAGGCCGGGACTTGAGCGGGAACCGCCCGCCGTCCAAGCGCCTTCCTCCCAGTCAGGAAGGGAGCCTCGTCATGGCCCAGGGACAGCTCGCCGAATACCGTCGCAAGCGCGATTTCCAGAAGACCGCCGAGCCCAGCGGCGATACGGCCGTCGCCTCGGCCCCGCACGCCCGGTTCGTGATCCAGAAGCACGACGCCACGCGGCTGCACTACGATTTCCGGCTGGAGGTCGACGGGGTGCTGAAGTCGTGGGCGGTGACCAAGGGGCCGTCGCTGGACCCGGCCGACAAGCGGCTGTCGGTCGAGGTCGAGGACCACCCGCTCGACTATGGCGACTTCGAGGGCACCATCCCCAAGGGCCAGTACGGCGGCGGCACGGTGCAGCTGTGGGACCGCGGCTACTGGTCGCCGGAGCCGGGCTTCGAGGACGTGGCCAAGGCGCTGAAGAGGGGCGAGCTGAAGTTCGTGCTGGAGGGCGAGCGCCTGCACGGCTCGTGGGTGCTGGTGCGGATGAACTGGGACCGCAACGCAAAAGACGGCCCCAAGCGACAAGAAGGGGGCAAGCGCTCCAACTGGCTTCTGATCAAGCACAAGGACGACGCCGCGCGGCCGGGCGAGGGGGCCTTGGTTCTGGAGGAGGACGCCTCGATCGCCTCGGGCCGGACCATGGCCGACATCGCCGCCGGCAAGGGCAAGGCGCCCAAACCGTTCATCCTGAAGGCCAAGGGCGAGAAGGACGCGGTGTGGACCTCGCGGACCAAGGCCGAGCGGGAGGCGTTGCAGAAGGAAGCGGAGGAGACGCGGACCTTCGCTGAGCCCAAGGCCGTGCCGAAGAACAAGGCCAAGCCCGCCGCGCTGCCCGAGTTCATCGAGCCCCAACTCTGCAAGTCCGTCGACCGTCCTCCGGTCGGCCCCGGTTGGGCGCATGAGATCAAGTTCGACGGCTATCGCGTCCAACTGCGCGTCGAGGACGGCCGCGCCACCCTGCGCACCCGCAAGGGCCTGGACTGGACCGAGAAGTTCGGCGCGATCGCCGACGTCGCCGCCGACCTGCCCGACAGCATCGTGGACGGCGAGGTGGTGGCCCTGGACGCGGCCGGCCAACCCGATTTCGCCGCCCTGCAGGCGGCGCTGTCGGACGGCGACAGCGGCGACCTGATCTTCTTCGCCTTCGACCTGCTGGCGGAAAACGGCGAGGACCTGCGCGACCTGCCGCTGCGCGAGCGCAAGGCGCGGCTTAAGGCGATGATGGGGCCGGACGAGCCGCGCCTGCGGTTCGTCGACCACTTCGAGACGGCCGGCGACGCGGTGCTGCTGTCGGCCTGCAAGCTGGAGCTGGAGGGCATCATCTCCAAGCGGCTGGACGCCCCCTATCGCTCGGGCCGCAGCGAGACCTGGACCAAGGCCAAGTGCCGGGCCGGCCACGAGGTGGTGATCGGCGCCTACACCACGACGGGCAGCGCCTTCCGCTCGTTGATCGCCGGTGTCTATCGCGACGGCAAGCTGGCCCACGTCGGCCGGATCGGCACGGGCTTCGGCCGCGACAAGGTCGCCAAGCTGCTGCCCCGTCTGAAGGCGCTGGAGACCAAGACCTCGCCGTTCGAAGGCAAGAACGCGCCGCGCGGCGCCGAGAATATCCACTGGGTGAAGCCGGAACTGGTGGCCGAGATCGAATATGCCGGCTTCACCGGCGACGGCGCGATCCGCCAGGCGGCGTTCAAGGGTCTGCGCGAGGACAAGCCCGCCGCCGAGGTCGAGGCCGAGGTCCCCGCGTCGGCCGAAAGCGCCGAACTGGCCGAGCCGACGCCCAAGGCGGCGAAAGGACCGGCCAAGACCGCGCCGAAGTCCCAGACGCTCGTCACCGCCAAGGAAGACAGCATCGTGCTGGGCGTGACGATCTCCAAGCCCGACAAGCCGCTGTGGCCCGATGTCGACGGCGCGCCGGGGACCAAGATCGACCTGGCCCGCTACATGGAAGCGGTCGGCCCGTGGATGCTGCCCCATGTGAAGGGCCGCCCGGCCTCGATCATCCGGGTTCCGGACGGCATCGGCGGCGAGACCTTCTTCCAGCGTCACGCCATGCGCGGGATGTCGTCGCTGATCGAACTCACCACCGTGAAGGGCGACAAACAGCCCTACATCCAGTTCGACCGGGTCGAGGCCCTGATCGCCGCCGCCCAGATCGCCGCCGTCGAAATCCACCCCTGGAACTGCCAGCCCGGCGATCCGGAGGTGGCCGGCCGGCTGGTTTTCGACCTGGACCCCGCGCCCGGCGTCACCTTCGAGGACGTGATCTCCGGCGCCCGAGAAATCCGCGACCGGTTGGAGGAGCTGGGTCTGGTCAGCTTCTGCAAGACCACCGGCGGCAAGGGCCTGCATGTGGTGACGCCGCTCTCCGACAAGGTCCCGTGGGACCAGGCCAAGGCCTTCGCCCGCGAGGTCTGCGCCCGCATGGCCGCCGATGCGCCGGACAAGTACCTGATCACCATGAGCAAGAAGGCGCGCGAAGGCCGCATCTTCCTGGACTACCTGCGCAACGACCGCACCTCGACCGCCGTCGCGCCGCTCTCGGCCCGGGCCAGGCCCGGCGGGACGGTGTCGATGCCGCTGAACTGGACCCAGGTGAAGGCCGGGCTGGACCCGACGAAATACACGATCCGCACCGCCCCCGACCTGATCGCCAGGAGCACGGCCTGGGAGGACTACTTCGACGCCGCCAAGCCCCTGAAGGCGGCGATCAAGCGGCTGGGCTGAGAAAGGGCGTGCGGCAGTCTCATCAGGCGCTGTCCCCAATTCCTCCGTCGTTCCCGCTACAAGGGCGGCCCCCCTGCCTGTCGCAAGGGCGGGGGTGTGGCGCGCCAACCCGCCTTTGCCGATGCGGTAGGCCTCAGCGCCTAGTCGCCGCCTGCGGCGGCGAACAACGCCGGCAGTAGGGCCAGAGCGACGCCGATCCCGGCCAGGGCGGGCCAGCGCCAGGCGCCCATGCCGCGCCACGCCGTCGTGCAAACGGCAGACGCCCGCTTTTCGCGCGACAGTCGCAAGGCGTAGATCGCCACACCCGACACCGCCAGCGCGGTCAGGAACAAACCGAGGGCGAACCAGATCAGCTTGGTCCATACCCCGCCGAAGGTGCCGAAATGTAGGGGATCGGCCATTTCCGAGATGCGCTGGTGGGCGTTCAGATCGCGCCCGTCGGTCAGCAGCACGACGGCGCCGGTGGCCGGGTTGGTCCAGGCCACATTGGCCCGCTCACGCACCAGAATGGCCTTGTATTGGCCCGCGAACTGGAAGGCGCCGACCTTGCCGGTCGGAAAGGCGATGCGCTGGATGCGCAGCCCGGGATAGGCGGTCTGGGCCGCGTCGAGATTGGTCTCCAGCCGATCGGCCAGCTTCCGGGTGTCCAGCTTGACGGCGGCGACCTTGGCGCGCGGCGAGGGCGGGGCCTTGGCCACGGTGCTCTCGGCCAGATACCAAAGGCCCGTCGCGCCGATCAGGGCCACGAACCACAGGCTCCACAAGCCCGCCAAGCGGTGCAGGTCGCCCATGGCCGTGCGGGCGTCGCGCCAGCGGACCGGCTTGAAGAAGCCCCGCCACCACTTCTTGTAGACTACGAAGGACGTGCCGACGCTGATCAGCAACAGGATCGACAGGGCCGAGACGATCGGCACGCCGATCGGGGTGGGCAGGTTCAGGTGGCGGTGCATGTTGCGCAGGATGCGCTGGGCGCCGACCCACGGCCCCTCGCCCTGCACCGCTCCGGTCGAGGGGTGCAGATAGACAAAGGCGCGCACGCCGTCCGGCTTCTGAATTGTCGCGGTCAGGGCAAAGCCCCGGTCGATCGGCGCATCCAGCAGCAATATCTTGGCCTTGGGGTGCAGAGCCGCGACATTGCGAGCCGCCGCCGACCAGGCCAGGGGACCGTGGACCGTCGCCGGATCGACCCGCATGGCCGGCCGCAGCGCCCAGTCGATCTCGTGACTGAACACCGCGATCGTCCCCGTCAAAAAGACGAAACCCAGCAGGATCGACAGCTTCAGCCCCACCCACTGGTGGACGCTCCACCACAGGCGCGAGGCCTTGGGCTTGGCGGCGCGCCGAGGCGCCGCCGCCGTCTGGCCGCGCTCGACGCTTACCATTCCCGCGATACTTCCAGGAACACCGACCGCGGCTCGCCGGGGAAGTGGCCGGTGCGGTCGATGAAGCCGGAGGCGGCGTAGGTTTCATCCAGCAGGTTGTCGACGCGCAGCAGGGTCGACCAGGGTCCGAGCTTGTAGATCACCGAGGCGTCGAACACCGTATAGGGGCGCACCTTCTGGCCGCTGATCGAGGTGCGGACATCGACATAGTCGCCGCCCAGAGCCAGGGCCAGGCCAAGCTTGGGGAACTGGTAGCGGGTCCAGAAACCGGCCTTGTGCTTGGGCGCGTTGGCGAAGCGGTCGCCGACGCTGTTGGTGATCACCGTCGCGCCGTTGGTCTTGGTGATGCGAGTGTCGTTATAGGCGTAGGAGCCGGTCAGCACCCAGTTGTTGGTCAGGTCGGCGGCCAGGTCGACCTCGGCCCCCTTGCTGGTCACCTCGCCGAACGCGACCAGGTCATCGACACCATCCCCATCGACGTCGCCGCGCGGATCGTTCTGCAGCATGTTGCTGCGGACGATCCGGTAGATGGCCATGGTGGACTGCAGGCGGCCGCCCAGCAGCTCGGTCTTGACGCCGCCTTCCAGGATCTCGCCCTCGGTTGGCGCGAACGGCCCGCCCGCCAGCGGGTCCTGGCTGGACACGCTCTGCGGCTCGTAGCTCTGGGCCCACTGGCCGTAGACCGAAACGTCGGGACGGGCGCGCCAGACCAGGCCCGCGCGCCAGGTCGCCTTCTCATCCTCGAAGGTGCTGGCGTCGGACTGGTCCTCATAGCGGTCAAAACGCACGCCGGCGGTGGCGATGAACGGCCCGATCGTCGCCTCTTCCAGCAGATAGGCGCCCGACCGCTCCTGGATGGCCGAGGTGCGCACGCGGGGCTTGAGGTTGTAGGTCTTGGGATCGGTGACGCCATAGACCGGATGGGTCAGGCTCAGCGGGGCGGGCAGGCCCGCCACGGCGGTGAAACCACCCAGCAGCGAGGGGCGATTGTTGTTGATCAGCTCGCTGCGATAGGCGTCGACGCCGACCAGAACGCGGT
Organism: Caulobacter sp.; assembly: GCF_049283275.1. GTDB lineage: Bacteria > Pseudomonadota > Alphaproteobacteria > Caulobacterales > Caulobacteraceae > Caulobacter. The sequence continues at coordinate 1,792 of NZ_JBAPVS010000192.1, read as the reverse complement.
TGCGCACCGTGCCCAAGTCGCGCGACCAGACGGCGTTGGCGCCGAAGCTCAGCTGATCCAGGTCGCGCTCCTGGTCGCGGAACTCGCGGCGTGACAAATCCAGCACGCCGTCACGGTTGCTGTCGGTCAGCCCGCGGGGCTCGTGATATTGCTGGCGCTCCAGGCTTTCCGAATAGCGCAGCCCCGCATCGACGGTCAGGTCCTCGCTGACCGGCCATTCCACCCGCGCCTGCAGCACATTGGCGGTCAGGTCGAGGAAGTCGCTCTTTTCGTTGTGGTTCCAGCGGCGGTCGGCGAGGAAGTGGCCCAGATTGTCGGTGGGCACGCCACGCAGGCGATTGCCCTGCAGGTTCTGCTCATAGCGGGTGGCCTGCAGCGTCAGGGCGGCCGGGCCGAGATCGGTCTTGATCCCGCCGTCGAGGATCAGCACCTCGCTGCCGGAATTGCGGCGCGGGGTGTTGCGGTCCTCGTAAAACACGCCAACGCGCGTCGCCGGAGCCTTGTCGCCCGGCAGGAAGCCTTCAAGCTCGACCGACCCACCCTTGCGCGCCTCGGTCCCGACCACCGCCGTGGCCCGCGCCGAGAACGCGTCCTTGGGCGTCTTGGTGATGTAGTTGAACAGGCCGCCCGGCGCGCCGGGGCCATACAGCATGCCAGCCGGTCCTTTGAGGAACTCCAGTCGCTCGACATTGAACAGCTGCGGCACCGAAAAGGCGACATAGGGGTCGCCGCGCAGGCCATCGAAGAAGATCTCCTCCTGACGGAAGCCCCGCGCGGTGACGCCGGCATAGGAGAACAGGCTGACGCCGGCGATGTTGCGATAGAGGTCCTGGGCGTCGCGCGCGCCCTGGTCGCGGATCAGCTCGGCGTTCAGAACCTGGATGTTGAGGCTGGAGTCCAGCGGCGCGGTCGCCAGCTTGCCGCTGGTGGTTTCATTGGTCCGATAGAGTTGACGGGCGCGGGCCGTGACGATGACCAGGAACGGATCGTCCGCTTCGGCCACCGCCGTCGGCGCCTCGTTCGCCCAGGCACAACTAAACCCGCCAAGGCCCGCGACGCTGATCAGCGTCGCCATGGAAACCGCCGACACGCTGCCCATACCCACAACCCGACTCCGTAGTGACCAACCTAGATGGTCGCCCTACAGCGAATGAGAATGAATCTCAATTCGAAATGAGAATGATTCTCGAGTCGATGGTCGCGACAGTTCCTCGGACATGCGGTCACCTTGCGCCTCTTAGCGCCGAGCGGGGGACACTGTCTGCAATGGTCTATCCCCGCCATTTCAGGGCGGGAATGACGGCTGAAAAGGGATGGTGTGCGGCCTGTAAGCCGCCCGCCTAGCTCGATTTCCGAGCCTGCTCCGCCAGCCGGTCGGCCTGGCGATCCAGGTCGTCGGCCTGGGACGGCAGGCGCTGGGACAGCGCGCGCAGTTCCGCGTCGGTGACGGTAGCGCCGCGAGCGCGGTTGTCCTCGATCTGCTTGGCGCGATAGGCGGGGTCGCGCAGGCGGACGGCTTCCTCGCGCATCTGTTGGGCGCCCTTGCGCATCTGCACGGCGCCCTGCGCCATCTGGGCGCGGGCCTTGACCATCTGGCGCGCCGCTTCCTCGCGGGCCTTCTCGCCGATTTGCCGGGCCCGTTCGCCCTCGACCCTGGCGCGCTCGGCCTCGACCCTGACCCTTTCGCCTTCGAGCCTGGCGCGTTCGGCCTCCACCCGGGCGCCTTCGGCGGCGTGGCGGGCGATGTGGGCTTGCGCCCGGCTCTCGGCGGCTTGGCGGCGGGCTTCGGCGG
>NZ_JBAPVS010000191.1:0-4400 GCF_049283275.1 Caulobacter sp. | reverse complement strand
GCCGGGGCCTGTTCACCGCCGCGCGGCTTGCGCACGCGGGCAGGGCGCTTGGCGGGGACTTCACCAGGAGCCGACGGGATCGGCTCGCCGGCGATGGCGGCTTCCAGGTTGGCGGCGGCCACGGCCGACGGTTCGGTCGGGGCGCGGTTGCGATCGCGGTCACGGCCATGTTCGCCGCCGCGCGAGCGGTCGCGATCCCGTCCGCCGCCACGCTTGCTGTCGCCTTCGCGGCGCACGGTCACGGCGTTGGAATAGTCCAGGTCGAGTTTTTCTTCGGTCGGGGTCGAGCCGATCAGCTTGACCACCTTGTCGAAGCCCTTGTCGTCGGCCGGGGTGACCAGCATGTAGGTGACGCCCGAACGCCCGGCCCGGCCGGTGCGGCCGATGCGGTGGACGTAGTCGTCGGCGTGGTGCGGGACGTCGTAGTTAAAGACGTGGCTGACGGCCGGGATGTCGAGACCGCGCGCGGCGACGTCGGAAGCCACCAGGATCTTCAACGAACCGTCGCGGAAGGCCGCCAGGGTCTTCATGCGCTGGCTCTGGTCCAGGTCGCCGTGGATCGCGGCGGCGTCGAAGCCATGCGACCGCAGCGACTTGGCGACCACGTCAACCTCGGTCTTGCGATTGCAGAACACGATGCCGGTCTCGATCTGGGCCTTTTCGATCAGGGCCCGCAGCGCCAGGCGCTTGGCCTTGGGATCCGACGAGGGCACCTTGACCAGCAGCTGGGTGATGTTCTCGTTGGTGGTCGCCGGCCGCGCCGCCTCGATCCGCACGGGATCCTTGAGGAATTGCTTGGTCAGGCGGGTGATTTCCGGCGGCATGGTCGCCGAGAAGAACAGGGTCTGCTTCTTGGGCGGCGTCATCTTGAAGATGCGCTCGATGTCCGGAATGAAGCCCATGTCGAGCATGCGGTCGGCCTCGTCGACGACGAGGAACTGCACGCCGGTCATCAGCAGCTTGCCGCGTTCGAAGTGGTCGAGCAGGCGGCCCGGGGTGGCGATCAGCACGTCGACGCCGCGATCGAGCTTCTTTTCCTGGTCGCCGAACGACACGCCGCCGATCAGCAGCGCCCACGAGAGCTTGGTGCCCTTGGCGTACTTCTCGAAGCTGGAGGCGACCTGGTCGGCCAGCTCGCGGGTCGGGGCGATGACCAAGGCGCGCGGCATGCGCGCCTTGGCGCGGCCGTTCATCAGCTTGTCGATCAGGGGCAGGGTGAAGGCGGCGGTCTTGCCGGTGCCGGTCTGGGCGATGCCCAGAACGTCCTGGCCGGCCAGGGCCACCGGGATGGCGGCCGCCTGGATGGGGGTGGCCGTCGTATAGCCGGTGTCGGCGACCGCTTGGAGGGTCGTGGGCGAAAGCCCGAGTTCGGAAAATTCTGTCATATCACGCTGGTCTGAAGTCCAGAGCCGCCCGTGTTTGGGCGAACGGGCGGCGCGGATTCGCCAAGCCTGCTCCAGAAGCTGCGGATAAATAGGCTTTGGCGGGCCAAAGTCAATGTCCGCCGACCTCCGCCGCCAGGGCCGAGCTCAAATCGCCGCTCCGCGCGACCGCTATATCCGTAAGGCCCAGCCACGCGGCCATGAGCCGTAGTTCAGCGGCGAGGGCGGGGGCCGTCGCGCCGTCGGCCTGGGGCTCGCGATGGGCTGAAAGAACCCGCAGCAAACCCGCCTTGCGGTCCGCCTTGAGATCGACGCGCGCGGTGATCGCCTCGCCTTGCAGAAAGGGCAGCACATAATAGCCGTGGGTGCGCTTGTGGGCCGGGGTGTAGATTTCCAGCCGTATGCGGACGTCGAACAGGCGCTCGGCCCGCTCGCGGAACCAGATCAGGTTGTCGAACGGGGAGAGCAGGGCGTTGGCCTTCACGGCGCGCGGCCGCTGGGCGTCCGGGGCCAGATAGGCGGGTTGGTCCCAACCTTCGACCTCGACCGGCATCAGGTCGCCACTCTCGACCAGATCCGCCACGCCGCGCCGCGCGTCGGCGAGGCTCATGCGGAAATAGTCGCGCAGATCGCGTTCCGTGGCGACGCCGAGCGCGCGGGCCGCGCGACGCAGCAGGATGCGATGGGCTTCATCGCGGGACGGGGTCGGCGTCGACCAGATCGCCTTGGGCAGCACTCTTTCCGGAAGGTCATAGACGCGTTCGAACGTCCCGCGCCGGGTGGCGGTGGTCAGCTCCCCGGCCCAGAACAGGCATTCGGTCGCCCGCTTGGCCTCGCTCCAGCCCCACCAGCCGCTTTGGCCGCGCTCGCCCAGGCCCAGCTCGCCGGCCGACAGCGGGCCGCGCTCGTGGATCGCCGCCAGGGCCTTGTCGATGAACGGTCGGTGCTCGGTCAGGAACCGGGCGACGCCCTTCCAGACGCCGACCCCGGCCCGCGCGTCCTCCATCCGCCAGCGCAGCAGGGGCTGCAGGTCCAGCGGCATCAGCGAGGCCTCGTGGCCCCAATATTCGAACAGCGCCGGCTTCCTGCCCCAGGCCAGGTCCTCCAGCAGGACGCGCGGATAGGCGCCCAGGCGCGAGAACAGCGGCAGGTAGTGCGAGCGCGAGACGACGTTGACGCTGTCGATCTGCAGCAGGGCCAACCGCTCGATCACGGTGGTCAAATGACGGCGGGTCGGCTTGTCGGGACGGGCGTCGGCGAACCCCTGGGCGGCCAGGGCGATGCGACGGGCTTGCTTGTGCGACAGGAGCTCGACCATGGACCGAGTGAGCACGGCCCGGCGTCTGATGACAAGGTATCGGCCGTGGACTGCTGACGGATGCCGTCACCACGGCCGACGTGCAGCATGAGCTCGGCTAGCTAAACTTGTTCGATGCCTGGGAAAATCGGCGTGAGCTAAAGCTTCACCTTAGTGGCAACTCGAACAGCGCGCCCTCGAAGGTGTTGGCGCCGCGGCCGATCTCGGCGACGGCGGCCGACATCCGGCCTGCCCGGCCCAGCACCGCGTCGGCCAGGCTGACCACCAGCGGATTGGGGGTGGCGTAGGGGGCGGCGGCGCGCAGGGCCTGGGCGATGTCGCGCTCGGACCGCGTGGGTCCGCGCTGACAGGCGATGACGAAGGCCGCCGCCGTCGAGCGGCTGACTCCGGCCCAGCAATGGATCAGCATCGGCCGCGCCGCGTCCCATCCGGCCGCGAAGTCGAGGAGCCGGGCGACCAGGGCCCCGTCGGGCGCGGTGAAGCCTTCGCGGCGCTCGGCGATGTCGTGAAAGGCCAGCCGCAGATGTTCGCCGTCAACGTCGAAGGTGGGCCACGCCGCGTCGGCGGCGGGCGCCAGCAGGCTGACCAGATGCGACGGCCGATGCAGGGTTCGGGCCGTCTCGACCTGGCTGAGGGGGCAGACGAGCAGGGTCATCGCGTCGCCATCAAGGCCGAAACGCCCAGCATGACGCCAAGCTCGCAGGCTTGCTCGACGCCGCCCAGCACGTCGCCGGTGTGGCCGCCGATCAGCCGCCGCGCCGTCAAGGCCAGGGCCGCCGCCAGGATCGCCCCGACAGCCGCCCCGACCAGGCCGGGCCAGCCCAGCAGCGCCAGCGGCCAAAGGCCCAGCACGGCGGCGATCAGCAGCTCGAACGGCCGTACGCCGTCGGGCGCGGGCTTGTACTTGGCGTCGTCGCGGTCGCTGACATGGCGTCCCAGCACCATGACCGCCACGGCGGCGACGCGGCCCACGCCGTGGGCGGCGACCAGGGCCAGGGCGGCGGTTGCGAGCGGCAGAGGCGCCAGGGCCGCGACCTTGATCGCCAGAGTCAGGCCCAGGGCCAGGACCCCGTAGGTCCCGACCCGGCTGTCCTTCATGATCTCCAGGCGACGCGCGGGCGTCTGGCCGCCGCCCAGGCCGTCGGCGGTGTCGGCCAGGCCGTCCTCGTGGAAGCCGCCGGTCACCAGCACGCCCGCCGCCACGGCCAGCAGGGCCGGCAACGGGCCGCTCCACAGCTGTCCGGCCGCCAGCAGAACGGTGGCGCAGATCACGCCCACCAGGATCCCGACCAGCGGATAGTAGCGGGCGGCGCGGGTGATCCAGTCGGGCTGGAAGTCGACGAACGAGGGCGCGGGAAGACGGGTCAGGAACTGCAGGGCGCAGAAGAACAGCTTCAGCTGGCGCGGCATCAGTCGGGTCCGGCCAGGACGTCGACCAGGGCCGCGACGTCGGTCAGCAGGTTGGCGGCCGCGACCAGCAGCGGGGCGGCCAGGGCCGCGCCCGTGCCTTCGCCCAGCCGCAGGTCCAGGTCCAGCAGCGGACGCACGCCCAGGGCCCGCAGCATGGCCGGATGGCCGCGCTCGGCCGAGCCGTGGGCGAACACGCAATAGTCGAGGGCGGCGGGAACCAGCCGCACGGCGGCCAGGGCCGCGGCCGTGCTGATGAAGCCGTCGACCAGCACCACCCGTCGCATCGAGGC
>NZ_JBAPVS010000190.1:0-6249 GCF_049283275.1 Caulobacter sp. | reverse complement strand
GCCCCGCTCGGTTCGATCCCCTTCGCCTGCTTGGGCCGGTACCAAGAGCCCTCCCCCGCGACGGAGACAGCACTGATTATGCGGCGGGTCTGAGGTCCGAGGATCGGTGACGCTGATTATTTTTCAGGGCGTTGGAAAGGTTGGGGTTCGTCGCGGCGCTGGCGGGGATCCACGGCGCTCGGTCCCCGTGAAACCCCTCTCTCATAGAGAGAGGGAGGGGTTCCGTGGACGGCCGCAACGGGTCGAAAGCCGCCCCTCGCTCAACGCCCCAAGCAGATGTTCCAGTCCCTAGCCCTCGTCGTCAAAGCCCCCGTCATCCTCCGCCACCGCCGCCTTCGCCACCGCCGCGCCCTTGCGTTTAACGAACCGCAGGGCCGTGTGGGTCTTGGAGAACGCGCAGACCTTGGTGTCGACCAGGCCCTGCTCGCGGGCAGCGGTCAGGATTTCGACGTCCTTCAGCGGCGCGCCCTTGCCCTTCTGGGCGACGATCCAGATCGCGCCCTTCGGCCCCAGCCCACCAACAAGATCCTCGAGTTGGTCGAAATCGGCCAGGTCCTCGACGCCCAGGAACAGCAGGTCGATGTCCTCATAGGCTTCGACCGGTTCGACGCGGGTCGACAGCTCGTCCAGGAACGCGGCGTCGTCGATCGCCTGGACCACCACCGTCTGGCCGGCCTTGACGCCCAGCTTGTCCAGCCGCCCGGGCGGGTTCTGGATGGCGTGCAGCCACTTGTCGGCCTGGCCCGGCTCCAGGGTGAAGCGCGTGCCGTCGGTCAGCACCAGGTCGTCGCCCTCGACCTTCAGATCGCGCAAGGCGTGGCCCTGGAAGATGCCGCGCACCGCGCCGCGGAAGATCAGCTTGGGCGGCTCCCACAGCAGCTTGCCGTCGCTCTCGCCGTCGGAAAGCTGACCCCAGACGCCCTTGGCCTCCTTGCCCATCACGACCCCCGGAAGTTGGGCTGACGCTTCTCGAGGATGGCGTCGACGCCCTCCATGTGGTCGTCGGTGTGGTGGGCGATGGCCTGGGCCGCTGCGCTCATCTCCATCAGGGTGTCGTAGCTGGCGGTCTGGCCGTGCTTGAGCAGGCTCTTGGCCATGCGCAGGGCGTGAGGCGGCTGCTGGGCGATGCGCGTGGCCAAGGCCATGGCCTCGTCCATCAGGGTCTCGGCCGGCACGGCCTTGCTGATCAGGCCCCAGGCTTCGGCCTTCGCCGCGTCGATGATGTCGCCGGTGAACAAAAGCTCGGCCGCACGGCTCATGCCGATGGTGCGCGGCATCAGCCAGGCGCCGCCGTCGCCGGGGATCAGGCCCAGCTTCAGGAAGGTCACGCCGAACCTGGCGGTGTCCGCGGCGATGCGGATGTCGGTCATGCAGGCCACGTCGCAGCCCAGGCCGATGGCCGCGCCGTTGACCGCCGCGATCGACGGGACCTCCAGGCCGTAGATGGCCCGCACGATGCGGTGGATGTTCTTGCGATAGCCGTCGCGGACCTTGACGCCGTTGCCGCCGAACGCCCCTTCCCGCGCCTTCATCGCCTTGACGTCGCCGCCGGCCGAGAAGGCCCGGCCCGCGCCGGTCAGGATCACGCAGCGGATGTCCTGGTCGTCGTTGATCGCCTCGCAAGCCGCCGCCACCTGGTCGCCGTCGCCCGGCGCGCCCAGGGCGTTCATGGCGTCGGGACGATTGAGGGTGAGGATCGCGATGTGGCCGCGCTTCTCGGTCAAGACGAGAGGGGGCAGGATCAGGGGCGGAAGGGTCGTGGGGGCGTCTTGCGACATGGGGGCGCGCTCCTGGCGTTTTGCTCTGCATAGCGCAAATCACGCAGGGAGAGGCAAGAGACCAGCGCTCCGGCGCTCCTGTTTTATAAACTCAGGTAAATCCCTGATTTCGCCCAAACCGGACAAGACCCAGCGCTTCCTATCGTGATCACACACAACACCTTGGAAGAACTTGAATGCTGAGAACAAGACGCAACAGCGGGGATATGGCGCCTTAGACAAGCTGAGCCGTAAAAACCGTTGGCCTAGAACAGAATCATAGGCTTCTACTAGGGCGAGAGACGATCTGAAGAGCGGTGGCGTGCAGTGCACATGTCCCAGAGACATGCTTTGATCATCGAGGATGAAATCCTCATCGCGATGGAAGTCGAGGCTCTGCTCGCCGAGCAAGGGTTCGACACCTTCGATATCGCGGAAAGCCCTCAAGAGGCGCTGGACTGCGCCCTCAGACACCCGCCTGATCTGATCACCGCCGACTATCGCATCATCGGCGGCACGGGGGTCGAGGCGGTCACCGCGATCCTGGCGCGGCTGGGACCCATTCCCGTGGTCTATGTGACCGGCAACGCCGACCAGCTGGGCGCCCGCACCCGCGCCGTGGTCGACAAGCCGATCTCGCCCCACCGCCTGGCCGAAGCCTGCGCCATGGTCCAGAACGCCAACGCCTAGGCGTCGCCTCGCGACATCCGCTATGTTGGCGACCCTTGAGGGGGAGCCGCCCATGTTCGCCATCGGTCAGATCATCGACAGCCTCGAAGCGCTCGAGGCCCTCTACACCCCGGCTCCGGTTGCGGCTTCGACCGTCAAGGTGGCCGACCGCATCACCCCGCATTATCGCGCCCTGATCGAGGCCTCGCCTTTCGTGGCGCTGGCCACCGTCGGCCCCGAGGGCCTGGACTGCAGCCCGCGCGGCGATCAGCCCGGCTTCGTCCGCATCCACGACGAGCGGACGCTGATCCTGCCGGACCGTCGCGGCAACAACCGCACCGACAGCCTGCGCAACGTGATCCGCGACTCCCGCGTGGCGCTGATGTTCCTGATCCCCGGCTCGGGCACGACCTTCCGGGTCAACGGGCGGGCGGTGGTCAGCGCCGATCCCGACCTGTTGGCCAGCTTCGCCGTCGACGGCAAGGCGCCGCGCACCTGCCTGGTGGTCACCGTGGTCGAGGCCTATTTCCAGTGCGCCCGCGCGATCGTCCGCTCGGGTCTGTGGAAGACGGAAAGCCAAGTCGATCCCCGGTCCCTGCCCTCGCCCGGCGCGATGCTGTCGGCGATGAGCGACAACGCGGTGGGCGGGGCGGATTACGACAGGGCGTGGCCGGCGCGCGCCGCGGCGTCGCTGTGGTGAACGGCACAAAGGGTTGTCATCCCGGATCTGCGGCCCGCTGGGCCTTGTCCGGGATGACAGGCTCTCTTGGTTGGACCTAAACAAAAACGGCCCCGCCGTGAGGGCGAGGCCGTTTGAAACACATTCAGTCGAAGGTCGGTGAACCCTCAGTCGTCGCGGTGAACCCGTTCCCGACGTTCGTGACGTTCCTGGGCTTCCAGGCTGAGCGTCGCGGTGGGCCGCGCGTCCAGCCTCGCCAAACCGATCGGCTCGCCGGTTTCCTCGCAATAGCCGTAGGAACCGTCTTCGACTCGGCGCAACGCCTGGTCGATCTTGGAGATAAGTTTTCTCTGACGATCCCGGGTGCGAAGCTCCAGCGCCCGATCAGTTTCCGACGACGCACGATCGGCGAGGTCGGCATGGTTTTCAGTTTCAGCCTGTAGATGGGAAACCGTCTCGCGAGATTCGCGGAGGATCTCTTCTTTCCAAGCCAGAAGCTTCTGCTTGAAATACTCAAGCTGACGCTCATTCATGAAAGGCTCGTCATCCGACGGACGATACGAGTCTGGTGCCTTAAGAACAGTGGCCGTTTGCATTAACGCCTCACGCCCCGATGAACTTCGCCTAGGTCAGGCCGGGTGCTTATACCAAAACGATAGCCGGGTTCAATGAACGTCGCATGAGCGGGGTGTTCACCGCCGTGCACGAACCTCGCGATTCTGGGGATATATGGCGAACCGTGTTTTCTAAGCGACGGTTTCATCAGCGATCTTAGCCCAGCCGCATCTGCTCGAGCTTGGCCGCTTCGACGGCCGCGCGCGTCTCGATTTCGTTGAGAATGCCCTCGAGCTTGGGGTCGTCCGTCGCCTCGCGATGCTCGCGCACGGCGCTCTTGAGTCGCGACAGCGTGCCGGTCGAAATCTCGCCGTCCAAGGTCGCCAGCTTCAGGGCGTCCAGCAGGTCCAGCAGGCCGCCGGCCCGCTTCACGGCGCGCCGCTTGCGCTCCATCGGGTCCATGTCGGCCTGGAGGGCCAGAAGCGCGTCGAGCGACCCGATCCCGGCCACGCCGCCCGCCTGGGCGACCCCCGAAGCGGCGCTGGCGCCGCCCACGGAGGGCAGGGAAAACCCTGAACCGCCGCCCGTCGGTTTGGCCCGCGATGCGCCAACCGCGCCCGCGCCTCCCGTGCTGGAAACCTTCATGACGAAATCCTGCTCCGACTGGCGATCGAGGGAGTCACCCCCTCCCCGTTAACCACATCTTGCTAGGGCTCCGCTTGCGGTATGGTTAATGCCGGGCAGAATCTGCCGAACCAGAATGTCGCAGGCAGAATATCGCCGCGCCTCAACTGATTTCATTGAGATTTTTTGCCAATTCGCCTTGGCCCGGTTCTGGCATGCAGCGGCGTGGGGATGCCACCCCGCCGTAGGATAGCCATGTCTCGTTCATTCTTTGCCGCCGTTCTGAGCCTCGCCCTCGCCGCAACGCTCGTCGCCTCTCCGGCCGACGCCAAGTCGCGCATCAAGGACATCGTCGCCTTCGAGGGCGTCCGCGACAACCAGCTGGTCGGCTACGGCATCGTCGTGGGTCTGAACGGTTCGGGCGACAGCCTGCGCAACGCGCCAATGACCAAGCAGAGCCTGGAGGCCATGCTCGAGCGTCAGGGCGTCAACGTCCGCGACGGCAACCTCAACACCAAGAACACCGCCGCCGTCATGGTCACGGCCAACTTGCCGGCCTTCGCCGCGACCGGCGCGCGCATGGACGTCACGGTCTCGACCCTCGGCGACGCCAAGAGCCTGCTGGGCGGCACCCTGCTGGTCACCTCGCTGCAAGGCGCCGACGGCCAAACCTACGCGGTGGCCCAAGGCTCGGTGCAGACCGGCGCGGTCTCGGCCGGCGGCGCCTCGGGCAGCTCGGTGACCAAGGGCGTGCCCACCGCGGGCCGGATTTCCGCCGGCGGCATCATCGAAAAGGAAACCGGCTTCCAGATGGTGAGCATGGACGTGTTGCGCATGACCCTGCGCAACCCGGACTTCACCACTTCGCGCCGCATCGCCGACGCCATCAACGGCCGCTTCCCCAACTGCGCCCAGGCCCAGAACCCGACCATCGTCGCGGTCCGTCCGCCGCCCGGCATGGACATGATCAGCTTCGTCACCAGCATCGAGAACCTGGAAGTCGAGCCCGACGCTCCGGCCAAGGTGATCATCGACGAAGTGGCCGGCGTGATCGTCATGGGCGACGACGTCCGCATCAGCCAGGTGGCGATCGCCCAGGGCAACCTGACCATCTCGGTCCAGGAGACTCCCGCCGTCAGCCAGCCGTCCCCGTTCAGCCAGGGACGCGCCGCCACCGTGGTTCCGCAATCGACCGTCACCGTCAACGAGGAGACCGGCCGGCAACTGCTGACCCTGGGCGGCGGCGCTTCGCTCAAGAGCCTGGTCGGCGGGCTCAACGCCCTGGGGGTCACCCCGCGCGACATGATCTCGATCCTGCAGGCCATCAAGGCCGCGGGCGCCCTGCAAGCCGACATCGAGGTGATGTGATGAGCGCTCTTTCCTCGGCCGCCGTTTCGCCCATCGACACCGTCGGCCAGACCGCGGCCTCGACCGCCGAACTGCTCAAGCGCGGCAAGATCCGCGAGACGGCCCAGAAGTTCGAGGCCTCGTTCCTGTCGGTGATGATGCAGTCGATGACCGCCGGCATGACGACGCCGGAGGTTGGCGGCGGCGGCGCCGGCGAGGACATGTTCAAGTCCCTTCTGGCCGAGGAGATGGCCAAGCAGGTCTCCAAGGCCGGCGGCGTCGGCGTGTCCGCCGCCATCCAGAAGGAAATGCTGAAGATGCAAGGTCTGAAGGAGTAACCCCATGGCCCTGAACGCCCTCGATTGCGACGACCGCGTCGAACAGCTGATCATCCTCACCGAGCGCCTGACCGACCTGATCGCTCGGCAGGCGGTCGCCTTCGAGGCCCGCCGCCCCCACGAGGCGGCGCCGTACGTCGACGAGGTGGCCAAGCTGGCCAACCTCTATCGCCATGAGTCGAGCCGCGTGCGCGGCAATGTCGCCCTAGTGTCGGGCGCCTCGCTCCAACGCCGCCAGCGCCTGGTGCGCGCCACCGAGGCCTTCGACGCCGTCCTGGCC
>NZ_JBAPVS010000189.1:0-6430 GCF_049283275.1 Caulobacter sp. | reverse complement strand
GGTTAAAAATCCGCGATCCGAAGGCTTCCGGATAACGGCCGCGCGGAGCGTCTGAACTTCGTCGAAACGGTATTCAAATCAAAGCTACTCCGGGCGAGGCCCGGGCGCTTCGCACCCTTCCCATACGCTCAGCGGGTTTCCGCGTGAGGACGAGAGGCCGCGCCCGCGAACACTTGCCCCCACCTGACCGCTTCGCGGTCTGTCCGCCCCGAAAGGGGGCGGAGCCTCGCGAAGCGGTCCGTAGGGGACAAGCTGATCGCAACCCACGAAAAAAGAGCCGCCCGGTCTCCCGGACGGCCCTTCACCTCATTCCGATGCCGACACCTACCGAACCGGCGTGTCGGCCAGGACCGCCGCGCCGCCGGGCGCGCCGCGCAGCCGGGTCTTGGCCATCTCGTCCAGGATCGCCTGCGAGCGCGGGTCGCCCAGCAACCAGGCCGAGGCGGCCAGGGTGCGCATCGAGGCCTCGCTGACCCCCAGCACCCTTTCCAGCGCCTCGAACGGCGAGTCCGAGCCGCCGAACTTCTTGAGCTTCACCTCGCCCTTGAGGCCCGCCAGGCCCTTGGCCTTCTCGACCGCCTCGTAGAAGCCGCCCAGCTCGTCGACCAAGCCCAACTGCTTGGCCTGGACCCCGGTCCAGACGCGGCCCTTGGCGATCTCGCGCACGCGCTCGGGCGGCAGCTTGCGGCCCTCGGCGACGCGGTGGATGAAGCCGGCGTAGATGCGGTCCATCCAGGCGGCGAACTTGGCCCGCTGGTCGGGGGTGAAGCCTTCGCCCGTGCCGAACGCGCCCGAATAGTCGCCGCCGACATGCACCTGGCGCGTGTCGACGCCGAACCGGGCCAGGGCTTCGCCCAAGGCGAACTTGCCGCCGTACACGCCGATCGAGCCGGTCAGGGTGGTGGGCTCGGCGACGATGGCCGAAGCGCCCGAGCTGATCCAGTAGCCGCCCGAGGCCGCGTAGGTGCCCATCGAGACCACGACGGGTTTGCCCGCCTTCTTGGCGGCCTTCACGGCGGCCAGGATCTGTTCGGAAGCGGTGTCCGAGCCGCCGGGCGAGGAAACCCGGAACACGATCGCCTTGACGTCCTTGTCGTCGATGGCGTCGTACAGCGCCTTGGCCAGCTGGTCGGAATAGATCGTGCTGTCGCCGCCGAACGGCGAGCCGCCTTCGCCGCTGCCGGTCATGATCGCGCCCTCGGCCGAGACGACCGCGATCGTCGGGCCCGTCTTGACCGGCGAACGCTTGGCGCGGTCGGCGTAGTCGTCGAAGTCCACCAGCTTGGCGCCCTTGCCCGCGCGCGACAGCATGGCGTCCTGGGCGTCCTTCACCTGGCCGACCCGATCGATCAGGCCCTTGGCCCTGGCTTCTTCGGCGCTGTAGGGGCCGGCCTCGATCGTCTTGATCAGGGCGGCCGGATCGACCTTGCGGTCGTGGGCGGCGGTCGTCAGGGCCGTGGTGTAGACCGAGCCTATCCACGACAGCGTCGATTCCCGGTGGGCGGGCGTGTAGTCATCATAAAGGAACGGATTGACCGCGTTCTTGTACTCGTAGCGTTGCTCGTAGTCGGCCTTGACGCCGTACTTGTCGAAGAAGCGCTTGAAGAACATCTCCTCGCTGGACGCGCCCACCGCCTGCAGCGAGCTGTCGGGCTGCATCCAGAATTCGCTGGCCGCCGAGCCCAGCATATAGGTCGAGGTGACCAGGCCCGAGGGATAGAGCCCCTGGCTGTGGGCGAAGATCGGCTTCTTGCCGACCGCGCGGAAGTGCTTGAACGCCAGGCGCAGTTCGTCGGCCGAGGCCGGGGCCATGCCGCCCTCCGGCAGGCGCACCAGCACGGCCTTGACCTTGTCGTCGGTTTCGGCGCGACGCATCGTCTCGATGATCGACATCACCGACCGGCCGCCCCCGCCGCCGAAGGCCGCGAAGGGGTTTTGCGAGTCCTGGTCGGACAGGCCGCCGCGCAGGTCCAGCTGCAGCACCGTGTGGGCCGGAACCGGGGCAGGGCGGGCGGCGCTGGCCGCCATGACGATCAGAAGGAAGGGCACGCCGACGAGGAACAACACCAAGCCGACGAAAACGCCGGCCACGGTCATGAGGAACTGCTTCATCGTACGTCCTGCTGCCTATTGTCGCGCAAGCTAGTAGCGACCCTGGCGTCGCGGTCAAATGAACAGCGCGCAACCCGGCGTCTAGGGTCGCGCACGGTCGCGGCGAGGGCGCGCCCCGAGGGGCGGCGGCGTCATGCGACGTTTTCAGGAAATCTCGGGAAAGAATGGTCGGAGTGGCAGGATTTGAACCTGCGACCCCTGCGTCCCGAACGCAGTGCTCTACCAGACTGAGCCACACTCCGACTTGGAGGGCGGCTTATAGACAGGCCCCGACAGTCTCGCAAGCGCCAAAAATCACCTCGAAAAAGAAGTTCAAAGCAGCGTTGCATCCATCCGACTCCTGCGCTATCTCCACCGCCTCGCCGGGCCCCACGGGGTTTCGCCGTTCCTGCTGGGGAATGGTGTAATGGTAACACAGCGGTTTTTGGTACCGTCGTTCTAGGTTCGAGTCCTAGTTCCCCAGCCACGCTCTTCCGTCTCGGATCAGTTTTCGCCTCGGCGGCCCCAGGGCCGGCCGGGCCGAACGCCGTTCCGTCTCAGTTTTCCACAGAAATTAACCGTCCGTCTCACGGCGGGGATTTTCGTGACGACCCACGAGCCGTCGCCTTGAACATGCGCGGTCCGACTTGAAATTCTCCTGGCCTCCGGGAGCAGCCTTGGCCTTCGAAAATCAAGGCGGCGTTTGTCCTGATGCTTCCGGGCGCAAGTCGGTCCGGCGCCGCCAAGTCTTTATGTTTCAAGGGGTCAGCCTTGTTTCGACAAGGCTTGGTATGGAAAGAAGGCTGATCTTCGCCTCATCTTTTGACGCGGGGAATCGTTGCAATGCCGACACTTTTGTTCGAGCAACATCGGACTCAGCGGGCGTGTTCGGGACGGAAAAATCACGCCCTGACCGCTTCTTATGGTTTAGAGCCGAGGCGATTTTCTCGTCGCTGTTCTCAAGATTCGCTTAACCTAAGGGCTCAGCAAGTGCGATTACCCGGATTGAGTACTTGTATTTCTACGGGGCGGGTGTATCTGCAAGTCAAAGAACCACCGGAGAGACACTCGTGGAAGACAAAGCTACCCTGATCGAACTCACGGCCGAGATCGTCGCCAACTATGTGGCCAATAACAGCACGTCGGTCTCCGATCTGCCGGCCCTGATCCGAGCCACCCACGATGCTCTGGCCGGTATTGGTTCTCCTGAAGCCGCTCCCGTCGAAACGGTTACGAAGGCTACGCCGGCTCAAATCCGTCGCAGCATTACGCCCGACGCCCTGATCAGCTTCGAAGACGGCAAGCCTTACAAGACGCTGAAGCGTCACCTGACCACGCACGGCATGACCGTCGCCGAATACAAGGCCAAGTGGGGTCTGCCCAACGACTATCCCACCACCGCCCCGGCCTATAGCGAAGCCCGCTCGGCCATGGCCAAGGCCCTGGGCCTGGGTCAAGGCGGCCGCAAGGCCAAGGCCCCGCGCGGCCGCAAAGGCTGATCCGACCCTCTAAAGGTCGAAATCGAGCAAAACCCCCGCCGGTGACGGCGGGGGTTTTTCTTTGTTCACTCGCGCGGATTACCTCCGGCTTTGGAGCGAAACCTCGTCCTTCGACAAGCTCAGGATGAGGTTGTCGACTGCCGAGGCTGCAATTGGTCCTCATCCTGAGCTTGTCGAAAGACGAGGACCACGCAACTGCAGTCGACGATTGGCCGCTATCCGATCTTCAGGCGCACGAAGGCCATGCCGCCCATCGGGTCGTCATAGCCGAGCGACGCCGGCGCATCGAACGCGCTGGCCAGGCCGCCGAAGCCCAGCTTGACGGTGTCGGACAGCGGCACGTCGTAGATCGCCCCCATCGACAGCTTGCGCACCGTCGCCACGCCGCCGTGGTGTCCAGCCAGTTCGTCCTGCTCCACCTGTTCGGCGCGGGTGAAGACGGTCCAGTGCGCGTCGGGCTTGACGGCCCCCTCGAACAGCCAGGCCTGCAAGGCGTCGCCGGGAATGCGGTCCTTGCGGGCCCAGGCCAGGGTGGCGCTGAGCGAGCCGCCGTTTCCGAACGGGCGAGAATAGAGCGCGCTGACCGAGGTGCGGGCCTCGTCGTCGTCGGGCTCCAGCGCCTCGGGACTGTTGATCCGCGTCCAGCTGGCCTGCAGGGCCCAGTTGCGGCTGGGATTGTACGAGACGCGCGACGAGACGCTGTCCAGGCGACCGGTCTCGATGTCATAGCGGTTCTGGTCCGGTTCGCGCCCTCGGAAGGCGCTGGACTCCAGCTTCCAGTTGTTATGCGACACGCCCGCGGTCACCACGCCGAAGGTGATGTGGGTCGAGTCGAACCAGTGGTGGGTGATCGGAGCCTCGGGGCTGTCCATGGACGCCTGGCGATGCATGAAGGCCGGCGGACCGAACGCCGGCTCGCCGGGCAAGCCGACATAGAGATAGGCGTCGGTGTCCTTGCCGGCCTGACGACTGTAGGTGGCCGCCAGCTCCATGAAGAGGTCGTGCGGGTGCTGGCGATCGACCAGGGGATGCTCGCCGTCGGCCGTCTCGCCGGTGGCCAGCAGCAGCGGGTAGCCGTTCTTGCCCATGAACGGGTCGGGGCTGACCATGGCCTTGAAGCCCAATGTGCCTTGGCCCACCTCGCGCTGGGCCATGCCCATCACCATGCCGGCCAGGAACGCCTTGTCGCCGCCGCGCGGTCCGCCCTGGTTGTCATAGACGCCGTTGAACACAGCGTGGCCCATCAGCATCCAGCCGCTGTCGGTGTGGACCATGACGCCGTCGTGCGGCGAGGCGTCGGGCTGCCAGCTGGTGCCGGAGGCGTCGCGGGCCATGGCGTAGCCGCCCAGGGGGCTGGTCATGGACATGTCCATGTTGCCCATGGCCGGTGCGTCGGCGTCGTCGGGGATCGCCTTCATGTCCGCATCGGACATCACACCCATGTCATGACCTGTGTGGTCCTGGGCGAAGACGGGCGCGGCGAGGCCAAGGCTCGCGGCGAGGGCGGCGCAGGCCAATAGGCGCGCGCGGAAAGTCTGGGTGGTCATCGGACCGACCTTTCTGAAGCAAGGGGAGGATGATCCACGCGGCGACCGCGTGGAAGGCTTCAGGCGAGGGGTCTGGGAGGGCCGTGCTCCGGCGCGGGGCTCAGGCCGTCGAGCGACTGGCTGAGCGCCGGGAAGCCCAGGCGGACGGCCGCGCCCGGCGCCGTGGCCATGGCGATGTCGCGGACCGCGGTGGGCAGGCAGCCGGCGCAGCAGTTCATGGCCAAGGCGCCGGGCTTGGGCTTGTGGGCTGGCGCCTTGTCGTGGACCATGTCCGCCAACTCGCCCCCCGACCGGTCCATGTCCGCCGCCACCTCGTGGCAGGGCGGCGCGGCTTCGGCGTGAGCGGGCAGGGCGCGCAGCGGTCCGCCGACGGCGAAGACCGCCGCCAGCAGGATCAGCATCAGGGTGCGCAGGCCGAGCATGGCTGCAGAGTAGGGATGGTAGCCTCGGCGAGCAAGCCGCCGTTTGGCGAGGCAGCGGCGCCAAGGACGACGCTTTGAGCCTCAATGCTTGAACCAGCTCAATCCTATCGAAACGACGACATAGGTCAGGAATACGCCCACGGCGCCGAACAGAAGCAGGGAGCAGCCAAACAGGCCGGGCTCGTTTTCCCGACGGGCGATGAACCGACTTCTAAAGGCGACGCCGAGAGTTCTGCCTGTTTTGAGGCCCAGCGCGACGATCAGAAAACACACCGATGCGAGAGCTATGCATAGCCAGCCAGTTTGATCGATTTGCATCAAGTCACCTCAAGTCGGCCCGCCTCAAACCCCGCGCAGCTCCATGCCCGGCGCGTCCGGTTCGCGCGCGCCGCCGCCGTTCAGCGGGCGCTGCATCCAGACCAGGTCCACCCAGCGGCCGAACTTGTAGCCCATGGCGGGGAAGACGCCCTTCCGCTCGAAGCCCAGCGCCGCGTGCAGGCTGATCGAGGCGGCGTTGCCGCTGTCGCCGATCACCGCGCACATCTGGCGCAGGCCCTGGGCCTCGCAGATTTCGATCACGGCCGACAGCAGCGCCTTGCCCACGCCCTTGCCCACCGCGTCCGGGCCGACATAGACGCTGTCCTCGACGGTGTAGCGATAGGCCGCGCGCAGGCGGAACGGGCCGGCGTAGGCATAGCCCAGCACCACGCCGTCCTGCTCGGCGACCAGATAGGGCAGGCCCTTGGCCAGGAAGGCCGCGCGCCTGCGGCCCATCTCGGCCTCGTCCGGCGGAACCTCCTCGAAGGTGCCCAGGCCGTTGAGGACGTTCCAGCCGTAGATGGCGGTGATGGCGGCCAGGTCGGCGTCTGTG
>NZ_JBAPVS010000188.1:0-6729 GCF_049283275.1 Caulobacter sp. | reverse complement strand
GGGGGAAGGGTTGGGGATGGGGGTGACAGCGGTTCAGAATCTGGCTCGGCCGCGCCACATCGTCAGGCGGTGTCACCCCCATCCCCGCCCTTCCCCCATCAAAGGGGGAAGGGAGAAGACTGGCGCTCATCAATCCACCCGCGCGTCGAACGCCGCCCGCACCAGCCGCGCGATCTCCCGGCACGCCGCGTCGGCCGCCGGCACCACGCCGGTGAACGCCGTGAAGCCGTGGGCCAGGCTGTCGTAGCAGCGATAGGTGGTCGGCACGCCGGCCGCGACCAGGCGCTTGGCGTAGGCCTCGCCCTGGTCGACCAGCGGGTCGAAGCCGGCGGTGATCACCACGGCCGGAGCCAGGCCCGACAGATCCTTGGTCTTGTCTGGCGACAGGCGCGGATCGGCCGGATTGGCGTCGGGACCCATATAGTGGCCCATGAACCAGTCCATGATCGGCCGGCTCAGCGGGTAGGCGTCGCCGTAGGTGGTCATGGACGCCGTCTCGCTGGCCACGTCGACGGCGGGATAGATCAGCAGCTGCAGGGCCGGCTGGCTTTCGCCCAGACGCTTCATCTCCTGGGCGACGATGGCCGAGAAGTTGCCGCCCATCGAGTCGCCGCCGATCGCCGCGGTTCCGGGCGCGGCGCCGAACCGCTCGGCGTGGTCGCGGGCCCAGCGGAAGGCGGCCAGCACGTCGTCCAGGCCGGCTGGGAAGCGGTGGTCGGGCGCCAGGCGGTAGTCGACCGACAGCACCGCCGTGCGGGCGATCCGGGCCAGGATCCCGCAGAAGGCGTGGCAGGTCTCGAGATCCCCGATCACCCCGCCGCCGAAATGCGCGAAGACGATCAGCGGGGCGCTGCTGTCCTGGTCGGTCGGTTGATAGGCGCGCAGCTTGATCGGCCCGTTCGGACCGTCGATCGACAGGCCCTCGGTGCGCACGCCGGGCTCGGGCGGACCGCTCATGGCGGTCAGGCCCTGGGCGCTGGCGGCGCGGGCCACGTCGGGCGCCAGGCTGGTCAGTGACGGCATCTTGGCGGCGGCCGCGGCCAGGAACTGGAAACGCGGATCCAGGGTTCGCCCGCCGCGATAGACCGTCCCGCCCCCTGACATCGCCCGCAGCACCGGGCTCGGCAGCGACATCAGGACCTTGAGGATGAATTTCTGGACGGCGGGGTCGGCCATTCGGGCTCTTTCTGGCTTCTTGTGGGGGCTAGGGGCGGGGCAGGGCGGGGAGACCGCCCAGGATCATCCGGACAGCGAAGTCGGTGGCGGCGCTCGCGTCGATCGGCCGTCGCTCCAACATCTTGTCGCCGATCTCGCGGGCCACGGCGATGCAGGCGGCGGTGAAATAGTCGAGATCCACGGCCGGGACGTGGTCGTGCTCCAGCACCTTGGCGAAGGCCTCGTGGACCTCGTCGAACACCGCCTGGATTTCGGGCGTGGCGCGGGCGTGGGGGAAGACCTCGCCCGCCGGCCGGTTGGTCCGCCAGCTTTCGTGCTCGCCTTCCAGAAAGTCGAAATAGGCCCGGATGGCGCCGCGCAGGAAGCTTTCGAAATCGACCGCCTTGTCGGATTCGGCCCGCAGGATCGGCCGGAAGCGGCGCGCGCCGTCGTCGGCCAGGGCGTCGAACACTTCTTCCTTGGACTTGTAGTAATTGTAGAAGGTGCCCGAGGCCAAACCCGTGCGCCGGATGATGTCGCGCACCGTGGCGGCCTCATAGCCCAGCTCGCCGAACACCGCGCGCGCCGCGTCGAGGATCGACTGGCGGTTGGCGACCTTGGTGCGTTCGCGCTTGCCCGGCTTGTTGTCTTCCAGGACCGGGCGGGCGGGAAAATAGGCGATGTTCGACATCGGACGCGACTCGTGGCGAGGCCCAGATGACGCCCCGTCACGATTTCAGCCTCATTCCGCCGCGAGTGGCAAGGATTCCGACGCGCGCGCCAAAACCGGCAGGGGCCCGCCGGCGGCCCGGGCTCGCTTCTCGCCGGCCGCGATCTCCTTCTTGAGGTCGGCGCAATAGACTCCGAAGTCGACCTGGATGGTGTGGCGGGCCGAGGCGTAATACTGGCCGGTGTGGCGCTCCTCGTCCTTGGCGGTGATCTTCGCCATCTCGGCCACCGACGGCGGGGCGTAGCGGCCGGTCAGATAGGCGGCGACCAGCTTGGACTGCTGCTCGGCGAAATTGACCAGGGTCGGCAGGGCCTGGGCCAGGCCCATATAGAAGAGGTTGGGCACGCCGGGCTTCATCATCCGCTTGAACAGCGGCAGGCGGTGGTCGGCGTCGGGAACCAGGGCCGGGTCGTCCAGGAACGGGAAACTGATCTTGTAGCCCGTGGCGAAGACGATTACGTCCACGGGCTCGACGCTGCCGTCGGCGAACCGGACGTTCCTGCCCTCCAGCGCCTTGATCGCCGGCTTGAAGGTGATGTCGCCGCAGCCGGCCCGCGTCAGGAACTCGCCGCTGACCGAAGGGTGGGCTTCCAGCGGCTCGTGGTCGGGCTTGGGCAGGCCGTAGTCCTCCATCCTGCCCACGTGTTTGCGGATCAGCGAGCGGACGATCTTCAGCCCCAGTTTGCGCGGCATCCACGGCGGCATGGCCGACTTGTCCGAAGGCTTGCCGTTCAGATATTTCGGGAACACCCAGACCCCACGCCGGGCCGAGACGATCAGCTTGCCGGCGATCGGGCGCTGAGCCAGCTCGCTGGCGATGTCCATGGCCGAATTGCCCATGCCGACCACGACGACGGTCTTGCCGCGCATGTCGACCGGATCGAACGGATCGCTGTAGGCGTGGGCGTGGAAGGCGGGGCCGTCGAACGTGCCCGGATACTGCGGAACGCGCGGATCCCAGTGGTGGCCGTTGGCGACGATCAGCACGTCGTAGAGCCGCGTTTCGCCGGTCGACAGGGTCACCGACCACAGGCCGTCCTGGGTGCGTTCGGCGCGCAGGACCTTGGTGTTGAAGGTGATGGTTTCGCGCAGGCCGAAGTGGGCGACATAGGCCTTGAAATAGGCCTGGACCTGGCTGTGGTGCGGGAAGTCGGGCCAGTCGGTCGGAACCGGGAAGTCCTCGAAGGCCAGCCGCCATTTCGAGGTGTCGATGTGCAGGCTCTCGTAACAGGCCGACAGCCCGTTGGGGTTCTTGTAGTACCAGTTGCCGCCGACGTCGTCGGAGGCCTCGAAGCAGTCATAGGGGACGCCGGCGTCCTTCAGCCGCTTGGCGGTGGTGAAGCCGCTGCAGCCCGCGCCGATGATGCACGCCTTTGGCAATGCCGAGGCCATCGCCCTGCTCCCTGACTTATCGTTGTTCAGGTGAGCGTATCAGCGTTATGCGAGCCGTCAAACTGCCGTTGGGTCAGTCAGGCGCGGGGCGCTCTCAGGGCTGCGAGGTCGCCAGGAAGGCGCTCAGGCCCTCGGCCAGGTGGTCGAACATGGCGCGCATGCGCAGGGTGGCCCGCAGGTCCTCGTGCATGACCAGCCAGACGGGCAGGTCGAAGCCGATCTGGCCAGGACAGATCGGGATCAGCTCGGGATCGCGGCGGGCCAAGCCGTGCTGGATGAAGCCCACCCCGCAACCGGCCCGGATGGCGGCCAGTTGGGCCAGGTCGCTGTCGGTGCGGATGGCGAAGTCGTCCCGGCTTAGCGGCAGCCGCTGCATCAGACCCCGCAGGAAGGGCGTCTCGCGGTCGAAACCGACCACCGCGTGGCCTTTCAGGTCAGGGACCGTGGCGGGCGCGCCCTCGGCCTCGACATAGCGGCGGTGGGCGTAGAGGCCCAGGTGGGTGTCGGCCAGACGGCGGGCGACCAGGGCGTCCTGGGTGGGGCGGACCATGCGCACGGCGATGTCGGCCGCGCCGCGCAGCAGGTCCTGCTGCTGGTTGTCCAGCGACAGCTCGACCGCCACGCCGGGATGCTTGGGTCGGAAGTCAGCCAGGATGGGGGGCAGCACCTCGGCCCCGATGATTTCGCTGGCGGTCAGGCGGACCACGCCGCGCGCCGTGTCGCCGGCCCCGGATGCGGCCCGCACCAGGGCGCTGGCCGCCCCAGCCATCGCCTGGGCGTGGGGCGCCAGGTCGAGGGCGGCGTCGGTGGGTTTCAGGCCCTGGGGCGAGCGGGTGAACAGGGCCACGCCCAGGCCGCGCTCCAGTTCGGCGACCTGACGTCCGAGCGTCGGCTGGGTCAGGCCCAGGGCCCGGGCGGCGGCCGACAGGCTGCCCTCGGTCATCACCGCCAGGAAGGCGCGGTACAGGCTCCAGTCGGGATCGCTCATGCATTTACGCATGGCAGATCAAGAAGGTTCGTCAATTCGCGTTTCGCTGCGCGTGGCCGATATTCTGGACCATCGACCGATGGAGATCGACATGACGACGACTGAACAACGCATCGCCCTGGTGATCGGCGCGACCGGCGGCATCGGCGGCGAAGCCGCCTCGGCCCTGATCCGCCACGGCTGGACCGTCCGGGCCCTGACCCGTCGCGCCCAGCCCGGCAGGGCCGGGATCGAGTGGATCGAGGGCGACGCCATGGTCGCGGCCGACGTGGCCCGCGCGGCCCGGGGCGTCCAGTTGATCGTCCACGCCGCCAACCCGCCCGGCTACAAGAACTGGGGCAAGCTGGTCCTGCCGATGATCGACAACACCATCGCCGCCGCCAAGGTCGAGGGCGCACGGATCCTGCTGCCGGGCACGGTCTACAATTTCGGCCTGGAGACCTTCCCGCTGATCGACGAGACCGCGCCCCAGGCCCCGACCACCCGCAAGGGCAAGATCCGGGTCGAGATGGAGCGACGGCTGAAGGCGGCCTCGGCGCAGGGCGCGCCGGTGCTGATCGTCCGGGCCGGCGACTTCTTCGGGCCGCACGCCGGCAACAACTGGTTCGGCCAGGCGGTGGTCAAGTCGGGCGCTCCGGTGAAGTCGGTGACCGAGCCTTCGGCCAAGGGTCTGGCCCACGCCTGGGCCTATCTGCCGGACCTGGCCGAGACCATGGCTCGGCTGCTGGACCACGCCGACCGCCTCGCGGCTTTCGAGGTCTTCCATTTCGGCGGCCACATGCTGGCCTGGGGTGAGATGGCGGCCTCGGTGCGGCGGGTGACGGGCCAGCCGAAGCTGCCGGTCATGAGCTTCCCCTGGTGGCTGGTGGTCGCTCTGTCGCCGATGGTGCGGATCTTCGGCGAGATGGCCGAGATGCGCTACCTGTGGCGCGCGCCTTTGGTGCTGGACGACCGCAAGCTCCAGGCGTTCCTGGGAGACGTGCCGCAGACGCCGCTGGATTCGGCCGTGGCGGCGAGCCTGCGGGGGCTGGGGTGTCTAGATCACCCTCTCCCAGCGGGAGAGGGAGGGACCCGCCGCGTAGCGGTGGGAGGGTGAGGGGTTACGCCCTCACTGATTTCTCACGACCGCCCTACCGGCTCGCCGTCTGACGTTTTACCCCCTCACCCTCCCATCGTTTCACGATGGGTCCCTCCCTCTCCCCATGGGAGAGGGCTTCGGTAGGGGGAGAGGGTTACTTCCTCAGCTTCTCTATCAGGGCCATCGCCGCCGCCGGGTTTCTCACCTTCGCCCCGGCGATGAAGTAGGCGAAGACGTCGCCGCGCTCGGCCCACTTCCGGGTCTGCGCGGCGATGCCGTCCAGTTCGTCCGAGGTCATGCCGGTGGGCTCGTCGGGCTTGCTGGACATCAGGCGAGCATAGGTGAAGTCGCCGGTCGGTTCGTCGATGCAGGGCCAGGTCGGCTCCTCGTCATCGACGGCGTAGACGATGGCCGCGCCGTACTTGGCGGCCAGGTCGTAGAACTGCTGGGTGGCGAAGGTCGGGCTGCGCACCTCCAAGGCGTGGCGCGCCGGCCTGCCGCCGATTTCCTTGGGCAGCAGCTTCAGGAAGCCCTCGAAATCGACTGGGTCGAACTTCTTGGTCGCCATGAACTGCCAATTGATCGGGCCGAGCTTCGGGCCAAGCTCCTCCATCCCCTGGGCCAGGAACTTCTGCATGGAGTCGTTGTTCTCGGAGAGCACCCGGCGGTTGGTGCAGAACCGGCTGGCCTTCACCGAGAACACGAAGTCGTCGGGCGTCTCGTCGCGCCACTTCATCCAGCTGTTGGGCTTGAAGGTGGAATAGTAGGTGCCGTTGATCTCGATGCTGGTCAGCTTTGACGAGGCGTATTTCAGCTCGTCCTTCTGCTTCAGGTCGTCGGGATAGAAGGGACCGCCCCGCCAGGGTTCGAACGTCCAGCCGCCGATGCCGCAGCGAATGGTTCCGGTCATGACTGTTCCCTTCCTGTTCTCGCGGCGCACCCTAGCAGCGGCCGCGAAAACCGGAAGCGGAAAAAGCTAGCGGCGAACCTGCAGTTCCTGGACCTCGGCGCGGCCGCTGCGCTTGTCGAACACGCAGGTCGCCTTGCCGCGCGCGCCCTTCATGTGGCGCGGCTTGTAGACGCCTTCGAGGTTGGAGACGGTCACCGACTGGAAGGTGTCGCCATAGGCGGTGACGCGAACGTTGCGCAGCTCCTGGGCGGCGGCGATGCAAGCCTTGTCGGAGCGGACGCGCAGGTCGTTCCAGGACCCGGGCGTGGAGGCCTGGGCCGCGCCGGCGGCAAGGGTGATCAGGGCGGCGGCGGTCAGGGCGAGACGCATGGGGAACTCCGATGTGGGGAAGGTGAGGCTTAACGTGCAGGTGCGGCGACGGGTTGCGCCGCGAACCCCCTCCGGCCCTCCGGGCCACCTCCCCCAGAGGGGGAGGA
>NZ_JBAPVS010000187.1:0-1866 GCF_049283275.1 Caulobacter sp. | reverse complement strand
CGGGGCTTAGGCCGCGAGCGGGGACGGGCTGTAGCGCAGCTTGGTAGCGCACTTGACTGGGGGTCAAGGGGTCGCAGGTTCAAATCCTGTCAGCCCGACGTTGTGAAAGGCCAGCTTAGCTGGCCTTTTTCATTTCCGGCCGTGGATGCTTCCGGATCTCCGTGACACGCGTTTTTGCCCGAACGTGCGTACGGTTTACCGGGTCGTTTGTTGATCGGTTCCTCCTTGCTGGTTCTGCGGTGCGGTGCTGGTTCGGGTCGCTGTGTGGTCCTTCTCTTCGGGAACGCGGGGTTGAGCTGGCGATACGTGCTCGGGTTTGCTAGGCCCTCGAGCTGACCCGAGGATCGTCGTGGCCGATCTGCATCGATGTCTATTGTGGATGATCGTGACACGTTGGTGACACGAACGCTCGTACGGTGATCTTTGCTTGGGCTCGCTGACTCGGGCCGGGGACTTGATGATCGCTGGTGGTGGCAGGGGTGTGGAAGCTGTCCGGGGTTGTCCCGGGCTGTCGGGGTGGTTCGTCGATCGGCTGGTGTGACGGTGTTAAGGCGGCGGTGGTCGTTGACCGGCCGCGCGGGGTGACCAGACGCGGGCGGGTGTTCTGCTCGGTATGCCGGGTAGGTGGTGTCCACGAGGGGATCGTGGGGCGTCCCAGGTGCCAGCCTGGTCTGAGCGCGCCGAGATTGCTGCTGCTGCGGTCGTTACGTGATGGCGTTGTGGACGGCGACACGGTGCGGGTCGGGGTTGGACCAGCTCCAGTTGGGGTGGGCACGGTTGGTCAGCAGCACCACGACGGTCCTGCGGGCCGGGCTGACCAGCAGCGACGTCCCGGTGAAGCCGGTATGCCCGAACGTGGTCGGCGAGGCGAGTTTGCCCATGAACCAGCTCTGGTTGATCTCCAGTCCGAGGCCGTGGTCGGCGGTGCGGTGCGGGCGGTCGGCGTCGACGGCCGGTTTGCCGTGGTTGACGTTAGTCAGGGCTTT
Organism: Caulobacter sp.; assembly: GCF_049283275.1. Classification (GTDB taxonomy): domain Bacteria; phylum Pseudomonadota; class Alphaproteobacteria; order Caulobacterales; family Caulobacteraceae; genus Caulobacter. The sequence goes on along the minus strand of NZ_JBAPVS010000187.1, from coordinate 880 downwards.
CTTGACGACGGCGGCGGACAGCAGGCGTTTGCCGTTGTAGGTGCCGCCGTTGAGCAGCAGTTGGCCGATGACGGCGACGTCGTGGGCGGTGGCGAAGATGCCGGCGTGTCCGGCGACGCCGCCGAGGATGTTGCAGACGTCGTCGTGCACGGTGCCGCGCAGCAGGCCGCGGGAGGTACGGGCGTCGGTGGCGACCAAGCGCTGCTTGTCGGCGACCCACTTCAAGGGCTGGAAGCCGGTGTCTTTGAGCCCGAGCGGGGTGAGCAGGTTGTCGCGCAACGCTTTGTCGAGGGTCTTGCCGGTGAGCTTCTCGACGAGGCGCCCGAGGACCATCAGTCCAACACTGGAGTAGCGGAAGGTGGTGCCGGGCACGCCGCCTGTGACTAGGGGTGTGGTCAGCACGGATTTCCAGCGGGTGGTGTTGTCGGGCAGGCCGGTGACTTTGGCGCCGACGGGCAGGGCGCTGGTGTGGGCCAGGAGCATGGCGATGGTGACGGCGCCCTTGCCGGTGCCGGTGAACTCGGGCAGGTATTTCTGCAGGGGTGCGGTGAGGTCGACTTTGCCCTGTTCGATGAGTTGCAGGACGAGGATCGCGGTGTAGACCTTGGTGAGTGAGGCCAGGTCGAAGATGGAGTTCGGCTTGGCGGCGACGCGTTGCGCGGCGGGTAGCTCGACCGGGCCGGCTTTGTAGCGCAGGGCGTGGCCGACGGCGGTGTGCAGGGTGGTTTTCCCGTCGACCATGACGAGGGCGACGGCTCCGGCGTACCCGGGGTGTTTGGGGTTTTCCGGGGTTGGTTTGAGGTATTTGGTGAGGACGTTCTGCACCCGGGCGGCGTAGGGCGGGGCCTTGGTCGCGGCGGCGGTCGGCAGCGGGGGAGTG
>NZ_JBAPVS010000186.1:0-2700 GCF_049283275.1 Caulobacter sp. | reverse complement strand
GCTCCTCACGGAGCCGCCCTTCTCATGTCTGAAGACTGGAAAGCCTAAACCAGCGAGCTGTCGATGCCCTTGCAGGCTTCCATCAGGCCCTTCACCGACTCGACGGACTTGGCGAACATCGCCTTTTCCGCGTCGTTGGTTTCGAACTCGACGATCTTCTCCGCGCCGCCGGCGCCGATCACGACCGGCACGCCGACATAGAGGCCGTCCAGGCCGTATTGGCCGGTCAGGAAGGTGGCGCACGGCAGGACGCGCTTCTTGTCCTTCAGGTAGCTGGTGGCCATGGCGATGGCGCTTTCAGCCGGGGCGTAGAAGGCCGAGCCGGTCTTCAGCAGGGCGACGATCTCGCCGCCGCCCTTGCGGGTGCGGTCGACGATGGCGTCCAGCTTTTCCTGGGTCAGCCAGCCTTGCTTGACCAGTTCCGGCAGCGGCAGGCCGCCGACGGTGGAGTGACGGACCATCGGCACCATGTCGTCGCCGTGGCCGCCCAGGGTCCAGGCGTGGATGTCTTCCACCGACACGCCGGTGGCCTCGGCCAGGAAGTAGGCGAAACGCGCCGAGTCCAGGACGCCGGCCATGCCGATGACCTTTTCCTTGGGCAGGCCCGAGAACTGCTGCAGGGCCCAGACCATGGCGTCCAGCGGGTTGGTGATGCAGATGACGAAGGCGTTGGGGGCGTGGGCCTTGATGCCTTCGCCGACGGCCTTCATGACCTTCAGGTTGATGCCCAGCAGGTCGTCGCGGCTCATGCCCGGCTTGCGCGGCACGCCGGCGGTGACGATGCAGACGTCGGCGCCGGCGATGTCGGCGTAGTCGTTGACGCCCTTCAGCGTGATGTCCTTGCCGAACACGGCCGAGGCTTCGGCGATGTCCAGGGCCTTGCCCTGGGGCGTGCCTTCGGCGATGTCGAACAGCAGGATGTCGCCAAGCTCTTCGCGCGCGGCGATGTGAGCCAGGGTGCCGCCGATCATGCCGGCGCCGATGAGGGCGATCTTCGCGCGAGCCATGGGGTCTCCGTCAAGGCTGTGGACGATGAATGTCGGGGCGCGGTCTACGCCCGCTGAGGCTTTGTCTCAAGCCCTCTTTCCCGTTTCGCTGCAGTGCGGCAAGACTGCCTGAACAACGACATCAAAACCATTTGGGAGACGCGGGGGATGAGCAAGACCGATCCGGGACGCTATTTCGAGGACTTCAAGCTCGGCCAGACGATCGTTCACGCCACCCCTCGAACCGTCACCACGGGCGACGTGGCGCTGTACACGGCGCTGTACGGACCACGCTTCTCGTTGTTCTCGTCGGACGTCTTCGCGCGCGACTGCGGGCTGGAGACCGCGCCGGTCGATCCGCTGGTCGCCTTCCATGTGGTCTTCGGCAAGACCGTGCCTGACATCAGCCTGAACGCCGTGGCCAATCTGGGTTACGCCGAGGGCCGGTTCCTGGCTCCGGTCCATCCGGGCGACACCCTGTCGGCCAAGTCCGAGGTGATCGGGCTGAAGGAGAACTCCAACGGCAAGACCGGCGTGGTCTATGTGCGCACCACGGGCGTGAACCAGCGCGGCGTGGCGGTGCTGAGCTATGTGCGCTGGGTGATGGTGCGCAAGCGCGACCCCGGCGCGGTGGTCGAAGGCCAGTCCGCGCCGGCCCTGGCCGCCGCCGTGGCGGCCGGCGACCTGGTTGCGCCGCCGGGCCTGACCTTCAAGCACTACGACTACGCCCATGCCGGCGCCCCGCACGCCTTCGAGGACTACGCGGTCGGCGAGAAGATCGATCACGTCGACGGCATGGTCGTCGAGGAGGCCGAGGCTCAGATGGCCACGCGGCTGTGGCAGAACACCGCCAAGGTCCATTTCAACCAGTTCGAACGCGCCCATAAAGGACCAGGGGGGGACCCGTCGGGCCGCCGCTTGGTCTATGGCGGGGTGGTGATCTCGACGGCCAAGGCCCTGTCGTTCAACGGCCTGCAGAACGCCGGACTGATCCTGGCGATCAACGGCGGACGCCATGTCAGCCCGTATTTCGCCGGCGGCACGGTGTTCGCCTGGTCGCAGGTGCTGGACAAGGCCGACCTGGGCCACGGCGTGGGGGCTCTGCGCCTGCGGTTGGTGGCGACGGTGGATCGTCCCTGCGCCGACTTTCCCGACAAGGATGAGGCGGGCGCCTATGCGCCGGGCGTCATCCTCGACTTCGACTATTGGGCGGCGGTTCCCAAACGTGGCTGAGTTCATCCTCGATCCGGCCTTCGCGGCCACCGCCGCCGAACTGGGCGAGCTGACCCTGTGCCACGCCCGCCTGCAGCTGGACGCCCGCTATCCGTGGGTGGTGCTGATCCCTCGCGTCGGCGGCGCGCGCGAGCTGGAGGACCTGTCGGCCGCCGACCGCGCGCGGCTGATCGAGGAGACGGTGCTGGCCGGCGTGGCTGTGCGGGCGGTGGCGCAGGTGCTGGGCCTGGTGGTCGACAAGCTCAATGTCGGGGCCCTGGGCAATGTGACCCCGCAGCTGCACGTCCACGTCCTGGGCCGCCGGGTCGGCGATCCGGCCTGGCCGGGACCGGTGTGGGGGCATTCGCCGGGGGTCGCGTATGAGGCGCAGGTGCTGGAGCGGGCGGTGGCGTCGGCGCGGAAGGCCATCGGAGTCCTTCCCCCTTGATGGGGGAAGGTGGCCGCGAAGCGGTCGGATGGGGGTGAACGCGAAGCGTTCATC
>NZ_JBAPVS010000185.1:0-14679 GCF_049283275.1 Caulobacter sp. | reverse complement strand
GGGGGAGGATCTGATCGCGCTAGATGCTCCCCCTCTGGGGGAGCTGTCGCGGAGCGACTGAGGGGGTCTTCGTGGCCTACCTGAACGGCGGCTCGTCGAACGCCCGAAGCTTGCGCGAGTGCAGGTTGGCCCCCTCTTCCAGCAGCAGCTTGCAGGTCAGGATCCCGATCTGCAGGTGCTGGCTGATGGCCCGCTCATAGAAGGCGTTGGCCTGGCCGGGCAGCTTGATCTCGCCATGCAGCGGCTTGTCCGAGACGCACAGCAGCGTCCCGTACGGCACCCGGAAGCGATAGCCCTGGGCCGAGATGGTCGCGGACTCCATGTCGATGGCCACGGCCCGGCTCTGGTTGAAGCGCAGGGCCGAGAGGCTGTGGCGCAGTTCCCAGTTGCGGTCGTCGGTGGTGACCACCGTGCCCGTCCGCAAGCGCTTCTTGAGCTGATCGCCCGAGTCGCCGCTGATCATCTTGGCCGCGTCGTAGAGGGCTCGCTGGACCTCGGCGATCGACGGCACCGGGATCTCGGGGGGCAGGACGGCGTCCAGCACGTGGTCGTCGCGCAGATAGGCATGGGCCAGCACGTAGTCGCCGATGGTCTGGGTGTCGCGCAGGCCGCCGCAGTGGCCGATCATCAGCCAGGCCTGCGGGCGCAGCACGGCCAGGTGGTCGCAGATGGTCTTGGCGTTGGACGGGCCCACGCCGATATTGACCAGGGTGATCCCCGTGCCGCCGGGGGCCATCAGGTGGTAGGCCGGCATCTGGTGCTTGCGCCAGGTCGATTCCGCCACCGCCAGTTCAGGATTGGCGGTGTTGGCGGTGATCATCAGACCGCCCGAGCACGACAGGCCTTCATAGCGGCTGCCGTCCTGGCCCAGCTGCTCGATGCCCCAGCGCACGAACTCGTCGACATAGCGATGATAGTTGGTGAACAGGATGAACTGCTGGACGTGCTCGGCCGGGGCGCCGGTGTAGTGCCTCAGGCGGGCCAGCGAGAAGTCGGTGCGCAGGCCGTCGAACAGGGCCAGCGGGCGGGCCTCCTCCATCGCCGGGCTCCAGACCCCGTCGGCGATCTCGTCGCCGATGAAGGCCAGGTCCGTGGTCGGGAAGAAGCGGGCGATGTCCTCGGAGCGGACATCGGCCTGGTTCAGGTCGATGGTGGCGTCCAGCACGTAGGGATAGGGGATCTCCTGGCTGGAGCGGTCGATCTCGATCTCGACGTCGAAATCGTTCAGCAGCAGGGTCAGCTGCTCGACCAGGTAATCCTTGAACTGGTTGGGCTTGGTGATGGTGGTGGCGTAGACGCCGGGCCGGCTGACCCGGGCGTACGAGCGCGCCAGCTTGGGCGGCAGGGCCTCGGGATCATAGATCAGCCGCAGCTCGGGATAGGCGAACGTGCCGTCGAACCGCGCTTGCGGGTCGGGGCGGGCTCCGGTTTCGAGATAGACGCGAAGCGCGGTCCGCAGGGCGTCGACGGCGCGTTCGTATTCTACGTTGAGCTGCTCAACGACGGCGATTGCTTTTTCTTGGTTTGACATGGCGCCCTATATCAGCGTTCCGCCGGGTTTTCCAGCGTAAGGCCCAACGGTGGGCTCCAGGGCATGGACGAAGCCGATTTCGTCGGCCACAAGGGTCGTAACGACCGAGGCGACGGGCGCGCGAGCGGAAAGCTTGCCCCCCATCCTTTCGCTTAAGGTCGACTCGACCAATGCGTTCGGGCCTCGCGCTCGACGGGGGAATTCATGAATAGACGTTTCGCCTTCCTGATCATCGCCGCCATGGTCCTCGGGGTCCTGGTCGGCTGGGTCTGCAACCAGTACCTCGACCCCGCCCAGACCGCCGAGGCGGTCAAGTGGTTCAAGATGGGCACCGACCTGTTCCTGCGGCTGATCAAGATGATCATCGCCCCGCTGGTCCTCACCACCCTGGTGGCCGGCATCGCCCATATGGAGGACGCCGCCGCCGTGGGCCGGATCGGCGCCAAGACCATGGGCTGGTTCATCAGCGCTTCGGCCGTCTCTCTGCTGCTGGGCCTGCTGATGGTGCATCTGCTGCACCCGGGCTCGGGCCTGGTGCTGAACGAGGTCGTCGACGCCGCCGCCAAGGCTCCGGCCGCCTCGACCGAGACCTTCACCCTGCAGGGCTTCATCACCCACCTGGTGCCGGCCTCGATCTTCGAGGCCATGGCCAAGAACGAGATCCTGCAGATCGTTGTCTTCAGCCTGTTCGTCGGCACCGCCGTGGCCTCGCTGGACAACAAGGCCCCGCACATCCTGGAGCTGGCCGAGCAGGGCGCTCAGGTCATGCTCAAGGTCACCGGCTTCGTGATGAAGCTGGCCCCGCTGGCGATCTTCTGCGCCCTGGCCTCGACCATCGCCGACCAGGGCATCTCGATGCTGGTGGTCTACGGCAAGTTCGTTATGGGCTTCTACGCCACCATGGGCACGCTGTGGCTGCTGCTGTTCCTGGCCGCCTTCCTGGTGCTGGGCAAGCGGGCGATCCCGCTGTTCGGGGCCATCCGCGAGCCGGCCCTGCTGGCCTTCTCGACCGCCAGCTCGGAAGCCGCCTATCCGCGCATCCTGGACGTCCTGCCCAAGCTGGGCATCCGCCGCCGCATCGTCTCGTTCGTCCTGCCGCTGGGCTATTCGTTCAATCTCGACGGCTCGATGCTGTACTGCACCTTCGCCACGGTCTTCATCCTGCAGGCCCACGGCGTGCACCTGACGGTCCAGCAGCAGATCTTCATGCTGCTGCTGCTGATGGTGACCTCCAAGGGCATAGCCGGCGTGCCGCGCGCCTCGCTGGTGGTGATCATGGCCACCCTGACCTATTTCGGCCTGCCCGAGACCTGGATCGCCCTGGTGCTGGGCGTCGACCACCTGCTGGACATGGGCCGCAGCGCCACCAACGTGGTCGGCAATTCGGTGGCCGCCGCCGTGGTCGCCAAGTGGGAGGGCGAGCTGGACGATCCGGAGCCCGAGATCGAGCCGGCCAAGGCCTAGACCGCGCAAGCCTGGCCGATTGACTTCGGGGGGGAGAGGACCAATCTCTCCCCCGAGGGATGTTGGTTAGGAAAACCGCCATGAACGCCAAATCCATGATCCGGGCCGGCCTTGCGGCGACGGTCCTGCTGGCCGCCGCCGCTCCGGCCCTCGCCGACGCCGCCGCCCCCGACGCTCAAGCCAAGCCCCGCCCGGCGCGCCAATGCTTCTCCCTGTCAGACTGGGACGGCTGGAGCGCGCCCGATCGCGACACGCTCTACATGAAGGTGCGCAATCGCGACGTCTATCAGGTGGAGCTGTCGCACGGCACCAGCCAGCTGACCTCCCCCGGCGTGCACCTGGTGTCGATCCAGCGCGGCATCGACACGGTCTGCGGCCCGATCGACCTGGACCTGCGGGTCTCCGACGGCTTCGGCATCGCCATGCCGATCATGGCCAAGAGCATCACCAAGCTCACGGCCGAACAGGTCGCGGCGATCCCCAAGAAGGACCGGCCGTAGGGACTAGGCGGCCGACCGACGGTCGGCTTTCGAAAGCGAAAACCTCGTCCTTCGACAAGCTCAGGATGAGGTTTTCTACGGCCACGGCCTGTACATTGGTCCTCATCCTGAGCTCGTCGAAGGACAAGGACCCTGCACTGAGCTTGGGTGGCGATGAATTCAAGCCGCCGCCGCCTCCAGCAGCGCCACCACCATCGCATTGACCGGCGTGGCGATCCCATGCCGCGCGCCCAGGCGGACGATCACGCCGTTGCGGGCGTCCAGTTCCATGGGCCGGCCCGCCGCCCGGTCGGCGTGCAGGGAATTGACCCCGTCGGCCGGTCCCGACCGATAGCCGGCCACCACCGTCTCGGGCAGGTCGGACGGCAGGTCCGCCCCTTCGGCTCGGCCCACCGCCACGCACTCGGCCACGAGCGCCCGCATGATGTCGGCGATCGGCTCGCGCTGGGCCACGCCTGACGGCTTCAAGGTCAGGGCGTTGACCGCCCCGGCGCAGTTGAGGGCCAGCTTCTTCCAGGCGGCGGTCTTGAAGTCGTCCGTCGTGGAGACCTTGATCGGCGTATGGGCGAACAGGGCCGTGAAGGCCTGCCCCGCCGCGCCTTGCGGAACCAGGATCGTGCCGTCCCGCCGCTGGCGCACGCGGCCGGGGGCGCTGCGCTCGGCGGGAATGTCGACCACCGCCGGGGTGATCCGCGCCGCGTCGACATAGGGGGTGAAGCGCTCGACGTGCTCGACGCCGTTCTGCAGCACCGCCACGCGGGTGTCGGGTCCGACCAGCCGCGCCAGCCAGGCGCCGGTGGCGGCCGCGTCATAGGTCTTGGTGGTGATGATCGCCCAGTCCACGCCCCCCTTTTCGTCCGGGAAGGCCTGATCCGGCGCGGTCAGCACCCGCGGGGTCGCTGTCAGCGGCCCGCCCGGGGTCTCGACCTCCAGCCGGTCGAAGGCGGTGCGCGCGCAGACCTCGACCCTCAGGGCCGGATTCTGGGCCAGCCACGCGGCGATCACCCCGCCCACCGCGCCCGGTCCGATCACCGCTATCCGCATCGCCATTTTTCCCGACAAGAGGGGACTCCGGACAAAGAAACGCCGCCCCCTTGCGAGGGCGGCGACATGTTATCCCCGTCTTCCCTGCTTCTTTTAGCCTGCTTTTATTCTGCCGGCAGGGTGCTCTCAGAGCGCTTTTGCAGCATGTTGTCGAAGCTCGACCACACGCCCTCCGCGCCGTGCCATTGGCCCGTGGTGGCGGCCTTGGAATATTCCGTGGCCCGGGCCTCGAAGAAGTTGGCGTGCTCCACGCCCGACAGCAGCGACTGCAGCCAGGGCAGCGGGTTTTCCTTGATGCCGTAGACTTCCGGCAGGTGCAGCTGGCGCAGGCGCCAGTCGGCGATGAACCGGATGTACTGTTTGATGTCCTCGGGGGTCATGCCCTGGATCTCGCCGGCCTCGAAGGCCAGGTCGATGAAGGCGTCCTCCATGGTGACCACGGTCTTGCAGCAGTCGACGATGTCGGCGGCCACGCTCTTGGTCACCGCGCCGGTCTCGGCGTTGAAGGCGTGGTAGAGCTTGATGATGCCTTCGCAGTGCAGGCTCTCGTCGCGGATCGACCACGACACGACCTGGCCCATGCCCTTCATCTTGTTGAAGCGCGGGAAGTTCATCAGCATCGCGAACGAGGCGAACAGCTGCAGGCCTTCGGTGAAGCCGCCGAACATCGCCAGGGTGCGGCAGATGTCGGCATTGGTGTCGACGCCGAACTTCTGCATGAAGTCGTGCTTGTCGCGCATCTCCTGGTATTCCATGAACGCGCCGAATTCGCTTTCCGGCATGCCGATGGTCTCGAGGAGCAGCGCGTAGGCCGCGATATGGATGGTCTCCATATTGGCGAACGACGACAGCATCATCTTCACTTCGGTGGGTTTGAACACCCGGCCGTAGCGCTCCATGTAGTTGTCGGCGACCTCGATGTCGGCCTGGGTGAAGAAGCGGAAGATCTGCGTCAGCAGGTTCCGTTCCTTGTCATTGAGCTTGACGGCCCAGTCCTTGAGATCCTCGCCCAGCGGGATCTCTTCCGGCATCCAGTGGACCTGCTGCTGCTTCTTCCAGAACTCGTGGGCCCACGGATAACGGAACGGCTTGTAGGCGGCGGACGGAGTCAGGAGACCGGGCAGGGTGATAAGCTTGGCGGACATCGAGAACGGCTCCAAGGGCGGACGGACACGAATCGGACGGACGATTACAGTCTTTTGGTATCGGGCTCCCATGGCCGTATCTAGTGGCCAGATGGTCGCAGCACACAACATGTTGTGGGCGAATTGGGTAACGAATGATGAATCAAGCTTACACCATCTATGGCGCGCTTGGCTCGGGGTCTGTGCCTGTCGAGGCCGCTTTGACCCTTTTGAAGCAGCCCTACACCGTGATCGAGGCGCCGACCTGGGAGGGCGCGGCCCAGCAGGCCAAGGTGGCGGGGGTCAATCCGCTGAAACAGATCCCGGCCCTGGTCACGCCCGACGGCGAGACGATCACCGAGAGCGCCGCCATCCTGATCTGGCTGGCCGACCGGTTTCCGGAGGCGCGGCTGGCCCCGCCCGTGGACTCGCCCCTGCGCGCCCAGTTCCTGCGCTGGATGGTGTTCGTGCCGGCCTCGATCTACGCGCTGTTCTGGGTGCGGGACGATCCGTCACGGCTGGGCGGGCCCGATCCGGAGGTCCAGGCGCGGATCAAGGCGGCAACGGCTGAGCGCATCGCCGAGTGCTGGGGGATGATGGAGGGACAGCTTGATCCTGGCGGCTACCTGCTGGGCGAAGAGCTGACGGTGCTCGATCTGTACGTCGCCGTGGTCAGCCGGTGGGGACCTCGGCGCAAGCGGTTCTACGCGGTGGCGCCGAGGATGGGCGAGGTCGTTCGGCGGGTGGACGCCGATCCGAGGTTGGCGACGTTCTGGGCCGAGCGGTTTCCGTTCGTGGAGGGGTGGGAGAGCAAGGGAGCTGCTGGGTAGGGGCCCGCGCCCTTAGCGCCCTGCCGGTGAACACTTGCCCCCACCTGGCGGCTTCGCCGCCTGTCCGCCCCCATAGGGGGCGGAGCGCTCTTCCCCCTGTGGGGGAAGACGACCGCGAAGCGGTCCGTAGGGGGCAAGTGTTCGCCGCACCGCCCCCTTGGGAAACCGCCCACGATCCTGCTAACACCCCCACCATGCTGACCGACCCCCTCTTCTACGCCGTCGCCATTCCCGCCGTGATCCTGCTGGGCCTGGCCAAGGGCGGGTTCGCCGGGATCGGGGTGGTGGCGGTGCCGATGATGGCCCTGGTCATCTCGCCGGTGCTGGCCGCGGCGATCACCCTGCCGATCCTGCTGACCCAGGACGTCGTCAGCGTCTGGTCGTTCCGCAAGACCTGGGACAAGGGCCTGCTGATCCTGATGCTGCCGGCCGCGGCGGTCGGGATCTTCCTGGGCTGGCTGCTGGCCGCCCGGGTGTCGGTGGCGGCGGTCGAGCTGTCGATCGGCCTGATCTCCATCGCCTTCTCGCTGCAGCGCCTGTGGGCCGAGCGGGCGGTCAAGGTCGCCCAGGCGATCGAGACCGGCCCGGCCAGGCCCTGGCTGGGGGCCCTGTGCGGGGCGGTCGCCGGCTTCACCAGCCAGGTGGCCCACGCCGGCGGCCCGCCGTTCCAGATCTATGTGCTGCCCCGCCGCCTGCCGCGCGACGTGTTCATCGGCACCAGCGCCATCTTCTTCGCGGTCGTCAACTGGATGAAGGTGCCGGCCTATGTCGCCCTGGGCCAGTTCACGCCCCAGGTGCTGACCACGGCGGCCGTGCTGCTGCCCCTGGCCCTGGCCTCGACCTGGGCCGGGGTGTGGCTGGTGCGCCGCGTGCCCGCCGAGGGCTTCTACAAGGTCATCTACGTCCTGCTGATCGCGGTCGGGACCAAGCTGGCCTGGGACGGCGCGCACGGTCTGCTGGGCTAGGGGCGGTCGCGATCAAAAGCCTGGATGTGACCGATCGAACCATGGTCCCCTGAAGCCTGCACATTGAGGCGAGGCCCATGGTTTTCTGGATCGCGAACCTCGCCGGATTGGCGGTCGCCTATCTCCTCGGCTCCCTGCCCACGGCCTATCTGGCGGGGAAATGGCTGAAGGGCGTCGATATACGGGAGCATGGCTCCAAGTCCGTCGGGGCGACCAACGCCCTTCGAACCCTGGGGAAATGGCCCGCCCTGGTCGTGCTCGTGGTGGACGTGCTCAAGGGCGTGGCGGCGCCGGCTTTCCTCCGCTGGCTCTACACGACGCCGGTCGTCGCGCCGCAGGCGCTCGATCCGCAAGCCTGGACGCCTTGGGCCGTCGCCTCGGCCGGCCTTGTCGTGTTGCTGGGGCACAGCCGCTCGATCTGGCTGAACTTCACCGGAGGAAAATCGGCCGCGACGGGGCTGGGCGTGCTGCTGGCGATATCCTGGCCCGTCGGCCTGGGCGCCGCGACGGTCTTCGGTGTCGCCCTGGCGATTTCCCGAACCGTTTCCCTCAGTTCGATGCTCGCGGCCCTGGTCGCGATCATGCTCATCGGCGCCCTGGAGCACCCCTTGCCCTATCGATTGCTGGTGATCGCGGGCGGCGTCTACGTCATCGCGCGCCATCGCGCCAACATCGGGCGGCTGCTGGCCGGGACCGAACCCCGCATCGGCTAGGACGTCGCGGCGGCCGCCTCGTGTCGTCTTTTCACCCTTGTGGGCCCCGCGGCCCTATCCCAGCCACGATGATCGGCGTTTATATGTCACCGATTGAGCGTACAGTGGGTGGGCCATGACAGAGACCACAAGCATCGTTGCGACAGCGGCCCCCGCGCAGGTTCCCGCGACCGTTCCAGCCACGCACTATCCGACGGCCGGCGCCAAGTGCGCCGACCTCGTGGTGCACCTGGCCGGCCTGGCCTGCGCCCTGCTGGGCGGCGGCATCCTGCTGGGCCTGGCCTTCGGCCTGGGCTCGCTGAGCCAGGTGGCGGCCATCGGCGTCTATACGGTGGGCCTGATCACCATGCTGTCGCTGTCGACCGCCTACAACTTCTCCAAGGCCCGCTGGCGGCCGCTGCTGCGCCGCTTCGACCACGCCGGCATCTTCATCATGATCGCGGCGTCCTACACGCCCTTCACCACCCAGAACCTGCACGGCTGGTGGGCGATCGGCATGACCACGGCCGTCTGGACCGTGGCCGGGGTCGGGGTGCTGGCCAAGCTGTTGCTGCCGGGGTTGGACAAGCGCTTCTGGGTCGGGCTGTACCTGGCCCTGGGCTGGCTGGTCCTGGTGGCCGTCAAGCCGATGATCGACGGCATGGGCTGGGTGGCCCTGATGCTTTTGGCCATCGGCGGCGTGATCTATTCCACGGGTACGGTGTTCTACCTGATGAAGCGGCTGAAGTTCCGGCGGGCGATCTGGCACGGTCACGTGATCGGCGGCGCCGGCCTGCACTACGCCGCGGTGCTGGTCGGGGTGGTCCTGACCTCGAGCGGTCACCCCTGACCTGGCGTAAGTTGAGCTGGCCTTGAACACCCCGTCGGACCCCAAAAAGACCGTCCAGACCTTCTTCCGGGATCGGGCGGCCAACGGACAGCGCGGCAAGCGCCTGCCGGCTCCGCTGACCCAGCACGAAAGCCAGATCGAGGCGGTCGGCTTTCCGGGCGTGCGGCTCAGCGTCGACGAGGCCGACGAGGCCCTGCGCAACGTCGCCGACCGCCTGGCCCCGCTGCGGCCGCTGCTGGGCGGGAGCGATTTCAACATCCTGGCCCTGTCGGGCGGGGCGGCGGGCGGGGCCTTCGGGGCCGGCGCCCTGGTCGGCCTGACCAAGGCCGGGACCCGTCCGAACTTCGCCATCGTCACCGGCGTCAGCACCGGCGCCCTGATCGCGCCCCTGGCCTTCCTCGGCCCGGAATGGGACGACCGGCTGACCGACGCCTATGTCGGCGGCCACGCGGCCGAGCTGATGAGCCTCAGGCGCCTGGGGCCGACCCTGGGCCCCAGCCTGTTCCGCGGCGACTCCCTGGACGGCCTGGTCGCCCCGTTCTTCGATCTGGAGGTGATCCAGGCCGTGGCTCGCGAGCACGCCCGCGGCCGCCGCCTGCTGATCGCCACCACCAATCTGGACAGCCAGAAGGCGACGATCTGGGACATGGGGGCGATCGCCACCCGCGGCGGCGAGGCGGCCGTGAAACTGTTCCGCGACGTGCTGGTGGCCTCGGCCACCCTGCCCGGCCTGTTCCCGCCCAAGCTGATCGACGTCGAGGCTCCGGACGGCAACGGCGGAATGAAGCGCTATCAGGAAATGCACGCCGACGGCGGCATCGCCGCGCCGCTGTTCCTGATGCCCGACGCCCTGCTGCGCTGGCGCGAGCTGGGCCAGCGCATGCGGCGCGGCCGGGTCTATGTGATCTTCAACACCGTGCTGGACCCCTCGCCCCGCACCACCCCGCCGGGCGTGACCTCGATCATGGGCCGCGCCTTCGAGACCATGCTGCGGTTCTCGTACCGCCAGGCGCTGAGCGTCGCGGCCGGCTTCTGCGCCCGCCACAACCTGCCGCTCTGGTCGGCCTCGATCCCCAACAGCTTCGAGAACTTCAACATGATGAAGTTCGAGACCGCGCTGATGAGGCGGACCTTCGACGACGCCGAGGCCCTGGCGATCAGGGGCCAGCTGTGGTCCAGCGCCCTCCCGACGCCCGAACCCTTGTGGCGCGGCCTGTTCAAGCGCGCCCCGACAGCGCGGGCGCGCACGGTCAAGGATCCCATCCTGGCCTCGACGAGCGGCCTGGCGCTCGACAAGGGTCCCGACCTGGAAGAGCCTATTTCTTGAGGTAGCGCGCGCGCAGCTTGTCGACGTTCGGCGGGTCGGCGCGGAAGTCCGAGGCCAGGCCCAGGCGGGCGTTGCAGGACGGGCAGCGCACCGAGTCCTCATCGGCCAGTTCGGTCGGCGGGTCGAAGCGCGTGCCGCAGGGCTTGCACTTGAAATCGCCGGTGGCCGGGGGCGTCGGCGGCGGCTCGGGCGCGGTGATCACCACGCGTTTGCGTCCGGCCGGCCGCTGGATGCGCTCCAACGGCGGCGGACCGCCCGGCGCGGCGACGCCGCTCTTCAGGCTGAGGATCTTGCGGGGGCGAGGGGGCTCGCTGTCGCTCATGACGCTTGGTGGCTCGGATGAGGGCCCGGGTGCAGGCGGTACGGGCGCTAGCTGCATGATCTGAGCCCGAAACTCAAGCGCCGAGCACATCGAGCCGGCGCGGACACCCTACCAGTGCGGCCTCAGGCTGAACGACAAGGCCAGCATTTCGTCCTTCTGAGTGGCCATGCCCATGATCTGGTCCTTGGCCCTGATCTTCCGGTGCACGTAGCCGAACGAAGCCTGCATCGGCCCCTTGCGCCAGGCCACGCCGGCCTGACCGTCGCCGACCAGCTTGCTGCTGGCGTCGGAGGTGACGCCGGCCCCGCTCCAGTCGCCCTCGCCGCTGCGCAGCATGTTCAGGCCCACGGCCTGGCCGCTGGCGGCGGCGAACAGGTACCAGCGCCCGCGCTGACCAAATTGGCGGCCATCCTGGACGCCCAGCGAGTCGACGACCTGGTCGCCCATCTTCTTGCCGAAACGCACCGTGGCGCCCGCCTCGGCCGAACCCCCCGCCCCGCCGAAGCCCAGGCCGGCGTGCGGGGTGACGTCCAGCGCATACTTGCCCGCGCCCACCGACACGGCCGCCGGCCAGCCGCGGGTCACGGCGACATCGACGGCGCGATCTTCGAAACTGTCCTCGTCGGGCCGGACCAGGGCCAGGGGCCGGGTCTGGCCGAGCGGCGAGACGCTGGCCACCGATACGCGGACCGAATCCACGGCATGCGCGCCTTCGCCGACCACGACGGCGCTGGAGCGGTAGTTGACCGCGCCGCGGCCCTCGTAATAGCGGTTGGCGTCCAGCAGAGCCGCGTCGCCGTAAGCGCCGGCCGGCGAAAGGACGAAACTGGGGTCGCTGGCGCGCTCGGACCGCGCGGCGGGCGCCTCGGCGAAACCGACGGACACGTTGGCGGGGCGCACGTTGTGGACGTCCAGATCGACCGGCGTCCCGGCGCGCGCATCGGCGGCGCGCATGTCGACGACAAAGTTGGCCGGGACTTTACGGGCGGCGGCGGACGCTCCATCCGCGATGTTGGAAGACTTGGCGGAACCCGTCGGCTGGGCTTGCGCCGTGGCGATCGCCAAGACGCTAAGACCCACCCCTGTAACGAATACCGTGCAAGCACGCATTTCGGTCCCCACAACCCTTCCCCATCAGGAGCGTACCCGGAATTCGGTTCGCGTCCATGGGACAAAACCCCACGTCATCAACATTTCTCATGGGGTATGGTTCCCAATATGCAAACGGCGCCGCGGAAGCCCGCGACGCCGTTTATTTTCAGGAATTCTTAAGGTTTTGGAGCCCGCGATTACTGGCCCGACTTATTGGCAGGCCAAGCATTCCTCGTAATCGGTCTTGGACGGCGCATCGAAGCCGTTGGCGGGTCCCGCCACCGCGACGTCGGAACCGGCGTAGGACGCCCGTTGCACCGACTTGGAGCGCAGGTAGTACAGCGATTTGACGCCGCGCTCCCAGGCCTGCCAGTGCAGCATGTGCAGGTCCCACTTATCGACGTCGCCCGGCAGGAAGATGTTCACCGACTGGCTCTGGCAGACTTCCGGGGTGCGGTCGGCGGCCAGTTCGACCACCCAGCGCTGATCCAGCTCGAACGCGGTCTTGTAGACGTCCTTGTCGTCCTGGCCGAGGAAGTCCAGGTGCTGGACCGAACCCTCGTTCTCCAGGATCGAACCCCAGACGGCGTCGGTGTTCTGCCCCTTCTCCTCGAGAAGCTTCTCCAGGTAGGGGTTCTTGACCGCGAACGAGCCCGACAGGGTCTTGTGGGTGTAGATGTTGGCCGGGATCGGCTCGATGCCGGCGCTGGTGCCGCCGCAGATGATCGAGATCGACGCGGTCGGGGCGATGGCCAGCTTGTGCGAGAAGCGCTCCATCGAACCGCGGTCGGCGGCGTCGGGGCACGGGCCCTTTTCCTGACCGATGGTGATCGAGGCCTTGTCGGCTTCGCGGCGCAGGTGCTTGAACATCCGCATGTTCCAGCTCTTGGCCAGGGCGCTCTCGAACGGCACGTTCTGGCTTTGCAGGAAGCTGTGGAAGCCCATCAGGCCCAGGCCCACCGAGCGCTCGCGCATGGCGGCGTAGGCGGCGGTGGCGGCGGCGTCCGGGGCGCGGTCGATGAAGTCCTGCAGGACGTTGTCGAGGAAGCGCATGATGTCCTCGATGAACATCGGATGGTCGCGCCATTCCAGGAAGGTCTCGGCGTTGACCGACGACAGGCAGCAGACGGCCGTGCGGTCGTTGCCCAGGTGGTCGACGCCGGTGTGCAGCATGATCTCGCTGCACAGGTTCGATTGGCGAACCTTCAGCCCCAGCTCCTGCTGGTGCTTGGGCATGGCCCGGTTCACGGTGTCGGAGAAGATCAGATAGGGCTCGCCCGTCTGCAGGCGCAGTTCCAGGACCTTCTGCCACAGGGCGCGGGCGTCGACCTCGCGCAGGACTTCGTTGGTCTTGGGCGAGCGCAGGCCGAACTTATGGCCGTCGCGGACGGCGTGCATGAACTCGTCGGTGATCGAGATGCCGTGGTGCAGGTTCAGGGACTTGCGGTTGAAGTCGCCCGACGCCTTGCGGATTTCCAGGAACTCTTCGATTTCCGGGTGGTGGATGTCGAGGTAAACGGCCGCCGAACCGCGGCGCAAGGAGCCTTGGCTGATCGCCAGGGTCAGGCTGTCCATCACGCGGATGAAGGGGATGATGCCGCTGGTCTGGCCCTGGCCCTTGACCTTCTCGCCGATCGACCGGACGCCGCCCCAGTAGGTGCCGATGCCGCCGCCGTTGGCCGCCAGCCAGACGTTCTCGTTCCAGACGTTGAGGATGCCGTCCAGGCTGTCGGAAACCGAGTTCAGGAAGCAGCTGATCGGCAGGCCGCGCTCGGCGCCGCCGTTGCTCAGGACCGGGGTCGACGGCATGAACCACAGCTGGCTCATATAGTCGTAGACGCGCTGGGCGTGGTCGGCGTCGTCGGCGAAGGCCGTCGACACGCGGGCGAACATGTCCTGGTACGACTCGCCCGGAAGCAGATAGCGATCTTCCAGGGTGGTCTTGCCGAAATCGGTCAGCAGGGCGTCGCGCGAACGATCGACCTCGACCTTGCGCACCAGGGCCAGCTTGGGCCGTTCAGACTTCATGCCGCTGGTGCGGGCCTGAGGGAAAGCCGTCGCCTTCGCCGCTTCACTGCCGTTCATGATCAAAATCCATAATCAATCAGCGTGTTCCGGAAAAGGGAACGTCCCGTCCAGCCGCTACATCTTGTGGCCGAGGAGCCCCCTCAGCCCACATATGGGGCCACATTGGCTAATGACTCGTCAACGATGAGATGGACCTCGAGGGCGAGTTTTTTCTTAACAAACTGTGAACGAACAGCGGTGTGCGGGAAGATGCTGGGCATGATCAAAGGGTTGCATTGCCAAGGTAATCGCCGCCGCGGCGCGCTGTCGCAGGCCACAAAGAAGTGATCCGCTCGCGGACCGGATTGCGCCGAAACGCACTTGCCTGCGCCAGGCTCCAAGCCGGCGGGCGATCCGACGCCTACGGCGCCTCTTTCGCGCCAGGACGACCTTAGGAATCGGTCGCGGCGCCTCCCCCGCTTCGCGAGGGCGCAATAAGAAAAGGGCCCGGCGTTTCCGCCGGGCCCTCAACCTCAGTAACTGATCGCGATCTTAGAAGTTGATCGAGATCGTGGAACGGCGGTTCAGCGGTTCCTTCACACCGTCGCCGGTGGCGACGGCCGGGACGCTTTCGCCCTTCCAGTCAACAGCCAGGGTGTCGGCGGCGACACCGGCGCCGACCAGGGCGTCAGCCACGGCCTTCGCACGACGCTCCGACAGCGTGGCGTTGTACTTCGGCGAACCCGAGGTGTCGGTGTGACCGACAACCACCAGCTTGGTGGCGTGACCCGAGGTCGCGTAGTTCGCGGCTTCCGAAACCACCGACTGGGCTTCCGGCGTCAGGACGTACTGATCGAACGGGAAGTAGACGATGAACTCGCGAGCCTCATACGCCGGCGGAGGCGGCGGGGGAGGCGGCGGGGGCGGAGGC
>NZ_JBAPVS010000184.1:0-21506 GCF_049283275.1 Caulobacter sp. | reverse complement strand
GCGGTGGAGCGGCGATCGCGGCCTGCGCCGTCGGCGGCGTCTATCTGGCCGGTTCGTTGAGGCGCGAGGACGCGGCGCCTGGCGTGTTGTTCGTCACCGAGAAGGGGCAGCGGCGGCGCGTTCCGATCGCGCCGGGCGCGATGGCCGATCTCAACACCGCCACCCAGGCGCGCGTCTGGAACACCGCAACCGAACGCGGCCTGGAGCTGCTCAAGGGCGAGGTGATGGTTACGCTCGCGGGCGGGGCGGCGTCTGAACGGTTCGTCGCCAAGCTTGGCCAGGCGGTCGCGGTCGCCCGGACAGCTCAGTTCCTGCTGCGTCGGCAGGGGGCGGTCTCCAGCATTCTCTGCCTTCAGGGCAGCCTATCGGTCGAGGAGCGGGGGCGAAGCTTCACGCTGGCGCCCAATGCGCTGCTGAGCATCGATGCAGCGGGAGCCGCGCTGGCCCAGGTGCGTGACACGGTCGAGACCACGGCCTGGCGTTCGGGCCAGCTGATCTACAAGGACCGGCCGCTGACCGAGGTGCTCGACGAACTCAACCGCTACCGCAAGGGGCGCATCTTGCTGCGCGATCACAGCCTGGCGTCGCGGAGGGTCAGCGGCGTGGTGCATCTGGATCGTATCGACGGGGCCCTGACCAATTTTGCGCGGTCTCTGGACGCCAAGATCGTTCGGCTGCCCGGGGATATCGTGGTTCTGGGCTGAGCCCCGCCGACGGCTTGATGGTCGGCTCCGAAATTCTTTGCGCAAAGCCGCGCCTGCCCTCGTCCTTAGAGGCAGGAGGCCTGGATGACGAACCTCGCGGCACGACAGTTCCCGGCGAACGAACCCCTGCGGGCCGTCGATCTGTCGTCGGGGTTCGGCGACGCCCTGGCCGCGGCGGCCGATTTCAACGCTGGTTTCGAGATTGTCGACAGCCATGCCCGGGCTCACGGCTTTGACGCCTCGCACTGCCGCCATGTGATCGAACAGAGCGGGGCGCCGGTTGTTCACGAGCGTCACACCCTGCGCGACGACGCGGCCAGCCTGTTCGCCGATGCGCGATTCCGCGCCGCATGGCCGGTCGAGGCGCGCGCCATGTCGCAAAACCTCCTGATGACCTGGACCGTCCAGGACTGGCCGGGCGATCGCGGCGCGGCGGCGAGAACCGCCATGCACCGCTTGGCGTTGGCGGGCGTGGCCGCAGGAGCGACCCTGGCCGTGCGCGGTCCGTTGCATCGCTCCACCCTGGTGACGGTGTTTGGTCCGGAGCCCCGGGTGCTTGCCGCCGAGCCGGATCACTGGCTGCTGGTGGTGTCACGCCTGCATGCCCGCCTTTGCGAGCTGATGTCCCTCACGGCCAAGGCGCCGCGGTTGTCGCGACGCGAGCGGGAGATCCTGCGCCTCACGGCGGACGGCCTCACCGCCGCCGCCGCCGCCAGGGTGCTGGATGTCGCGGAGGCGACGATCAAATTCCATCTGGCCGGCGCGCGCAAGAAGCTCGGAGTCAAGAACACGGCCGAAGCGATCGCGCGATTGCACGCTCATAGGATGTTTTAAGGTGTCGTTCTACCGGATTTTCCAGCGATCTTTTTGATTATTATCCGTAAAATTGAGAATTGAACCATTCAGCTCGCCGTATTGGCGAGTTTAACTGCGTTTGTAGTTCGAAACTGTGTTTCTATATACTATAGCATAGTATTACGGTTGTCGTAATCGACTGATAGCAGCTGCCCATCGGTCGGGGCGGTCGGTTTCAAGTTCCCCCGGCGCTGTCGCGTTTTTGAGGTCGGGGGCGAAATGATCGCTGAGAGAACCGCCATGGTCTTGGTCCATGGCAGCAAGGTCTTGTCCGCATCGTTGCGCGGCGCGCTGTGCGCCGCTTCGGCCGCCGCCGCTGTCTGCGCCGCCATGCCGGCCTTGGCGCAGGACGCCGCGGCCGACGCGCCGATCGCCACGGCGAACGGCGAGCAGGACGACCTGCGCTTCGACGTCATGGAGTTCGAGGTCTCGGGCAATTCGGTGCTGGGCGCCGTCGCCATCCAGCGGGCCCTGACGCCCTATACCGGCTTCGCCAAGGGCGTGCCGGACGTGGAAGCCGCCCGCGGCGCGCTTGAGAAGGCCTATCGCGACGGCGGCTACGCCACGGTGGTGGTCGAGGTTCCGGCCCAGGACGTGCGGAGCGGCGTCGTCAAGCTGGCCGTCGTCGAAGGCCGCGTCGACCAGGTGCGGGTGCTGGGCGCGCGCTACGTGCTGCCCAGCGAGATCAAGGGCGCGCTGCCGGGCCTGAGCAACGGCGCGGTGCCCAACGTTCCGTCGCTGCAGAAGGAGCTGGGCGACGCCAACAGCCGCCCGACCCGCACGATTACGCCGGAATTCCGCGCCGGCCAGGCGCCGGGCACGGTGGATGTCGATCTGGTGGTCGAGGACAAGCGGCCCTGGGGCGCGTCGGTCGAGGTCAACGACCAGTACAACCGCTCGACCGAGCGCTGGCGCGCCAACGCCTCGGTCCACTACGACAATCTGTGGCAACGCGCCCACAGCGCCAACCTGTTCTTCCAGACCGCGCCGCAAGAGCCCAGCCAGATCCAGGTGTGGTCGGGCTCGTACTACGCGCCGATCGGCTATGGCCGCACCAGCCTGTTGGCCTATGCGGTGCAGTCCAACACCGATGTGGCGACCATCGGCGGCCTGGCGGTGCTGGGCGACGGTTTCATGGCCGGCGCGCGGGTCATCCACACCCTGGGCGGCTCGCCCAAGGGCTCGGTCCAGTCGCTGCTCTTCGGCGTCGACTACAAGGACTACATGGACCAGATCGGCCTGATCGATCCGGCCACCGGCAAGTTGCTGACCTTCGACACCCCGGTGACCTACCTGCCGTTCACCGGCCAGTACCGGCTGCTGGGCGGCAACGCCAAGTCCAACTACGAGGTGACCCTGGGCGCCACCTTCGCCTTCGACGGCGTGGTCGGCGACCAGGACGAATTCGGCGGTCGGCCGGACGATCCGCTGCTGCCGGGCGACCAGAGCCGTCCGGGCAAGCGCGCGGACTCCGAGGCCAGTTTCTTCTTCCTGTCGGGCGCGGCCAACTACACCCGCCGGTTCCCGCAGGACTGGGAGGCCAAGGCGACCTTCGACTGGCAGCTGTCGGCCGTGCCGCTGATCTCCAACGAACAGTTCGTGCTGGGCGGCGCCAGCAGCGTCCGCGGCTTCCGCGAGGCCGAGGTGCTGGGCGACAGCGGCTTCCGTCTGGCGTTCGAAGTCAATCGCAAGGTCCCGCTCGGCTGGGCGGGAGAGAGTGTCGACAAGGCTGTCGACTGGACCCTGGGCGCGTTCGCCGAGGGCGGTGGCACCTTCCTGAACCGGCCGCTCCCGGACGAGGAGTCCGAGTTCTGGCTGGCCAGCGTCGGCGTCTCCACCCGGTTCGAGGTGCTCAAGAGCCTCTATGGCCAGCTCGACCTTGCCTACCAGTTCCAGGAAGACCCCAGCGGCTCCGGATCCCCGGTTCCAGATGACGTGGGCGACCTTCGCCTGCACGTGAAAATTGGCGTCAAGTATTGAGGCGGAAAATGAACAGGAAACATCTCTTAGGTCTGATTGCCGCCTTCTCGGCTTTGACTTCACTGCATTCAGCCTTCGCGGCCGACGGCGACAAGTGGTTCGACGATAAGCTGAAGATTCGCAAGGAGATCGTGGTCAACCCGGGTCCCAAGGGCGCCGGGCTGGACGCGGCGACGCCGACCTTCCCGTTCGCCCTGCGGCTTTCGGAACAGACCGTGGCGTTCGACGATCTGAAGGCGGACGGTTCGGACCTGCGGGTCACCGGTCCCGACGGCAAGCGCGTCGAGCACTATGTCGAAAGCATCGACCCCAAGACCGGTCTGGCCGTGGTGTGGGTGAAGGGCACGGATCTGGATCCCAAGACCAGCCAGACCTACCACCTCTATTATGGCGGCGACGCCAAGTCGGTGGCCAATTCCTCGGCGGTGTTCGACAGCTCCGAACTGCTGTTCCTGGACTTCAGCGGCGGGGCCAAGGATCGCACCCGCAACGGCAATGACGCAGCGGGTTCGGTCCAGACCGTCCCGGGCTTCGCCGGACAGTCGGCCAGCCTGACCGGCGCGCCGATCCGCATCGCCGCCTCGACCAGCCTGACCTCGGCCGCGGGCGCGCCCTTCAGCCTGATGATGTGGGTCAAGGCGGCCCAGCCGCAGAACGCCGTCCTGGCTCAGCGCGGCGGGTTGAGCCTTGGCCTGGCCAATGGCCAGGTGGTGGCCCAGGTCGGCGGCGTCCAGATCGTCGGCGCCACGCCGCTGGCGCCCGGAGCCTGGACCCACGTGGCCCTGATCGGTCGCGCCAATGGCGCGGTCGACCTCTATGTGGGCGGCAAATTGGCCGGCAGCGGCCAGGGCGCGACGCCGGCCCTCGCCGACGACCTGATCCTGGGCCAAGGCTTCACCGGCCAGCTCGACAACGTCCGCTACGCCGCCGCCGAACGCTCGGCGTCCTATGTCGGCGCGGTGGCGTCTTCCGACAACGGCCGGGGTCTGGTGACCTTCGGCGCCGAGGCGACCCGCAAGGGCAAGTTCGAGCTGGGCTACTTCGTCACCGTCGTCACCAACGTGACGCTGGAAGGCTGGGTGGTCATCGGGCTCTGCGGCATCCTGCTGGCGATCGCCATCTGGGTGATGGTCACCAAGTCCTCGCTGGTCGGCAAGATCGAGAAGCAGAACGCGACCTTCCGCGAGGCCTATGGCTCGACCACCGACTGGGCCGGCAAGGCGCTGCGCGCCGAAGCCGCCCAGGAAGAGGCCTCCACGCTGTCGGAAATCTATCTGGCCAGCATGCAGGAGCTCGATCTGAGCACCAAAGGCGGTTCGGCCCACCTGTCCGGCGGCTCGGTCGAGGCGCTGAAGGCGCGGATCGACGGGGTGCTGTCCGATCAGGCCTACAAGCTGTCTGAAGGCATGGTGCTGCTGACCCTGGCGGTCTCCGGCGGTCCGTTCCTGGGCCTGTTGGGCACGGTCATCGGCGTGATGATCACCTTCGCGGCCATCGCGGCCGAGGGCAATGTCAACGTCAACTCGATCGCGCCCGGCGTCGCCGCCGCCCTGCTGGCCACCGCCGCCGGCCTGCTCGTCGCGATCCCCGCCCTGTTTGGATACAACATCATCCTTACACGGATTAAGCGGATCAACGCCTCAACCCGGTCGTTCGCCGACACGCTCGTCGCGCGTCTAGCCGTCCAATACGGCGCATAGGGGGCGATCATGGCCAAGATCCAAGACGAAGACGCCATCTACGACGAGGTCAACATCGTTCCGATGCTCGACCTGGCCTACGTGCTGATCGTCGTGTTCATCCTGATGGCGACGGCTCAGGTGGCGGGCATCGAGCTCGACCTGCCGCAGGCCTCGAACCGCCAGACCCTCGAGGTCAGCCAAACCCAGGCGATCAGCGTGGCGGCGTCCGGCGAGCTCTATCTCAACGGCGCGCCCACCTCGGTGCCGGCGCTGACCGAGGAGATGCGCGCCCGCTTCGCCGAGAACCCCGACGTGCCGGTGGTCATCCGCGGCGACACGGCGACGGCCTACGGCAAGGTCGTGGAGGTCCTCGACGTCTTGAAGGGCGTGGGGATCACCAAGATCGGCCTACCGGCCGAAAAGCCCGCCGCCTGATCGCCGCCCGTTCGAGTAACCCAGCATGAAAACCAACCCCAGATCGGCGCCCGCGCCGGGGCCAAGACGGTGGACGACGCCGGTGGCTCTGGTGGTCGGCGGCCTGGTCCTCGTCGCCTTGTGCTGGTGGCTGCTCGGCCTCGGCAAGGTCGAGGATCGGGTGCGGACCGAGGAGGTCGAGATGTTCGACATCTCCGAACCGCCTCCGCCGCCCCCGCCCCCGCCCGAGCCCCTCCAGCAGCAGACCGAGACCAAGCCGGAGGAAACCCCGCAAACGGTCCAGCCGGACCCGCTGTCGGCGGTTCAGCCGACCAGCACCAACCCGCCGGCCGGCGATCTCGCCAGCCTCCTCCAGGACCCCACCGCCTCGTCCTCGCCGTTCACCGGCGGCGCGCGAGGGCAGGGGGGGACGGGCAAGGGACCGCTGATCGGCGGAATCTCGTCCGGCAACGCCGCCTCCCGCGCCTACGCCGACACCATCAAGAACCTGATCATGCGGCACCTGCGCAAGGACAAGGCGCTGGCCCAGGAAGCCTTCGCCTTCTCCATCAAGGTGCGGGTCGGGGCAGGCGCGAACCTGGAGGTCGTCAGCGTCTCCGGCGTCACCCCGTCCGAACTGGAAGGCGCGATCACCAAGGCCCTGCGCGGGCTGTCCTCCATCGATCGTCCGCCGCCCGCGGGCGGGCCGGTTCCCTACGTCGCCACCATCCGCCTCAGCCAATCCTGACCGGGAACGGTCGATCCCCACGCTCCACGGAGTCCAAGATGTCCAAGCTCTCCTTCGCCGCCAGACTGTTCGCCGGAGCCGCCAGCGGAGCCCTGCTGCTCACCGCCGGCGCCGCCGTCGCCCAGACGCGGCCGACCGATCCCTCCACGCTCGATATCCTCCAGGTGCTGGTGGAAAAGGGCGTGCTGAGCCAGACCGACGCCGACGCCGTCCTGGGTGAGGCCCGCAAGCGCTCCGAGCAGCGTAGCGACGTGGTCCGGGTGCCCTACGTGCCCGAGGCCCTGCGCGCCGAGATCAAGGAAGAGGTCAAGGCCGACGTCCTCGCCACGGCGCGCCAGGAGAACTGGGCCCAGCCCGACGCCCTGCCGAGCTGGCTGAACCGCTTCACCCTGTCGGGCGACATGCGGGTTCGCGGCGAATGGAAGAACTTCGGCGAAGGCAACACGCCGCTGATCCCCAACGTGACCGAGATCCGCACCCGCGGCGGCATTTCCGAACTGGCCCCGCCGCCGTTCCTGTCGACCACCGACGGCCGCTTCCGCGCCCGGGTTCGCGGCCGCCTGGCGGTCGACGCCAAGGTCAGCAACATGGTGCAGGCGGGCCTGCGCTTCGTCTCCGGCGACGTCACCGACCCGACGTCCACCAACGAGACCCTGTCGCCCAACTTCGACAAGGTGAACGTCAACCTCGACCGCGCCTTCATCCGGGTTTCGCCGTTCCAGGAGCAGCCGCTGCTGCGCAACACCTCGGCGGTGTTCGGCAAGTTCGACAATCCCTTCATGTCGACCGAAATCATGTGGGACCGCGACGTGCAGTTCGACGGCGCGGCGGTGAGCACCGACATCGCGTTGGGCGACCATTACAGCGCCCCGCATGTGTTCGGCACGATCGGCGCCTTCCCGTTGGACGAGTTCTCGACCAAGACCGACGACAAGGTGCTGTACGCCGTGCAGCTGGGCGGCTCGATCCAGCCCACCGAGCGGATGAAGTTCCGCGTCGCGGCCGCCTACTACTATTTCGACAACGTCCAAGGCCTCTTCAACACCCCGGGCTTGCGCGACAACGACGAAACCACGCCACGCCGCGTGCAGTACGGCAACTCGCTGTTCAACGTGCGCCGCGACAACACCGTGCCCAACACGGTCCTGTTCGGCCTGGCCTCGGCCTATGAGGTCGCGGCCCTGACCGCCCGCGCCGAGTTCAAGCTGACCGACACCCTCAGCCTGTCGTTCGACGCCGAAGGCCTGGTCAACACCGCCTTCGACGAGAACGCCATCCGCAACACCTACGGCGTTCCCGCCACCAGCGGCGACACCGCCTGGCACGTGCGCGGCACCATCGGCAGCCCGAGGATCGACGACGTCGGCCAGTGGCAGTTCAGCGCCGGCTACCGCCACATCGAGGCCGACGCCACGCTGGACCTGTTCACCGACAGCGACTTCGGCCTGGGCGGCACCGACCAGGAAGGCTTCGTGATCCGCGGCGCGGTCGGCCTCAGCGACCGCCTGTCGCTCGAAGGCAGCTGGTTCTCGGCGCGCACGATCGACCTGATCGACCCCCTCACCGGGGCGCGGGCGGACTCGATCGACAGCGACACCGCCCAAGTCGACCTGATCGTCAAATTCTAGCGCTGGAGCCCGTGATGAAGACCTTCACCACCATCCTTCTCTGCGCGGCCAGCCTGGCCGCCGGCGCGGCCGTCACGGCGGGGGCCCAAACCGCTTCCGCCCCGGTCACCCGGGCGGCCAAGGCCGGCGAGTGCATCGTGCGCGAACAGGCCGAGCAGATCATCGCCGCCCTGGCTCAGCGCAACGAACAGCTGAGCGCCGCCACCAACAACCTGCGCGCCGCCGAACAGCGGGTCGCCGAGCTGGAGGTCAAGGCCGCCGAGGCCGACACCGCCCACAAGGCCCTGCAGACCGCCGCCGAACGCAACCGCGAACTGGTCGTGATCGGCAAGGCGATCCTCAAGGACTACGGCGACATGCATCTGGGCAAGAAGGCCGCCTCCGGCGAGCCCCTGACCCAGCTGTACCGCGTGCGTCTGGAGAACACCCTGCAGAAGTTCGAGGAAGAGATCGCCGCCCAGCGCGTCTTCCCCGAGCGCGAACTCCAGGCCGCCGGCCAGCCGGCCGCGCCGCCGCCCGCCCAAGCCAACTGACGACCTTCTGCGACCGTCGCGCGTGCGCGCGGCGGTCTTGTCCGCATTGTTTTCAGGAGCGCCATCATGGCCCGCCGTCGTACCGCCGCTGCAAAACCCGTTCCCGCCAAGACCGTCACGGTTCGCTTCAAGCAGGTCACGCAACGCGCGATGCTGATCGCGTCGACGAGCCTGCTGGGACTGGCCGCATCCGGTGTGCTGGGCCTGAGCGCCGCCGCCGCGCAGGACGCTTCCCAGACCCTGGCGGGAACCAAGATCCTGCCGGGCGGTCGCTGGACGGGCGCACGCCTGCCGACCGTCGCCCAGACCAACAACGGTCTGGTGATGACCATCAAGCAGGAGCAGAAGGCGGCCCTGATGGACTGGTCGCAGTTCGACGTGGGCGCCAGCGAGGAGGTCCACTTCGAGCAGGGCGGCGCCGACTGGGTCGCGCTGAACCGCATCTTCAACGCCAATCCCACCCAGATCGCCGGCAAGATCACCGCCAAGGGCCAGGTCTGGTTGGCCAACACCAACGGCGTGGTCTTCAAGGGCACCGCCCAGGTCAACACCCAGTCGATCCTGGTGACCACGGCCGTGGTGCCGGATTCGGTTCTCGATACGGGCGGCCTGCTTGACACCAGGCCTCGCACCGATGGGGGCGCGTGGGGCGACCTGCCCGGACTGCTCGACCTGGCCAAGGGCGACATCGTCATCGAGCAGGGCGCGCGCCTGACCCTGAAGTCGTCGGATCCCGCCGTCGCCAGCGCCGCGACCTTCCTGGGCGTCAACGTCATCAACCGCGGCACGATCGACGTCACCGACGGCCAGGTCGTGATCCTGACGGGGGAGGAGTTCCTCCTCAGGCCGAGCGGCGTCAGCGAATTCACCTTCTACGACTTCCTTCGCGGCCTGTATGGCCTGTCGTCGACCCACAATCGATACGACCGCTTCAGCAACGAGGCGCGTTGGACCGCCGAGAAGTACGCGCGGGCCGCCGAGGTCGGCGGCATGAAGATGGTCAACGAAGGCGTCATCAACGCCACGCGCGGCACGATCCTGATCCAGGGCGCCGCGATCGAACAGCGCGGCACGGTCACCGCCACCACCGGCGTGCGCCAGAGAACGGGCGCGATGCTGCTGCGGGCGGGCTTCGGCTTCGACGACGCCACGACCAACTATACCGGCATCTTCGACTACCTGGGCGGCGACATCGTCTTCGGCAAGAACAGCCTGACCCAGGTCGCGCCGGAAGCCGGAACTGACTCCAGTCCCGCGCTCGAGACCTTCACCGGCATCAACCGCTCGCGGATCGCCGTGGTCGGCCGCAACGTGCTGATGGACGAGAACGCCACGCTGCGCGCCAAGAGCGGCCTGATCACCATCGACGGCAACTACAGCGCCATGATGAACGGTGATTTTCCCGGCGCCGACAGGGGCAAGGCGGGCTCCTTCGTCATGAAACAGGGCGCCCTGATCGACGTCTCGGGCGTCAAGGGCATCCAGCGCGACGTGGGCGACAACGTCGTCGATCTCGAAATCCGCGCCAACGAACTGGCCCCTTCGCCGGCTCAGCGCGACGGGATCCTCTACGGCCAGGACGTCAAGGTCGACACCCGCCGCGGCGCCTCGATCGTCGACTGGACCGGGACCCTGGCCAACCAGAACCTGACGGCCGAGGACCGCTCGATCAACGGCGGCGAGGTCCAGATCCGCGCGCTCAGCACCGTGCAGGTCGAGAAGGGCGCCAAGATCGACCTCTCGGGCGGCAGCGCAGACTATGCCGGCGGCTGGATCGACGTCACTCAACTGACCGCCTTGGATGGCCGGGTGGTCGACATCGCCGACGCCGACGCCTCCAGCAAGTATGTGGGCCTGTCCAAGACCCGGCGCTACGAGGCCGGCTACACCGAGGGCGGCGACGCGGGGCGTCTGGAAATCCTGTCCTCGTCGCAGAAGCTGTTGGGCCGGGTCGTCAGCGAAACGACCATCGGCCAGCGCCAGGCGGCCGCGGGCGTGAAGGGCCAGAAGCCGGCGACGCCGGCGGGCTCGATCGAGCCCGCGGTCACCACCCGTCTGCCCAAGGGCGGCACGGTGGTCCTGGGCACAGGCTCTGAATCCCTCGCGGAATACTTCTTCGACCAGGTGTTCATCAACCCGGACGGCGGGCCGGTGACGATGACGGTCAACGGCGGCCAGGTCACCCTCGACCCCAGCAAGCTGGGCCTCGACGGCAAGCTCAGCGACGGCGGCTACACCCAGGCGCAGTACAACGTCGGCACCGACCTGCGCTACAGCCTGCTGGCGCCCGGCTGGGTCCTCTACCAGAACCAGCCCGTCGAGCTGCGGCAGGCGCTGATGACGCAAGGCTATACCGGCGCGGCGCTGGACGCCCTGCTGCTGCCGGACGCGACGCTGCCCGCCGGCTTCGTTCGGGGCTCCAAGCCCTCGTTCAGCTTCATCGAAGACGACTTCATATCGGGCGCTCAGAACCTCACCATCCTGAACAAGAGCGACGCCAAGCCCTATAACTTCAGCATCCTCGACAACACCCAGATCCGCTTGGCGGCGGGCGGGGCGCTGACACTGGGCGCCACGCCGGCCAATATCGGCCGGAACGTCCTGCTCAGCGCGGCGGCGGGCAAGATCACCGTGCTGGCCTCGCATATCGGCGCGGGCACGAAGATCTCCGCGGCCGGGGCCTGGACCAACGATCTCGACGGGACCGGCGTCTGGGGCGGCTATGTCGACGGCGGTTCGATCAGCATCGGCAACGGCGTCGTCCAGACCCTCATTCCGGCCGGGGTCATCCTGGACGGCGACGTGACGCTGGACGCCTCGGGCGGCGGCTGGTGGAAGCGGACCGGTCCGGCCATCCAGGCCAATCGCGGCAGTTTCGAGCTGGTGAACGGCAAGGGCGGCTCCATCGCCGCGCAACGTGACCAGAGCCAGGCGGCCCAGACGTTCATCGACCGCCTGGACTTCCGCCTTGGCGGCCTTGGCGGTTCGGGTTCGCTGTCACTGGCTGGTCTGGGCGACATCGTCATCGGCGCCGGCGAAGGCTCGGCGGCGGGCGACACGCTGTATCTATCGGACGCCAGGCTCAACGGCTGGGGCCTGACCGGGCTGGCCATCGACGGCGGCTACAAGACCTTCGCCATCGGTGACGAGCTGATCGGTCGGATCTCCACGGGCCCGATCATCAATCCCAACACCACGAACGAGGCGGCGCCGGACTACTACATCGTCCGGGCCGGCGAGCGGATCACCGCCGCGCACATCGCCACGATCCGCGCCGTCAACCAGACGGCGGCCACCTACAATGCGAGCCTGCCGCCTACCGGAACGCCGCGCACCCTGCTCACCGCCATCGCGGTCGGCGCCAACATCCAGGTCGCGGCCGGCACGCGCATAGACTTGGTCGGCCAGACCCTGAAGCTCAACGGGTCGCCGTCGCTGATCGCCAGCGGCGCTGATCTCGCCGACCACACGACCTCGACCGTGCTGGCCGACTATCTGCGACCCACCGGCGTGAACTTCACCCTGAACGCCACCGGCTCGCTGAGCGTCGCCGACAACGCCGTGGTGAAGGTCGACACCAACGGCTCCATCGGGCTGAGCGGGCTATTCGTCGACATCGGCGGCGACCTGATCGCCCGCAGCGGCGCGATCTCGTTGAGCACGCCGGTGCCGCAAGCCGGTCCCTACGCCCTGCCCGGCCGGATGAACCTGCGCTCCACGGCGCTGCTGGACGCCCGCGGCATCGCGGTCACCCACGAGGTCCAAGGCGCGGCCCCCGGCGATCGCTGGATCGAAGGCGCCATCCACTCGGGCGGCGTGATCACGCTGTCAGCCAACGAGATGATCGTCGAGAGCGGCGCGATCATGGACGTCTCCGGCGCGTCCGGCATGTTGACCGTCTCGGCCCCGACGCGGTTCGGCGTCACCCGCGTCAATCGCATGGTGGGCAGCGACGGCGGCACGATCAAGATCAGCGCGTCCGAAGGCTACATGCTGGGCGACGTCATCGGCGACGCCGGCACGCCCAGCGCGCGCGCGGGCATTCTCGACATGACCGGCGGCGCGCCCGGCCAGATGTTCGTGCCGGGCAGCACCTCGGGCCAGTATGGCCTGCAGACCATCATCAACGCCCTGAGCACCCGTCTCCTGCGGACCAGCAGCAACGGCCTCAACGCCACCGCCAACAAGCCGTTCACAAACCTGCGCACATGGTGGGCCGGCACGGCCCAGGCCAGCCTCCGGACGGCGACCGGCCTGCAAGCCGCGGATATCGAGCCTATTCCGTTCACGCGCTCGGGTCCCAACAGCACCGTGACGGCGGCCGATCTGGCGCCGATCCTGGCGCTGTTTGAAGCGTCGTTCGCGCCGATGTCGAGCACCGATCCGACAGGCAAGTTCTATCTGGATCCGACGCTGACGGCCTTGCCGAGCGGCATTACCGGCGACAGCCCGCTGCCGGGCGGCGCCATCCTGCCCAAGTTCTCGATGCCAGCCAGCTATACGCCCCAGGTCAGCGAGCGGGCGTTCCTGAACACCATGGCGGCCTTGCGGCAGTCGACCACCAGCTCGACCTCGCCAACCGCCCAGGTTCTAGCCGCCGTCAGCACGCCGACCAGCTTCACGCTCGGCAAGACCGCGCTGGATCGGATGGCCACCTTCGACACGGTGACCCTGGGCTCCATCACCCCGGTCGGCGACGTGACCATCTCGGCCAAGAGCCAGTTGAACCTGCCCAGCGTCATCAGTGCGTCCTCGGCGAACCTGACTCTGGCCGCGCCGCAGATCCGCTTCGGCGGCGTCGCCGGCCAGGCCCTGAACGCTTCCAGACCGAACACGCCCGCGACCGGCGGCGTGCTGACGGCCAAGGCCAACGACATCTATGTCAACGCCGTGGACTTCTACGGCTTCAGCAAGGTCAATCTGGAGGCCACCCACAGCCTGGCGGGCGGCGACCTGGCCAGCTTCAACTCGCGGATCTTCGCCGCGGGCGACCTGACCCTCAAGGCCGGCCAGATCTATCCCTATACGGGCAAGCAGTTCAGCCTGCTGTCCGACAAGAGCATCACGATCCAGAGCACGGGGGCCGGCGGCGCCGCGCCGCTTTCGGCCGGCGGCGTTCTGAAGCTGAAGGCCCCCACGATCAACCAGGGCGGGGTGCTGGCCGCGCCGTTCGGCACGATCGACTTCAGCGGGACGACCGTCAATTTCCTGCCGGGCAGCCTGACCACGGTCTCGGCCGCCGGCCGCACGATCCTCTACGGCCAAACCATCGACGGCTCGAACTGGTACGGCCCGACGCCGGGCAACGCCCAGGATCTGCTGCTGACCACGCCGCCCGAAAAGCGGATCGTGGTGTCGGGCGACAATGTTGACGTGCAGGCCGGCGCGATCATCGACGCCAGCGGCGGCGGCGACGTGCTCGGCCTGGAGTTCGTCCAGGGCCCCAAGGGCGGAACCAACATCCTGGCGGGCGACGGCGTGTTCGCCATCTCGGCGGCGTTCGGCGCGGATGTCGCCCTGGGCCAGGCCCCATCGGACAAACCCCGCGAGCAGCTGGCGGTGGGCGACATCGTGTGGCTTCCGGCCTTCGACGGCAATCCGGCCGGCTACTACACCCTGCTGCCGGCGCAATACGCGCTGACGCCGGGCGCCTATCGCATCAACGTGGCCTCGCAAGGCCCCAGCTCGAGCACCGCGCGCACCATCGGGGACGGCAGCTTCATCCTGACCGGCCACCAGGCCGCCGAACAGGGCGTTGCCTACAACGACCAAACCTTCACCACCTTCCAGGTGATGGCCGGCGCGGGCGTGCGCGAGCGCTCGGAGTTCATCGAGACCAGCGGCAACAACTTCTTCTCGAGCGAGCGGTTCCTGACGGGGCTTGAGCGTTCGGGCAGCGTCTACAACGCCGATCCGCGCCTGCCGACCGACGGCGGCTTCATGACCATCGCCGCCCGCCAGAGCCTGCAGCTGAACGGCCGGTTCTCGGCGGCCGGCGCGACGTCCAAGGATCGCGGCGGGGTGCTGGACATCGCGGGCGACCTGATCGTCATCGCCGGGGCCGACACCGACATCAGCGACCTGGGCGCCGGCTACCTGCGCCTGGATCCCAAGCAGCTGTCGGGCGTGGCCGAAAGCCTGCTGATCGGCGGCGTGCGTCGCCAAGGCGCGGCCGGGCTGGAGATCGTCACCGGTTACGAGAGCCGCGCCAATACCGGTGCGCCGGTCGGCGGCACGATCGGCGCCGAGCGGATCGTCGTTCGCAACAGCGAGGCGAACGCACTGACCGGTCCCGAAATCCTGTTCACCTCGACCGGGGAAATTCTCTTTGAAAGCGGCTCGGTGGTCCGCGCCGCCGGTGATGGCGCGCAGGCTGAAAACGTCATCATCCGTCCGGAGCTGGCCCAGCACACCAACACGACGGTGAACCCGCAGGTCACCTATCCGGCGGAAGATCGCGGCGCCTTTGTCCGGGTGTCGAACCTGGGCGATGTCAGCATCACCCGCACCAACGCCAAGACCGATCGCGGCGACGTAACGCTGGAAAGCGGCGCGCGGCTGGAAGCCACCGATGCGGTGGCCGTCAACGCCACCCGCAACACCACCCTCGAGCCGGGCGCCATCCTCAAGGCCGGCGTCGTCGAGGCGGCGGCCGGGCTGGTCAGCTTCGGCAATGCTCCGGCGGTCCAGGCCGGGCTGGTGCTCAACGACGCGGCCTTCGCCGCCCTGGCCGGGGCCCAGACCCTGCGTCTGCGCAGCTTCAGCACCTTCGACGTCCACGGCGGCGTGAACCTGGCCACGGCCAACAACCTGGTGCTGGACGGCGGCGGCTTCGTGAACGTGGACGGCCACAGCTCGAGCGCCTTCTCCGCCAAGAACCTGACCATCTCCAACACCGACGCGCCCGGCTATACGCCGTCGGCCGGCGGTGGGGCGCTGAGCCTGAACGCCGACACCATCACCTTCGGTGAAGGCGCGGTCGGCCTGGGCTTCTCCGACGTCGATATCGGCGCGAAGGGCCGGGTGATCTTCTCGGGCGTCGGCAAGCTGGTCGCGCCGGGAGACGTCTCGATCACCACGACCCAGGTCACCGCCAGCAGCGGCGCCTCGCACGGCGTCAAAGCCGGCGGCGCGCTGCAGCTTCTGGGCCAGGCCGCACCGGCGACGCTGGACGCTTTCCAGACCGCCGGAGCGACCCTGGACATGCAGGGCCAGTCGGTTCGCGTCGACCTGCCGGTCAACATCGCCTCGGGCGTCTTCCGAGCCACCGCCACCTCCGGCGACGTGGTGGTGGGCTCCAAGGCGCGCATCGACGCCTCGGGCTCGGCGATCACCTTCTACGAGGTGACGGAATATCTGGGCGCGGGCGGTATCGGCCTGACCTCGGAGGCGGGCAATGTGACCGTCGAGAACGGTGCGGTGCTCGACCTGTCGGGCGGCGCGACCGGCGACGCCGGCGACCTGATCGTCTCGGCGGGCCAGGGTGTGGCGGCGCTGGACGGCCTGCTGAAGGCCCAGGCCGGCGCAGGGGCGAAGGGCGGCAGTTTCACGCTGCGGACCGCAACCCTGTCGGACTTCGGCGCCCTGAACAGCAAGCTCAACGACAGCGGCTTCAGCCGATCGCGCCGGTTCGCCGTCGTCAACGGCAATGTCGACCTGACGGGCGAGACGCGCGTCGACGAATTCGAGCTCTCGACGGGCGCGGGTTCGATCACGATCGACGGCGCGGCCAAGATCATCACCACCCGCGACAAGGGCGGGCGGATCGTCATCGCCTCGGGCGGTGACCTGGTGGTCGAGGACGGCGCGCTGCTGGACGCCAGCGCCAAGGGCGCCGGCGACCAGCGGGGCGGCCTGGTTTCGCTGCAGGTCGGCGACGCCGGCTCGCTCGATGTCGGCGCCGCGATCCTCCGGGTCGGCGGTCATGGCGCGGGGCAGGCCGGCGAAGTGCAGCTTCGGGCGCGCCAGATCGGCAACGACGTCGCGATCAATCGCTACACGGCGCTGGTCCAGGGCGGGAACACCACCCTGGAAGCCTACAAGGTCACCGACCTTGGGGCCGGCGACCACGTCATCGACACGGCGCTGCAAAACCAGGTGATCGCCCAGGCCGCCGCCTTCATGGCGACGGGCAATGTCAGCGCCATCCGGACCCGGCTTGGACAGGCCGACGCCAACGCCTTCGTCATCACGCCCGGCGTCGAGATCCGCTCCGGCGGAAACCTGACGCTGAAGGACAGCTGGAACCTGGCCTCGGCGCGCTTCGGCGGCCAGCCCGGGACCCTGACCCTGCGGGCCGGCGGCGACCTGTCGCTCGACGCCAACCTGTCGGACGGTTTCCTGTCGGCCCAGCCCGCGCCGACGCCGGCGTCCAACCCGGCCTCGGTCACTTCACCCCTGACCAACGACGCCTCGTGGAGCTACAACCTCGTCGCCGGCGCCGACTTCGCCCAGACCAACGTCCTGGCCACCAAGGTCTCGGCCACCGGCGAAGGCGACGTGCTCATCAACGCCGTGGTGCGCACGGGTACGGGCGACATCAAGGTCGCGTCCTCCGGGGACGTGGCCTACAAGTCGCGAACCTACAAGTTCGAAGCTGTCCAGGACGGGGCGGACGCCTATATCGTCTCCATCATCCAGCCCGACGGCACGCTGAAGACCTATTCGGCGACGCGCCCGGCGGGGTCCAACGACAACTACACCGTGGTGGCCGACGACCTCGGGCTCATCACCATAGCCGGCAGCGGCATCGGCTCCGTCCGGGTCGAGAACGGCGATCGCTTCTTCAGCGAGAACTTCGACAACGATTCCAGCAAGGTCGCCTTCAACATCCAATACGTCGACGGCGCGCTCTACACCGCCGGCCGTGAGGCCGCGCCGCTCGCCAACTTCGACACCCCGACCGTCTTCTACTATCGCGACTCCAGCACCGGCCTGATCGCCACCGGCTACCGTCCGGCCTCGTTCCTCGAAAAGGGCGGCGACGTCTCGATCGTCGCGGGCGGCGACATCCTCGGCGCCGGCGACGCGATCAAGGAGATCACGTGGTTCCGGCAGCGCGGCCAGGTTGGGCAGATCGATCTGGCTGGTCCGATGGACGCCCTGTTCACCACCGATCTGGGCGGCGTCTACCAGCAGACCGCCGCGTGGATCACGCCCGACAGCTTCCGCCAGGGCGTCGGCGCGCTGGGCGGCGGCGACGTGACGATCCGGGCCGGCGGCAACGTCGACAACCTGGCCGTCGTCCTGCCCACCACCACCCGGGTGTCGGGCGGCAAGACGGCCGGCGACACGAAGGTGCTGGAGGTTCGCGGCGGCGGCGATCTGGACATGCAGGTCGGCGGCGACCTGCTGGGCGGCTCCTATTGGGTGTCGAAGGGGACCGCGACCATCGATGTCGACGGTCGCATGGACAAGACCAGCAACCCCGGCATCGAAAATCCCCGCTCCTTCGCGCAAACAACCATCAGGTTCGGACCCGACCGGCGTCTGCAGGGCGCGACCGTGTTGATCCTGGACGACGCCACGATGCGGATCGTGACGGGCGGCGACGCGCGCTTCAACGGCGTGCGCTCGAGCACCAACATTCCGGGGACCTTGTACGACGACGGCAGCTGGCTGAGCTATACGGAGAACACCGCTCTGGAGGTGGTTTCCTCGGGCGGCGACGTACAGTACCACGCCGGCCTCAGCAGGCAGTATGAGCTCATCGACATCCTGCCGTCCAAGACGCGCCTGGTGTCCATCAGCGGCTCGGTGCTGATCGGCGACGCCAACGAAAATCCGTACAACATCGTGACCGACAGCTTCCCGACCGGTCACCTGGAGATCCTGGCGCGCAAGGATATCGGCTTCTGGAACCTCTACACCTCCGGCCAGTCCCAGACCCTGCACGGCTACGACGCGCCGGGCTTCGGGATGGGCTGGGGCGATGCGGTGGACGCGGCGCGAGCGCTCAATCCGTACAGGAACGTACGCTTCAGCACGAGCTGGGGCGCCGGCGGACCTGGTTATGGTCGTCTGGAAGGCACGCGCAATCCCTTTGAGGGCAACTCCACCTACGCCCGCATCTACGCCAAGGACGGCGACATCTATGCCGCCCAAGGAACGATGACCAATCGGTTCTATCCGGGCGCGCCCCAGGCCTACAACATGGGCAACATGATCTTCGGCTATGAAACGCGGATCAAGGCGGGCGACGACATCCGTCTGCCGAGCATGGAGTTCCTCAACCAGGACGTCGACGACGTGGCGACGGTGCAGGCCGGCGGCTCGATCTACATGCCCAACATCCAGGTGTACGGCGAAGGCCGCCTCTGGGTGCAGGCCGGCGACGAGATCTACATGGGCAACTCGCCGGGCCGGGGCATCCGCGCCGTCGAGGAGATGCCCCTGGCCGGCTTCAACAAGGAGCACGGCGCGGACGTGTCGGTCCTGGCCGGCATCGACCAGGCCCCCGAGTACGACGCCTTCTTCGCCTACTATCTCGGCGGCGGCGACCTGGGCTCCCGGCCGGTCTATCTGAGCGAGTACTACACCTTCGACACCATTGGCCTGGGCACGCCCCATCCCTCGGTGCTGGCCGACGGCCAGACCGAGGTCACGGTCTACGCCGTCGACTTGGTGAACTACTGGAACGAGATGCACGGCCGCCCGCCGATCTCGCTCGAGGACGACAAGGGCAAGCCGGTGGCCCGCGGCACGCTGGTCTCCAAGATCAGCAAGGCCGACTACGACGCGGCCTCGACCTGGCTGGCCAACCTGGACCCCGCCAAGAAGCAGGGCCTGGCGACGCGGATCATGTTCGCGGAAATGAAGACCGCGGGCCGCGAAGCCGTCGGCGCTTCGAAGGCCACCGATCCCTCCAGCATCCGGGGCGGCGACCCGTTGCGCGGCTACGCCGCCGTCGGCAAGCTGTTCCCCGGCGCCCAGCGCAAGCCGGGTGAAGCCAAGCAGGCGGGCGAAGCGCGCTGGTTCGGCGATCTGGTCATGACCGACAGCCAGATCCGCACGGACGGCGGCGGCGACATCGAGATCCTGGTTCCCGGCGGCCTCGTGCAGTTGGCCAGCCTCAGCGTCGCCAACACCAACCCGAACGCGTCCGGCGTGCTCAGCCAGGACGGGGGCGCGGTCAAGGCGCTGACCTACGGCGACTACATCGTCAACCAGAGCCGCACGATGACCGCCGACGACGGCGACATCCTGATCTGGTCCTCGTTCGGCAACATCGACGCCGGCAAGGGCCGCAAGACCTCGCTGTCGATCCCGCCGATCACCTTCCCGGTCGACAAGAACGGGATCACCCAGATCGTCCGTTCGGGCCTGCCCAACGGCGCCGGCATCGCCACCCTCAACCGGGTGGACGGCACGCCGGGCGGCGACGTCGACCTCTACGCGTTCAACGGCATCGTCAACGCCGGCGACGCGGGCATCCGGGCCTCACGCGACCTGTTCGTCGGCGCCCTGGAGATCCGCGGTCTCGACAACATCACGGTCGGCGGCGTGACCAATGTCGAACTCAATACCGAGGACGCGCAGCTGGGTCCGATCAACCTGGAGAACTTCGCCCAATCGGCCGAGGACGACGCCATCGACAAGGCCTTCGACATGAGCGCCGAGGTCGAGAAGTTGCGGACCGTCAGCCAGACGATCCTCACCGGTTCGGTCGTGTCGTTCGGCGAAGATCCCGACGAGGAGAAGAAGCGCAAATAGTCTCGGCGCGGCTTCGCCAGACACGTAGCCGCGCCCACGTCATGGCGGGGAAGGGGCTTTTTCCCTTGCGCCTTCCCGGCCTTTCGGCGGCGTCCTCACGGACGCACCAGGTTTTGCCCGCCTGGCCGAAACTCTCCCTCCCGGCGATCGCGAAAGCACATCGCGGCCGCCGGGAGGGGGAGACCCTCCTGACGACTTTCACCTCAAGCGGCCGCAAGCGGCCCCTCTTCAGGCGCTCCCATGACCGTAAAAGCCGACACCGACCGCAAGCCGTTGCCGCTGTTCTACAGCGATCCCCAGGCGCTCTCGTCCGTCACTCACGCCGACTGGAAGCTCAAGGACGGCGGTTTCGAATTCGCCCGCGACGCGCATGTCGTTCCGCTGGTGGTGGCCGAATTCTCCAAGGCCTCGCGCTCGTATCCGATCCTGTTCGCCGCCGAGAGCGCCTCTCCCGTGGCTCTGGTCGGTGTCGAGCGCCGCAACCTGTTCGTCGCCGATGGCGCCTGGACGCCGAGCGCCTATGTGCCGGCCTATATCCGCCGCTATCCGTTCGGCTTCATGAGCGCGGGGCAGCCCGACCGCTTCGCCCTGGCCATCGACGCGGCCAGTCCGCGCGTGGTCCAGGGCGGCAAGGAGGGCGAGCCCCTGTTCGTCGACGGCCAGCCGGGTCCGCTGACCCGTCAGGCGCTGGAGTTCTGCGACGTCTTCCAGGGCGAAGCGGCGGCCACCACCGCGTTCTGCAAGGCGGTCATCGACAAGGACTTGCTGGTGGAGCGGCGCGCTGATCTGACCACGCCGGACGGCCGGCGCTTCGCGATCGAGGGCTTTCGGCTGATCGATCCGCTCAAGCTGGCGGCGCTGGACGCCGAGACGGTGTTCCAGTGGCACGGCCAAGGCTGGCTTGGCCTGGCGCACTTCCATCTGGCGTCGTTGGATCGCTTCGCCGACCTGCTGGAGCTGCAAGGTCCGCCTCCGCCGCCCGCTGGCTGACGCAGAGGAGGGCGCCGTGCAAAATGGCTCACCGCATCCAGCCCTCCGCCACTGGTGGCAATCGCGCCCCTTCGCCGGCCTAGCCGGCGGATGGGGCTTCATCATCGCGGCGGTCGGCGGACTTTACGCTGGCCTGCAACATCTGCGGCTCGCCTAGCCGCGCGGCGCCCCAGGCCATCTCTGCGGCGAGCTCGACCGCGCCGCTAACGTCCCGTGCGGTTCTCGCATCGCCTGAAATATGAACTCGCGATCGGTTGACC
>NZ_JBAPVS010000183.1:0-8960 GCF_049283275.1 Caulobacter sp. | reverse complement strand
GGTTTGCGCCGCGCCGCCGCCGAGGGCGAAGGCGGCCCCGCCGCCGTGCGCGCCATGGGCTATCACCTGGGTCGTCTTCGGCGCACCCTGACCCTGCACAAGAACGGCGTCGACCTGGCGGCTGCGGCCAAGGCCTCGGGCGTGTTCTGGAAAAGCGAGCGCGAGTTCCTGCGCCAGGCCCGGGCCTGGACTCTCGACCATCTGCTGGTGGTGCAGGCCGAGGTGCTGGCGGCAGACAAGGCGTGCAAGACGTCCGGCTCGCCCGACCAGCTGATCTCCGAGCGCCTCGCCTTGCAGATCGCCGGCAAGGCGCGACGGCTAGGGCTCTAGCCGACCCTCGATCAACGAGTCGTCGGCTTCGTCAAACCGCCAGAGCCTTCATCCACAGGAATCTTCGAGATCCGGCCCCCGAAAGCCTCGATCAAAGTCGAGGCTGATATCGAGATTTCCGCAGTAATTTCAGAGGATTATACGAACTTTTCGCCGGTTGAGGCTCAATTCTGGCAAACAGCTCGGCCGTGGGCACGGACTCGCCGCCTTCCGTGCGCGACAGAAGACCCTCCGGGACGGCCTCAGGCGCTCCGCGTCAGGCGGTTGCAGAGATCGTCCAACTGCTCGAGCGTGGCGTAGCGGATCGTCAGGGCGCCGGCGCCGCCGCGATCGTCGATCTCGACATCCAGGCCGAGCAGCGACGACAGGTCGGCTTCCAACGATTGGGTGTCGGTGTCCTTCGACTTGGACGGACGCCCGCCGCTCGACTTGGCCCGAGCCTCGCCGTCGGCGTTCGGCGCGCGCCGGGCCAAGGCCTCGGCGTCACGGACCGACAGGCCCTTGCTGATGACCTCGCGAGCCAGGGCGGCCGGGTCAGGCACGTTGGCGATGGCGCGGGCGTGGCCGGCGGTCATCTCGCCCGAGGTCACATAGTGCTGGACCGACTCCGGCAGCGACAGCAGGCGCAGGGTGTTGGCCACGTGGCTGCGGCTCTTGCCGACCGTCTGGGCGATGATCTCCTGGGTCTGGCCGAACTTTTCGATCAGCACCTTGTAGCTCAGCGCCTCTTCGATGGCGTTGAGGTCGGCGCGCTGGACGTTCTCGATGATGCCGATCTCCAGCACCGCCAAGTCGTCAAGCTCCCGCACCATGATCGGGATGGTCTTCAGGCCGGCCCGCTGAGCGGCCCGCCAGCGGCGCTCGCCGGCCACGATCTGGTATTCGCCGGAGGCGCCCGGCGCGGGACGCACCAGGATCGGCTGCAGGACGCCTTTTTCGCGGATGGAATCCGCAAGTTCTACCAGGTCATCCTCGCGGAAGGTCCGGCGAGGCTGGTCGGGATTGCGGCGGATCAGTTCGATCGGCGCCTCACGCGAGCCGCCGCTGGTGTCGCCCGGCGCCTGGGCGGGGGCGGAATCGACTTCGCCGAGCAAGGCGGAAAGCCCACGACCCAATCCACGACGACCTTCAGACATCCCCGGCTCTCCCACCACGACCGACTCCCTCACGCGCGCAACACTCAACTTCGACAATGACTTGGATGGTTATCCTCAGACGGCGTTCAAGCCGCCTGGGAGAGCCTGGACTTCTCGCGGCTGATCACCTCGCGCGCCAGCCGCAGATAGGCCTGACTGCCGGCGCATTTGAGGTCGTAGAGCAGCACGGGCTTGCCGAACGACGGCGCCTCGGACACCCGGACGTTCCGCGGTATGACCGCGTCATACACCTTGTCGCCAAAGTGCTGCCGGACATCCTTGGCCACCTGGTCCGAAAGGCTGTTGCGGCGATCGTACATGGTCAGCACCACGCCCTGGATCTCCAGCTTCGGATTGAGGCTGCCGCGCACCCGCTCGATGGTCCGCATCAGCTGGGTCAAGCCTTCCAGGGCGAAGAACTCGCACTGCAGCGGCACGAACACCGCATCGGCGGCGGTCATGGCGTTGACGGTCAGCACGTTCAGCGACGGCGGGCAGTCGATCAGCACATAGCTATAATCACCGCTCGTGCGCAGCGGCTCCAAGGCGTCGCGCAGGCGGTAGGAACGGCGCGCCTGTTGGCCCAGCTCGATTTCCACGCCCGACAGGTCGGCGTCGGCCGGGATCACGTCCAGGCCCGGCAGCTCGGTCCTGACCGCGGCCTCGATCACCGGAGCTTCGCCCATCAGGACGTCGTAGAGGGTGGTGCGACGCTGCTGGCGGGTGATGCCCAGGCCCGTGGAGCAGTTGCCCTGGGGATCGGCGTCAATCAGCAGCACGCGCTCCCCGCAGGCCGCCAGGGCGGTGCCCAGATTGATCGCAGTCGTGGTCTTGCCCACCCCGCCCTTCTGGTTGGCGATGGCGAGGACGCGCAGCGGTTGGTCAGACTTTACGGACACTCTTAAGCCCCTTCACTTGCACGATCTGGCCTCGCGGGTCGCTCAGGGAGGGCCGCAGGTCTGACTCGAATTTCCAATATGTAGCGGCTTCCGCCAGCTCCGAAGCGACATCTTGTCCCTTCAGGAACCAACCGGTCGCACCGCGCTTCAGGTAGGGCTGGGCATACCCCAGCAGTCTGACCATCGGCGCGCAGGCCCGGGCGGTCACGACGTCGACCTTCAGGTCCAGCTCCTCGGCGCGGGCGTTGTGGATCTCGACGGGCAGGTCCAGGGCGTCGGCCGCCGCCTGCAGGAAACGGCACCGCTTGGTCATGCTCTCGACCAGGTGGATCTTGGCTCCCGGCGTGTCCTTCAGCAGGATCGCCAGCACCACGCCGGGCAGGCCGGCGCCGGCGCCCAGGTCGGCCCAAGTCCTGGCCTCGGGCGCCAGCTTCAGCAGCTGGGCGCTGTCCCAGGCGTGACGGTTCCAGTAGGGGGCGATCGTGGCCGGACCCACCAGGTTCATCACTTGGTTCCATTCCGCCAGCAGCGCCTGGAACCGCGTCAGGTCGGCCAGTTGCGCGTCGGTGCAGCCTGTCAGCCGCTGGAAGGCGGCGGCATCGACCGGGTCGAGCTCCTCGACGATCAGGGGCGCGGCGCGGGTTGGCATCAAGCGGCCTTCGCCCGGCGAACATGGGCCAGCAGGGCCGTCAGGGCGCCCGGCGTCACGCCTTCGATCCGCGCCGCCTGGCCCAGGGTCAGCGGCCTTACCCGCGCCAGCTTCTCGCGCACCTCGTTCGACAGGCTGCCGACCAGGCCGTAATCCAGATCGGCCGGCAGGCGCAGGTCCTCTTCCTTGCGGAAGGCCTCGACGTCGTTGCGCTGACGGTCGAGATAGCCGGCATAGGCCGCCTCGATCTCGATCTGCTCGCGGGCCATCGGGCTCCACGTGGAAATCTCCGGCCATACCGCGGTCAGGCCGTCCAGGGTGACGTCGGGCAAGGCCAGCATGGCCAGGACGTCGCGACGCTGGCCATCGTGATTGACCTTGAAGCCGACGCGATTGGCCTCGGCCGGCGTCAGGGTGACCGAGCGGGCGAAGGCGCGAACGGTCTCCAGCTCGGCCTTCTTGGCGGCCCAGGCCTCCGCGCGGATCGGGCCCACCACGCCCAGGGCCAAGCCCTTGTCGGTCAGGCGCTGGTCGGCGTTGTCGGCGCGCAGGATCAGGCGGAACTCGGCGCGGCTGGTGAACATCCGATAGGGTTCGGTGACGCCCCGGGTGACCAGGTCGTCGATCATCACGCCGATATAGGCTTCGTCACGGGCGAAGACCGCGGGCTCTCGGCCCTGCGCCGCCAACGCCGCGTTGAGCCCGGCCATCAGGCCCTGGGCGCCGGCTTCCTCGTAGCCCGTCGTGCCGTTGATCTGGCCCGCCAGATAGAGCCCGGCCAGGCGCTTGGTCTCCAGGGTCGGGTAGAGCTCGCGCGGGTCGACATAGTCATACTCGATCGCATAGCCATACCGGATGACCTCGACGTTCTCGAGGCCCGGCATGGTCCGCAGGAAGAGCAGCTGCGTCTCGGCCGAGACCGAGGTGGAGATCCCGTTCGGATAGACCGTGTCGTCGTCCAGACCCTCCGGCTCCAGGAACACCTGATGGCTGGTCTTGTCGGCGAAGCGGACGACCTTGTCCTCGATCGACGGGCAATAGCGCGGGCCGATCCCGGTGGCGCGGCCGCCATAGACCGCGGACTCGCCCAGGCGCTCGGCGATAATCTTGTGGGTCTCGGCGGTCGTATAGGTGATGCCGCATTGGATCTGCGGCACGTCCACGTGGGACGTCAGGAACGAGAAGGGCTCGGGCTGCTCGTCGGCGGCCTGCATCTCCAGGCGATCCCAGGCGATGGTCTTGCCGTCCAGACGGGCGGGCGTGCCGGTCTTCAGGCGGCCCATGTCGAAGCCCAGGGCGTAGAGCCGATCCGACAGCCCGATCGAGGGCGCGTCACCGACCCGGCCGGCCGAGATCCGGGTCTCGCCCTGATGGATGACGCCCTTCAGGAAGGTGCCCGTGGTCAGGACAACACGAGGCGCGCGGTAGACGCCGCCCTCCCCGTCGATCACCCCGGCCACAACGCCGCCCTCGACGATCAGGTCTTCGGCGGCGGCGGCGATCACGTCGAGGTTCGGATAGGCGAACAGCTCGGCCTGCATGGCTTGGCGATAGAGCTTGCGGTCGATCTGCGAGCGCGGGCCGCGCACGGCGGGGCCCTTGGAGCGGTTCAGAAGACGGTACTGAATGCCGGCCTTGTCGCCCATCCGGCCCATCAGGCCGTCCAGGGCGTCGATCTCACGGACCAGATGGCCCTTGCCCAGGCCGCCGATGGCCGGATTGCACGACATCTCGCCGACGGTCTCGCGCTTGTGGGTCAGCAGCA
Source organism: Caulobacter sp. (assembly GCF_049283275.1). Classification (GTDB taxonomy): domain Bacteria; phylum Pseudomonadota; class Alphaproteobacteria; order Caulobacterales; family Caulobacteraceae; genus Caulobacter. The sequence goes on along the minus strand of NZ_JBAPVS010000183.1, from coordinate 4,181 downwards.
GCGTGCGCGCACCGGCGCGGGCCGACGCGGCGGCGGCCTCGCAGCCGGCGTGACCGCCGCCGATGACAATGACATCCCAAGTGTTGGACAAGCTTGCGCGCCTCAATGCGAACGCCCCCGTCTGGGCGGGGGCGCGTCAACCTTATACGCGAGAGTCCCCGCAGCGGCGAGTCGGTCGCGGGTGTTTCACGTGAAACACCGTCGAGACATCTGTGATCAGCCTGTGGACAGTTCAAGCCGATGTTTCACGTGAAACATCACTTCCCGATGCAGAAGCTTGAAAAGACGCGGTCGAGCACGTCCTCGGGATCAATGCGCCCCGTGATCCGAGAAAGAGACCGGGCTGCCAGGCGCACATCCTCGGCGGCAAGCTCGACTTCCAGTCCGACATCGGAAAGGGCCCGCTGCAGATAGGTCCGCGCTTCGGTCAGACTTTCAGCGTGGCGGATCCGAGTGGCGGCCGGGAATTCCGCCCCCGACAGGGCCAGGACCACGTGAGCCGTCAGCGCCGCCCTCGCCTGCTCCGCGCCGCCCGGCTTGCGCGCCGCCAATTCGATCACCGCCAGACCCCGCGCGGACAGGATCTCGCGCAGCTCGGCCAATCGTCGGGCGTCGACCAGGTCGATCTTATTGACCACCGCCCAGTCCCCGGGCTGAACGACCGCCAGCTCATCGTCTTGTTTCACGTGAAACATCGCGGCGTCGATGACCCAGAGCCGCAGGTCCGCCTCAGCCGCCCAAGCCCGCGCCCGACGCACGCCCTCGGCTTCGATGGCGTCTTCGGTCGTGCGCAGCCCGGCCGTATCCGCCAGCAAGGCCTTGTAGCCGCCCAGGGTCAGCGGAACCTCGATGATGTCGCGGGTCGTGCCCGGCGTGGCGGTGACAATGGCGGCGTCACGCTCGACCAGGGCGTTCAGGAGCGTGCTCTTGCCGGCGTTAGGCGCGCCGACCAGGGCGATGCGGAAACCGTCTCGTACACGCCGGCCGCGCGAGGCGTCCTCCAGAGCCGCGCCGATCTCGGCCTCCAAGGCCTCCAGCCCCGGGCGGGCCCGCGCCGCGACGTCCTCGGGCAGCGCCTCATCGGGGAAGTCGACAGCCGCCTCCAGCATGGCCAGGGCCTGGACCAGAAGCCCGCGCCAGGCGTCGTAGCGCTGGCTCAGCGCGCCGCCCAGCTGGCCCAGCGCCTGGCGACGTTGGGCCTCCGTCTCGGCGTCGATCAGGTCGGCCACGCCCTCGGCCTGGGTCAGATCCAGTTTGCCGTTCTCGAAGGCGCGTCGTGTGAACTCGCCCGGCTCGGCCAGGCGAAGACCCTCGGCGGCCAGTGCTTCAAGCAGCGCCTCGACCACGGCCCGACCGCCGTGCACGTGAAACTCCGCGGCGTCCTCGCCGGTGTAGCTGGCCGGTCCCTGGAACCACAGGACCAGGGCGTCGTCCAAGGCGATCCCCTCACGGGTCAGTTGGCGCAAGGCCGCGCGGCGCGGCTTGGGCAGGTCGCCGGCCAGGGCCCGGACAGCTTCGGCCGAACGCGGTCCCGAAATCCGCACGACCGCCACGGCCGCCCTGCCCGCGCCGGTGGCCGGCGCGTAGATCGTGTCGTTCATTCGGACTTGCCGCCCATCCCACCAACAGCAGCGCCCGCCGCCGCCGTCATCAGCTTGCGGAATTGGTCCTGGGCCCCAACCCCGAACGCCATCCAGTTCTTCATCAGCTCCTCCGGCGCCAGCATGGCCATGTTGGAGGTCATCCGCTCCTGCATCTCCTTGACGAGGTGCTCGTTCAGGGTGCTCACATCCGGCAAGCCCAGGAAGGCGCGGGCCTCCACCGGCGTGCAGTCAATCTCAATGGTCATCTTCATGATCTGGGGTTCCCTGCCGCAGGGGCACGATATTGTTATGCCCTGACCGCATCGGCGCACGTTAGAGCGCTTCGGTCGAAACTCCCATCGACGCCTCACTGGATACGGAGAACCCCATGTCCGAGACCCTCACGATCACCACCGCCGACGGCGCCTTTTCGGCCTATGTGGCGCGGCCTTCAACGACGCCTGCCCCAGCCGTCGTCGTCATCCAGGAGATCTTCGGCGTCAACAAGGTGATGCGCGACGTCTGCGACGCGCTGGCCGCCCAGGGCTTCGTGGCGGTGTGCCCCGATCTGTTCTGGCGCATCGAGCCGGGCATCGACATCACCGACCAGAGCGAGGCTGAGTGGAAAAAGGCGTTTGAGCTCTACAACGCCTTCGACGTCGACACCGGCGTTTCGGACATCGCCGCCACCATCGCCGCCGTCCGCGCCCTGCCCGGCGTCAACGGCAAGGTCGGCGCGGTCGGCTACTGCCTGGGCGGCTTGCTGGCCTTCCTGACGGCCACCCGCACCGACGCCGACGCCAGCATCTCCTACTATGGCGTTGGAACCGACAAGTATGTGGGCGAGGCCGAAAAGCTGGCCCGGCCCCTGCTGATCCATATCGCCGAGGAGGACCAGTTCGTGCCGAAGGAGGCCCAGAAGGTGATCCTCGACGCGCTGAAGGACCACCCGCAAATCGAGATCCATACCTATCCCGGCCGCGACCACGCCTTCGCCCGGGTGGGCGGCGAGCACTACGACGCGGCCGATGCCGGTAGGGCCAACGCTCGCAGCCTGGCCTTCTTCAAGTCCAACCTGGTCTGACCGTCATGCTGGCCATACAAGCCGTCCGCACCGGCGGCCCCGAGGTCCTCGAGGCCGTCGACCTTCCCGTCCCCTCGCCCGGACCGGGCCAGATCCTGGTCCGCCACCAGGCCGTGGGCCTGAACTTCATCGACACCTATCAGCGCAGCGGACTTTACCCGACCAAGATGCCGGCGGTCCTGGGCATGGAAGCCGCGGGCGTCGTCGAGGCGCTGGGCGAGGGCGTCACACGGTTCAAGGTCGGTGATCGCGTCGCCTATAATGGTTCGCTCGGCGCCTATGCGCAGGCGGCCGTGGTCCCGGCCGATCGCGCGGTGAAAGTTCCGGACCGTGTCAGCCTGGAGACCGCCGCGGCCGTCCTGCTCAAGGGCATGACCGCCGAATTCCTGGTCCGCCGCTGTCACAAGGTCGAACCCGGTCAGACCGTGTTGATCCACGCGGCGGCCGGCGGCGTGGGGTCGATCCTGGTGCAATGGGTCAAGGCGCTGGGCGCGACCGTGATCGCCACGGTGGGATCGCAGGCCAAGGCCGCCCTCGCCCGCGATCACGGCGCCGACCACGTGATCCTCTACGGCGAGGAAGACATCGCCGCCCGGGTGGCGCAGATCACCGGCGGCCAGGGCGTGGCCGTGGTCTATGACGGCGTCGGCAAGGACACCTTCGAGGCCAGCCTCAAGAGCCTGGGCCGGCGTGGCCTGCTGGCGACGTTCGGCAACGCCTCTGGTCCTGTTGCGCCGTTCGCGCCGCTGGAGCTGTCGGGCAAGTCGCTGTTCGTCACGCGGCCTCGCCTGTTCGACTACATCGTCACGACGGCCGAACTGGACGAGAGCGCGGCGGCCCTGTTCGCCGTGCTGGAGTCCGGCGCGGTGAAGATCCAGATCGGGCAGACGTTTCCGCTGGCGCAGGCCCGGGCCGCGCATGAGGCGTTGGAGGGGCGGAAGACCACGGGAGCGACGGTGCTGATTCCGTAGGGCCCGAGCCACCAGGCGGGGATCCAACCGTGTCCATCCCCGCCAGCGCCGCGACGAACCCCAACCTTTCCAACGCCCTGAAAAATAATCAGCGTCACCGATCCTCGGACCTCAGACCCGCCGCATAATCAAACCCGTCCCTATCGCGGGGGAGGGCTCTTGGTACCGGCCCAAGCAGGCGATGGAGATGGAACCGAGCGGGGCCGGCTGGCTTGGCGATCGGGTCGTTTCGGGAGGCGGGGCTCAGAAGGTCCCAAGACCCGGCGCGGACGATGGCGGGTCGGTCGGGTCGACGGGGCTGGGAGTTCAAACCGGCCTGTTCCAGGATCAGTCGGAGTCGCTGACGGCCCCTTCCGGGCGACTTTGATCCTGCCCGCCTGAGGGGAAACGTCGATCGGGATGAAACAAGCCCTCAGTCGCCGTCCCTTGAGAAGAACGGTTTCGCGGAGCGGCAGGTCCAGTCGAAACGCACAACTCACATCACGGTCATCCGGGCTGGGCCCGGTCCGCTCCGCGCCTCCCCACCCACTCGCCGCGAAAGCC
>NZ_JBAPVS010000182.1:0-4174 GCF_049283275.1 Caulobacter sp. | reverse complement strand
GGCCGCGCCCGGCTTCGTCGAGATCGGCGATCTTCTCCAGGAAGCGGCCCTCGGCGCGGCCGTTCAAGGCCTCGGCTCCCGACGGAGCGCCCTCGACCGTCTCGGCGCGCTCGACTTGCAGCCGTCGAGCCCGAGCCACCCGGGCGGCGACCTCGGCCGTGCCTTCCGACGGCGGCGGCAAGGCCAGGTCGGCGGCGGTGACGGCGGGCATGTCGACGGCCAGGTCGATGCGGTCCATCAGGGGCCCGCTGACCCGACCCTGATAGTCGCGGATGCAACGCGGGGCCTTGCCGCACGCCCCGCGCCCGGCGCCGCCATGGCCGCAGCGGCAGGGGTTCATCGCCGCCACCAGCTGCACCCGGGCCGGATAGCGGACGTGGGCGTTGGCGCGGGCCACCATCACCTCGCCGGTCTCCAGCGGTCCACGCAGGCTGTCCAGGGCCTGGACCCCGAACTCGGGCAGCTCGTCGAGGAACAGCACGCCGTTATGGGCCAGCGACACCTCACCGGGCTTGGCCTTCAACCCACCGCCGGTCAGGGCCGCCATGCTGGCGCTGTGGTGCGGGGCGCGATAGGGCCGGGCTCGGGTCAGGGTTCCCTTGGCGATCAGCCCCGCCACCGAATGGACCATCGAGGTCTCCAGCAGTTCGTGCGAGCTCAAGGGCGGCAACAGCCCCGGCAGGCGCTGGGCCAGCATCGACTTGCCCGAACCCGGCGGACCGCAGAACAGCAGGTTGTGCGAGCCGGCCGCGGCGATCTCCAGGGCCCGCTTGGCGTGCTCCTGACCCTTGACGTCGCTCAGGTCCTTGGCCGCCTCGCCCTCGACCACCGGTCCCGGCGAGGGCGCGGACAGGATCTGGCCGCCCCGGAAGTGGTTGATCAGCGCCACCAGCGAGCGCGGGGCCAGGATCCGTGTGCCGCCCGCCCAAGCCGCCTCGGGCCCGCAAGCCTCGGGGCAGATCAGGCCCAGCTCCATCGCGCCGGCGGCCATGGCGGCGGGCAGCGCCCCGGCGCAGGCCGCGATCCGTCCGTCCAAGGACAATTCACCCATCGCCGCCCAGCCGTCGAGCGCGTCGATCGGGATCACCCCCATCGCGGCCATCACCGCCAGGGCGATGGGCAGGTCGTAGTGCGAGCCTTCCTTGGGCATGTCGGCCGGAGCGAGGTTGGCGACGATGCGCCGGGGCGGCAGGGCCAGCCCCATGCCGGCGAACGCTCCGCGCACCCGCTCCTTGCTCTCGGCCACGGCCTTGTCGCCCAGGCCGACGATGACCATGACCTGCTGGCCGCCCGTCAACTGGACCTCGACGTCGACGCGTCGCGCCTCCACGCCCTCGAACGCCACCGTCACGACCTTTGCGGCCATTGGGTTTTAGGCCCCCTTGCCCCCAGCTTTATCCACAAGCCAAGCATGGCCGTTGGAGCGGAGCAAGAACGAAAAACGAACGTTTCGGGAAAATGTGACGATTCAGTTGCCTAGGCGCAGGTCCTAATCCTCAGGTGGAGCTGAGCTCTTCGATCCGATCCCAGAGGATCGCGGACGCGTCGGCGCCGCCGAACCGCTTGAGCTGCTGAGCCCCGGTCGGCGAGGTGACGTTGATCTCGGTCAGGTACTCTCCGATCACGTCGATACCGACGAAAAGCAGGCCGCGCTTCCTCAGTTCCGGGCCGATGATCGCGCAGAGCTCCAGGTCGCGCTTCGTCAGCTCGACCGCCTCGGCCCGTCCGCCGACGCGGAGGTTCGAGCGCACCTGGCCGGCGGCCGGCACGCGGTTGATCGCGCCCACCGGCTCGCCGTGCACCAGCAGGACGCGCTTGTCGCCCTTGCTCACGGCCGGGACGAACTTCTGGGCGATCACCTGCTCGCGGCCGATCATGGCGTGCAGTTCCAGCAGAGCGTCCAGGTTGGGGTCGTCGGCCAGCAGCCGCGCCACGCCCGAGCCGCCGCCGCCGTACAGCGGCTTGAGCACGATGTCGCCGTGCCGGGCGCGGAAGTCGTAGATCGCCTCGTGGTCGCTGGTGATCAGGGTCGGCGGCTGGACGCCCGGGAAGTCGGTGACGAACAGCTTTTCGGGCGCGTTGCGCACTTCCGCGGGGTTATTGACCACGAGCGTGTGTGGATGAACCTTTTCAAGAAAATGCGTGGCGGTGATGTAGGCCATGTCGAACGGCGGATCCTGGCGCATCAGCACCACGTCGACGTCGTCCTTCATGTCGAGGATCACCGACTCGCCCAGCTCGGCGTGAGCGCCCTGGGTCTTGGTCAGCTTCAGCGGCTGGGCGCGGGCGAACACCCGGCCGTCCTCCATCGACAGCTTGTCGGGCGTGTAGAACCACAGCTTGTGGCCGCGGGTCTGGGCCTCCCACATCATCAGGAAGGTGGTGTCGGTTTCGATGTTGATCCCCAGGACGGGATCCATCTGGACGGCGACTCTCAGCGACATGGGGACTCCGGATCAGCTTGGGCGGCGCGGGAGACCCCCGCGCCGCGACTGCCTAGTTAAGACGGCCCGGCCCCGAATGCGAGGGCCGACCGCGATCCGGACGCGGAGGTCAGGCGGTTTCGGCGCGCCGACGGCTCTTCAGCGCCAGCAGGATCGCCGAGACCAGGAAGTAGAAGGCCCCGAACGCCGCATAGGGCGCGACGACGGTGATGACGGAGGCGATGGGACCGGCCGCGCTCTTGATGAAGAAGCCGCCCGCCAGGGCCGACTGGGCGCCGCTCAGCACCATCGCCCACTGGGCGCCGTAGGACCGCCACCGGCGTATGCCGACGACCAGCTGCAGCACGCCCGCCAGGATCGCCCAGGCGCCGAACAGCGCCAGCACCAGGTGCAGGTCGATCTGGAGGGCGACCAGCACCGCCAGCGCGGTCGCCGCGCTGACGGCGGTGTTGATCGCCTGCGGAGCATTGGCGCGGAAACCGCCGTTGACCTTGGCGTCCCGGGCGTTGGCGAAGGCGTCCCAGGCGGGATAGAGGACCAGCAGGGCGCCCGCGAGGATCGGGTTGGAGGGCGCGATCGTGAAGGCGGCCACGACCCAGGCGGCGGCCACGCCGGCGCGGAGAAGGTAGTAGCGGACCAGCGCGGCGGCGCCGGCGCGCGAGGGGGTGATGTCCTTGGCCATGGAGGCTCCGTCGGGGGCGTTGCCGCGAGGATCGCGGGCATTCTTGATATGTCACGACATTAAATGTCGCGACATATGATATGATCTAGCCGATCGATCCAACGCCTGTCGAGTCATTATTTGTCACGACATATATTTTCGCGCTAAGGCGAACCCGTTCGCAGGAGCCTTCCGTGTCAGACGCCCGCCGCAAGATCACGCTCGACGACCAGCTGTGCTTTTCCCTGTACGGGGCGAGCCTGGCGATCAATCGCGCCTACAAGCCGCTGCTCGACGACCTGGAGATCACCTATCCGCAGTATCTGGTGCTGAGCGCGCTGTGGGAGGACGACGGCCAGAGCGTCGGCGCGATCGCCGAACGGCTGGGCCTGGACTCCAGCAATGTCACGCCGCTGGTCAAGCGCATGGAGGCCGCCGGCCTGCTGTCGCGCGAGCGCAATCCGGCCGACGAGCGCCAGGTCGTCGTCAGCCTGACCGACCACGGACGCGACATGCAGGCCCGCAGCGCGTGCCTGGGCCAGACGCTGTTCGCCTCGGCCGACATGAGCATCGAGCGGCTGATCCAGTTGAACAAGGAGGTGCAGGCCTTCCGCGACTCGGTCGCGCGGTTTGTGTCGGATCGGTCGGAGACCTGAGACAAGGACACGTCGCAAGGCAGGTTCCGGCTCCGCAGGTTGACGTCGCGGCCTGCTTGAACGGTTGATCGACCGCGCTCACGCTCCTCGCCAGGAACGTCTTCAGAGCAAGGCCAAGACCATGAAAGCCATCCAGATCGCGGCGCCCGCCGGTCTCGACGCCCTGCGCCATGTCGACCTGCCCGAGCCGGGGCCTCCCGGGCCGGGCGAGATCCTGGTCCGCATCCGCGCCAGCTCGTTGAACTATCACGACTATCTGGTGGTGATCGGCGGCATTCCGACGGCCGACGGCCGCATTCCGATGTCCGACGGCGCGGGCGAGGTGCTGGCGGTCGGCGAGGGCGTGACGGGCTTCGCGGTCGGCGACCTGGCGGTCTCGACCTTCTTTCCGCGCTGGCTGGACGGCGAGGCGC
>NZ_JBAPVS010000181.1:0-2273 GCF_049283275.1 Caulobacter sp. | reverse complement strand
GAAAAGGGGCACGCCGTGACCAGTCCCGCCGCCGGCGTGGTCGAATATGCCGGACCGCTGAGCGGCTGGGGCACGGTCTTGATCCTGCGCGCCCAGGGCGCCTACCATCTGGTGCTGGCGGGCATGGACGAGGTTTCCGTCGGCCCCGGACAATCTGTCGCACCCGGCGCGACGGTTGGCAGGATGGCGGGCCATGGTTCTTCGGAGCCAGAACTCTATCTAGAGGTCAGGGAAGACGGCGCGCCGGTGAATCCGGAGCGTTGGTTGAAACAAGGATCGCGGTAAACGGCTTTTTCAGCGATGATGGCCGTCAAATGAACAAGAGTTCGACCCAGTAACGGGTGGAGCGACAAGTTTTAATGCGACGCCCGGCGTCGTCAGGGAGCCTTCCAGGCCACATGCGCAAGTACCTGCTCATCGGTGTTTCGGCCTTCGTCCTCGGCGCGGGGACCATGGCCTATGTCAGCCCCATCGCCCAGGCGACCAGTGCGACCAAGGGCCAGACCTACAAGATGCTTGAGCTGTTCGGCGACGTCTTGCAGACCGTCGACGCCCAGTACGTCTCGGAGGTCGACAACAAGAAGCTGATCGAGGCGGCGCTGGACGGCATGCTGACCAGCCTGGATCCGCATTCCGGCTACCTGTCGCCCGACAGCTTCGAGGACATGCAGGACACCACCCGCGGCGAATACGGCGGGCTGGGCATCGAGGTCACCAGCGAGGACGGCGTGGTCAAGGTGATCTCGCCGATCGACGGCACGCCGGCGATGCGGGCCGGCATCCTGGCCGGCGACTATATCACTGCGGTCAACGGCCAGTCTGTGCTGGGCCTGACGGTCAACGAGGCCGTCAAGCAGATGCGCGGCCCGGCCGGCGAGGCGGTCACCCTGACCATCGCCCGCGAGAAGACCGATCCGTTCGACGTCAAGCTGACGCGCGAGATCATCAAGCCCAAGGCCGCCATCGCCCGGATGGAAGGCGACTACGGCTATGTCCGACTGCCCGGCTTCAACGAGAAGGCCACCGACGCCCTGACGACGGCGATCACCGACCTGAAGACCAAGAACCCCAATATGAAGGGGCTGATCTTCGACCTGCGCAACAATCCCGGCGGCCTGCTCGACCAGGCCGTGGGCGTCTCGGACGTGTTCCTGGACGGCGGCGAGGTGGTCAGCCAGCGCGGCCGCGACCCGCGCGACATCCAACGCTACAACGCCCGGCCCGGCGACCTGCTGAACGGCCTGCCGGTGGTGGTGCTGATCAACCAGGGCTCGGCCTCGGCGGCCGAGATCGTCGCCGGCGCCCTGCAAGACCGTCACCGCGCCGAGCTGGTCGGCATCACCAGCTTTGGCAAGGGCTCGGTCCAGACCGTGATCCCGCTGCGCGGCGGGGCCGACGGCGCCCTGAAGCTGACCACGGCGCGCTACTTCACGCCTTCGGGCCGCTCGATCCAGAAGACCGGCATCGCGCCCGACCTGGAAGTGGCCCAGACCAAGGACCAGGCTCAGGACATCGCCAACCGCGTGTGGTTCAGCGAGGCCAGCTTCAAGAACGCGCTCAACGCCGACGAGGGCAAGAGCCGCCAGGGCGCCCACACCCCGGCCGAGGCGCCGCCGACCGGCTTCGACGAGAAGAAGGGCGACTTCCAGCTGCAACGCGCCATCGCCGTGCTGAAGGCCGGCTCGGTCGGGGCCGTGACGAAACTGCCCAAGCCGGCCGCCAAGATCGCCGAAGTCACCGCCAAGGCCGCCGCGGCGGCCGGCAAGGGCCCGCCGGTCGAGAAGAAGTAGGGTTCAGCTCTTCGATCTCTCAACCCATAATCATCGTCATCCCGGGCACGAGGCCCGGGATGACGACGGTGTTTGATGGCCTTGGCCCGCCTTCCAGCCCATTCCGCCGCACGCTTCATTAACCATATGTTCGAAGCTTGCCGTCTAGCGTCCAGCCCATGGCCGTGACCTTCTCCCGCAAGCCCGCCTACAGCGTCGCCGTGTCCGCGGACGGACGCGGGTACGGCGATCTGCGCGCCAGGATCCTGGCGGCGGCGGCCAATCCCTTCATCGGCGCCAGCGCCGCGGCCTTGCTGTTCCTGCTGAGCCTGGCCCTGCTGGTGCTGTTCACCGGCGATCCCAACAAGGGCTCGCCCCTGGTGCGGGTCGAGCTGACCAAGATCGGCGCCACCAAGAACCCGCCCCGGGGCTGGCGCGAGGCCCTGGTCGGCGAGGGCGAGACCGAAGCGCCGCTGCTGCCCGGCGCCCTGGACCTGTCGAATC
>NZ_JBAPVS010000180.1:0-43673 GCF_049283275.1 Caulobacter sp. | reverse complement strand
GGCTCGGCCAGCACCCGTGCCTCGCCCACCGCCGCGATCAGCCGCTCCAGGTCCTGCGGGCGCGACAGGCGGTGATCGCCGTCCTTGATCAGGGTGAAGACCACGTCATCCGAGGTCAGGCTGTTGGCCAGCTCCAGCGCATGGGTCCAGGGCACGTCGGGATCGGCGCCGCCTTGCAGGACGCGCACCGGCATGTCGATCGGCACGGGACCGGACAGGATCGACCAGCGGGCGCCGTCCTCCAGCAATTGGCGGGTGATCGGATAGCCGCCGTCGTCGTATTCCGAAGGCCGGATCCAGCGCCCGTCGCGGGCGATCGCCGCCTTGGCCTCGGCCGACAGCTCGGGCTCCATCAGCTTCTCGGTGAAGTCGGGCGCCGGGGCGATCAGCACCAAGGCCTTGACCCGGTCGGGACGGGCGATGGCGGCCAGGCAGGCCAGCCAGCCGCCCATCGACGAGCCCACCAGCACCAGAGGCCCCTCGGTCAGGTCGTCGATCACCGCCAGGGCGTCCTCGCGCCAGCGGGTGATCGTTCCGTCGGCGAAATCGCCGTCAGACTCGCCGTGACCGAAATAGTCGAACCGCAAATAGCCGCCGCCGGTCGCCCTGGCCTGGTCGGCCAGGACCTCGGCCTTGGTCCCGGTCATGTCCGAATGGAAACCGCCCAGCCATACAACTGTGGGGTTTGCGCCCTGGACGATGCGGTACGCCACCCGCAGATTGTCGTTCCGAACGAGGTGCTGAAGGGAATCGGTCATGGCGCGGCCTTGTTCATTTCGATAACTACGACCTCTCAAACCTCGTTAGAGCAACGCGTGTCCATCCTTCCCGACGATTTCACGCTTCTGCAGGTGACCCCCGAGCTCGAAACCGGCGGCGCCGAACAGACGACGATCGACGTGGCCCACGGCGTGATCGCCGAGGGCGGCAAGGCCCTGGTCGCCACCAAGGGCGGCCGCATGGCCGCGCGGCTGGAGGCCGACGGCGGTCGGCTGGCCCAGATGCCGGCCCAGTCCAAGAATCCGCTGATCATGCTGGGCAACGCCGCGCGGATGATCGACCTGATCCGCCGCGAGAAGGTGACCCTGGTCCACGCCCGCTCGCGCGCGCCAGCCTTCAGCGCCCTGTGGGCCGCGCACGCCACCAAGGTCCCGTTCGTGGCCACCTATCACGGCGTCTACAACGCCAAGTCCAGCCTCAAGCGCTGGTACAATGCGGTGATGACCAAGGGCGACCTGGTGATCGCCAATTCGGAATACACCCGCGCCCACATCGTCGCCGAACACGGCATTCCGGCCGACCGCGTGGTGGCCATCCCGCGCGGCGTCGACCTGACCCGCTTCGAGCCCGGCCTGGTCTCGGCCGAACGGATCAGGGCGCTGCGCGACGCCTGGGGCGTGTCACCCGAGGACCGCCGGCTGAAGGTGCTGCTGGCCGGCCGCCTGACCCGCTGGAAGGGCCAGGCCCTGGTCATCGAGGCGATGGCGCGGCTGAAGGCGGTTTCCGACGACCGCTTCCTGCTGCTGCTGGTCGGCGACGACCAGGGACGCAAATCCTATCGCGCGGAGCTGGAGCACATGATCGTCCAGGCGGGGCTGCAGGACAGCGTCAAGCTGGTCGGCCATTGCGACGACATGCCGGCCGCCTATCTGTTGGCGGATCTGGCCATCGCCCCGTCGCTGGAGCCCGAGGCGTTCGGGCGGACGGCGGTCGAGCCGCAGGTGATGGGCAGGCCGGTTCTGGCGTCCGATCACGGCGCGGCGCGCGAGACCGTGGTCCATGGCGAAACCGGCTGGCTGGTCGCCCCGGGCGACGTCGAGGCCTGGGCTCAGGCCCTGGCCAGCGCCTGCGAGGCGGGGGCGGCGCGACGCCAGATCATGGGCATGGCGGCCCGGGCCCGCGCCCGAAAATTGTATTCTGTTGACGCGATGGTCGAAGCAACGCTCAAGGTCTACGCGCGCGTTCTGGAGACGAAAAGTTGAGCAAGGAAATCAAGAAGGTCCTGGTCATCAAGCTGGGCGCCCTCGGCGATTTCGTGCTGGCCCTGGCGGCGATGAAGAAGATCCGCGAAGCCCATCCGCGCGCCAAGATCACCCTGCTGACCACCCCGCCCTTCGAAGCCCTGGCCAAGCTGTCGCCCTACTTCAACAACGTCGAAACCGACGGGCGTCCCAGCGACTTCGGCGAGCTGACCGCCATGCTCGGCCGCTTGCGCAAGGCCCGCTACGACAGGGTCTACGACCTGCAGACCAACAGCCGCACCAACTGGTATTTCCAGGCCCTGCGGCCGTTCCCGCCGCAATGGTCGGGCATCGCGGCGGGCTGCGCCCTGCCCCAGCGCGGCAAGGCCCGCGAACAGATGCACACGCTGGAGCGTCAGGCCGACCAGCTCAAGCAGGCGGGCATCTGGCCCGACGCCCCGACCGAGCCCGGCGGCGCCCCCGCCCCTGACCTGACGTGGATCCTGCGTCGCCCCAAGGCGGCGACCGGCGCGCGTACGTCCAAGCCCTATGTGCTGCTGGTGCCCGGCGGCTCGGCCCATCGTCCCGAAAAGCGGTGGCCGGTGGAAAGCTACGCCCAACTGGCGGCGATGCTGAAGGCGCGCGGGCTGGACATCGTGATCATCGGCGGCCCGCAGGAAAGCGCCATGGCGCGCCAGATCCAGAAAGCCGTGGGTCAGGCCCGCGACCTGACCGGCCGCACCGACTTCGCCCAGTTGGCCGTCCTGGGCGCCAAGGCGGCCCTGGCCGTCGGCAACGACACCGGCCCGACCCACCTGCTGGCGGCGGCCGGAGCCCCGACCATCGCCCTGTTCTCCGACGCCTCGGATCCTGAACTGTGCGGTCCGCGCGGCCACGTGGCGGTGATCCGCTCGCCGGACCTGAAGGCCCTGCCGGTCAGCACCGTGGCCAGCGCGGCGGTGGCCTTGCTGCCGCGATAGGTCCTACCCCTTTGGGGGAGGCGGTGGCACAGCGACGGTGGGGGGATTTATCAATACCCCTCGTACCGTCCCGGCTTGTGGTTGGCGATGATCACCACGCTCAACGCCACAGCCGAGAGGATCGACAGCAGAAGCTTGTCCCACGACATCACCGCGAAGGCCGCCCCCACGATCACCACGTCGGACGCCATCTGCACCTTGCCGGCGCTGATGCCGCGCTTTTCGTAGAGCCACAGCGCCAGCACCCCGATGCCGCCAACGCTGGACTTGTGTCGAGCCAGGGCCAGGATCCCCATGCCGATGATCGTGCCGCCGAAGACCGCGGCGAAGACCGGATCGACCGTGGTGATCTTCAGCCAGGCCGGCATGCCCAGGGCCAGGCTCGCCAGCAACAGGTTGGTGACCAGGGTCTTGCCGGTGAACACCCAGCCCAGGGTGCGCTGGGCCAGTACGTAGAACGGGATGTTCAGCAGAAAGAACAGCACGCCGACCGGCCAGTGGGTCAGGTACGAGACGATCAGGGCCACGCCCGCGATCCCGCCCGTCGCCAGACCGGCGGATTTCAGCAGGGTCAAGCCCACGGCGATGAAGCTGGAGCCGATCAGCAGGGCGTGGACATCCTCGATCGGGGTGTGGCGGGCGGCGGAAGTCGGCGTGCTCATGAGGGCGTAAAACGGGTCACTTTTGGAAATGGCGGTCGACCCGACCTCGGCGCTTCGCTCCCCCAAATCCCTTCCGGGCCCTCTCTTGGCGTGTCCAACCCCTAAAAGGGGGCTGTAACGCGCATGCGCCTTGATAGCGCGGGACTCCTTCGTCATATATCACTTGCGAACGCGGCGTCCCCCGGACTCCGCGCGAATGCGCTCAAAGATACGCCACTCTAACGAAACGCCTGGGGATCGGTCGGTCCGACGGCAAAAGCCCTTTAACAACACCGGAGCCGCCCTATTCGCCGTCCTATGCAAACGCCGCCCGTCAAGGATGGTCCGCGTATCAACGATGACATCCGCGTCCCTCGCGTCCTGCTGATCGACCAGAACGGCGAGAAGCAAGGCGAGATGCCGATTTCCGCCGCCCTGGAAGCGGCCGAGGAAGCAGGCCTGGACCTGGTCGAGATCGTTCCCAACGCGAACCCTCCGGTCTGCAAGATCCTGGACTATGGCAAGTTCAAGTTCCAGGAGCAGAAGAAGAAGAACGAGGCTCGCAAGCGGCAGAAGATTGTCGAGCTCAAGGAAATCAAGCTGCGCCCCAACATCGACATTCACGACTACGACGTGAAGGCCAAGTCGATGACCCGGTTCTTCGAGGAAGGCGACAAGGTCAAGGTGACCCTGCGCTTCCGCGGCCGTGAAATGGCGCACCCGGAACTGGGCATGAAGCTGCTGCTCAAGGTCAAGGCCGACTTCGACGAGATCGCCAAGGTCGAATACGAGCCGCGCATGGAAGGCCGCCAGATGATTATGATCCTGGCTCCGCGCTAAGGCTCGGGTTTCCAGCCACGACACGACAAACGCCCCGGCCCGCAAGGCCGGGGCGTTTTCTTTGGCGCCCACTGGCGCGGTCCGATACCGTGCTGGCGAAGCTGGACAACGACGCGGTTAGGGGCGCGCCGCCATGATGCTCTTGCCTACGCGCCGCCTGGCCTTGGCCGTCCTATGCCTGGCGGTCACCAGTTGCACCACCCTGCCAACCGGCCCCGCGGACCTGGCCCCTCTCGACGCCGCCCTGGGTCGGCCGATGGAGAGTCTGCGCGCGGACGCCGACGCCGGCGAGGCCAACGCCCAGTACGCGATGTCCATCCTCACCGCCCATGGCAAGCGCGGTGTGAAGCGGGATGCCGACCTCGCCGCCGCCTTGCGCGCCAAGGCGCTGGCCCCTCGGGGCTTCACATCGATCACCACCTATATCGCCGGCCTGCGGGGCAAGCCCGGCCGGGTCGCGATCATTCAGGTCCCGCGTTACGACCTCAGCTTCACCGAAGCCGGCAGGGTCGATCGTTGCGTCGATGCGCTCGCGCGAATGCGGCGATCACGGCAGGCCGACGCGGCCTGCGGCGGCCCGCTCGCGCGCGCGCGACTGGAGATCCTGTGGAACGACGGCCGCCCGCCGCGTCCGGGCAGATACCGGGAGTTTGAAGCCTAAACCGCCGCAAGACTGCAGCGATGGAAGAGAGCGCGTGTCCCTGCTCGCCCAACCCGCAGAACGCCCCGGCCTGAAGGCCGGGGCGGCTTCCTGGAGAAGAACAACCCGCCGAATTAGCCGAGCGGCCGATCGTCGTGTGACGCGTGTGACGAGACGCAACGGAGCATCGACACGCCGCCCCCTCCCACGGTAGAGCTTCGGCAGTATAAGTTGGGGGACTTTCATGCTGAGAACCGCGCTTGCTGCGGCCGCGCTGGCCTGCACGCTCACCTTCGCTGCCGATGCGGCGACACCGATAGAGGCCTTCGGCCAATTGCCGGCGATCGATTCCGTCGAAATTTCCGATGACGGCCAGTCGCTGGCCTATATTCGCGGGAGCGAAGGCAAGCGCTACGTCGTGGTCCAGACGGTGGGCGGCGATCTCATCGCCATGACCGATGTCGGCCTGGCCAAGGTGCGCTCGGTCGACTGGGGCGACGCCGACCACGTGCTGATCACGACATCGGTCGCCGGAGCGATCGACAACCGCGATTTCGTCGCCATCAAGGGCGAGCGGTACATCATCTACAGCTTCAACATTCGCACGAAGAAGACCGCGCGCTTGATGGATCGCTCGACTGAAGAAGCCCTCAACGCCGCCCTCAGCGACGTCGTGCCCGGAACCTACAAGGGCAAGTCGGTCGGCTATCTTATGGGCTACACCATAGGGGGCGAGGGGCGCCGGGACATCTATCGCGTGGATCTCGACACCGGGGTCGGCGTCATCCACCAGATGGGCAGCGACGAGTTCCACGACTTCGTCATCTCGCAAAACGGCCAGGTCGCGGCGCGAACGTTCGAAAGTTCCGCAGGCCGTTGGCGAATGGAAGTGGCCGCGCCGGGTAAGCCTTGGGTCCCGGCCGGAACCCTGGCGACCGGAACGATCGACGGAACCAGTCTGCATGGTTTTGGACGCACGCTTGACACCGTCCTCACCTACGCCAAAGGCGAAAACAACGACGACTGGAATCTGGTTGAAATCGATCGCGCCACAGGCAAGGCCGGCGAAATCGTGAATCCTGATCATCGCACCGGCAACCTGATCCACGCGCAGGACGGGCGCCTGGTGGGCATCTCCTATACCGACACCTACCCGGTCTACGAGTTCTACGATCCCAAGCTGACGGCCGCCTGGGCGCTGGTAAGCCAGGCCTTCGATGGCAAGGCGGTTCGTCTTTCGAGCTGGTCGGCCGATTTCGGCAAACTGGTGATCAATGTCGAGGGCACCGGCGACGCGGGCAGCTGGTATGTGATCGATCCGGCCGCCAAGTCGGCCAAGCGGATCGGCGCCACCTATCCCGGCATCACCCCGACCGACGTCGCCGAAGTTCGCCTGGTCCGCTACAAGGCCGCCGACGGCCTGGCGCTGACCGGCTACCTGACCCTGCCCTCCGGCAAGGATCCCAAGAAGCTGCCGCTGGTGGTCCTGCCGCACGGCGGTCCCCAAAGGAACGACCCCGTCGGCTTTGACTGGTGGTCCCAGGCCCTGGCGTCTCGCGGCTACGCGGTGTTCCAGCCACAGTTCCGAGGCTCCAGCGGCTTCGGAAACGACTTTGTTGAAGCCGGTCATGGCCAGATCGGCCGCAAGATGCAGACCGACATCTCCGACGGCGTGAAGGTGCTTGCCCGCACAGGCATGATCGACCCCAAGCGCGCCTGCATCGCCGGGGCCAGCTACGGCGGCTACGCCGCTCTGGCCGGCGTGACCATCGAACAGGGCCTGTATCGTTGCGCTGTGGCGGTCGCCCCCGTCAGCGATTGGGGCCGTATGATGACATCCGAAGCGATCTCCACGGGCGGCTCCAAGGGCGTCACCGTGAGTTATTGGAAGCGCTTCACCGGCGCGACCTCGGCCGCGGACCCGATGTTGGACACGATCTCGCCAGCCCGCCAGGCCTCCAAGGCCGATGCTCCGATCCTGATGGTCCATGGCCGCGACGATACGGTCGTGCCGTTCGAGCAGACGGACGTCATGATCAAGGCGCTGAAGGCGGCGGGCAAGCCCGTCGACCTGGTGACGCTGGCGGCCGAAGACCATTGGCTGTCGCGAGAACCCACGCGCATCCAGATGCTGAAGGCTACAATCGAGTTCATCGAAAAGCACAACCCGCCGAACTAGAAGCCGTGGGCCCGGTCGCCTGGCGCGGCCGGGCCCATCGCACATGACTTAGAATTGAACCTTCAGACAGCTGTCGCCATCTCGGCGGAACGAGCGTAAACCCCGCGGCCTGATGACTACGCTCTCCGCACCGCCATCCCCCGCCGCCGTGAAGACGCCGGACGCCAGTCCGCGCGCGCTCTACGTGCTGCTGCTGGTGGTGTTCATCAACCTGGTGGGCTTTGGGCTGGTGATCCCGCTGCTGCCCTTCTACGCCAAGTCGCTGAACGCCAGCCCCTGGCAGGTGACGGCGATGTTCTCGGCCTATTCGCTGGGCCAGTTCATCGCCGAGCCGTTCTGGGGACGCCTGTCCGACCGCATCGGCCGGCGGCCGGTGCTGATCGTCACCATCCTGGCCAACACCCTCAGCTATGTCGCCCTGGCCTTCGCGCCCAACATCGCCTGGGCCTTCGCCATTCGCCTGGCCAGCGGCTTCGGCAGCGGCAACATCTCGACGATCCAAGGCTACATGGCCGACGTCACCCCGCCCGAGAAGCGCGCGGGCCGCATGGGCCTGCTGGGCGCGGCGTTCGGCATGGGCTTCGTGGTCGGCCCCACCCTGGGCGGGCTGCTGCCGGGCGTGGCCAAGGCTTTCGGTCATTCCGAAACCGGGCGCCTGGCCTTCCAGATCCCGCTGCTGGCCGCCGCCGTCCTGGCGGCCATCGCCGCGCTCGGCGTCTTCCTGTTCGTGGTCGAGAGCCGCGCGCCCAGCCACAAGGACGCCCCGGTGGTCCGCCGCCGCGAACATCTGGCGGCGGCCTCCGCCCATCCGGTGCTGTCGCGCGTACTGCTGGTCACCCTGATCTCGACCGCCGCCTTCGCCGGCATGGAATCGGTCTTCGGCCTGTGGACCCAGGCCCGCTTCGACTGGGGTCCGCGCCAGGTCGGCTTGTGCTTCGCGGTGATCGGCATCATCGCCTCGGTCGGCCAAGGCCTGATCACCGGCCGGCTGGCGCGGCGGTTCGGCGAGGCCAAGGTGCTGACCGCCGGCCTGGCGATCATCGCCGTCAGCCTGAGCTTGACGCCCTTCGTCCCGTCTTCGGCCTTCGTGCCGCTGGCGGTGGGCTGCACCGCGTTCGGCCAATCGCTGGTTTTCCCCTGCGTCGCGGCCCTGATCTCGCGCGCCACCCCGCCCGACAAGCAGGGCGCGATTCTGGGCCTGAACATGGCCGCCGGCTCGCTGGCCCGCATGATCGGCCCGATGCTGGCCGGCCCGCTGTTCGGCCTGGCGATCGGCGGCCCCTACTGGCTGGGCGCGGTGCTGATGATCCCGGCGGTCGCCTTCGCCCTGACCATCGAGCATCGGGTCAAGGCCGCCGCGTAAGGCGCTTGCGTTCTTCGCCCCTTTCCCGTACTAACCCCGCCTTTCCGGAACCGCCTGGCTAATGGCATGCCATGGCGGTTCGTCATGCTTCTCTAGAGGACGGAGCCGTTAAACGCTCCGACGCGAAATGCCTAAGTTGAAGACGAAGTCTGGCGCCAAGAAGCGCTTCAAGATCACGGCCACGGGCCTGCTGAAAGCCGGCGTCGCCGGCAAGCGTCACCGTCTGATCGGCCACAACGGCAAGTACATCCGCCAAAACCGCGGAACGAAGGTCATGAGTGCTTCGGACACCAAGACCATTCGTTCGTACATGCCCTACGGCCTTTAAGGAGCGCTGACACATGGCTCGCGTCAAACGGGGCGTCACCGCCCACGCCAAGCACAAGAAGGTTCTTGAGCAGGCGAAAGGCTTCTACGGCCGCCGCAAGAACACCATCCGCACCGCCAAGGCCGCCGTCGACAAGGCCGGTCAATACGCGTACCGCGACCGCAAGGTGCGCAAGCGCGCCTTCCGCTCGCTGTGGATCCAACGCATCAACGCCGGCGCTCGCGTCGAGGGTTTCACCTACTCGCAGTTTATCCACGGCCTGGACGTGGCGGGTATCGTGATGGACCGCAAGGTCCTCTCGGATATCGCGGGTCAAGACCCGGCTGCGTTCAAGGCCATCGCTGACAAGGTCCGCGCCGCCCTGGCCGCTTAAGGTCTTTTTCGGGTTCCGACCCGATTGCGATCTGAAAAGCCCTTCGGTGCGAGCCGGAGGGCTTTTTGCTGCGCGCTCCCCTACTCCCCGTCCCACGAATGCTCTAGACGGAACCCCGTCATGACCGATCTCACCACTCTCGAAGCCGACGTGCTGGCCCAAGTGGCCGCCGCCGGCGATCTCGCCGCCCTGGACGCCGTGCGCGTGTCCGCCTTGGGCAAGACCGGCTCGATCTCGGGCCTGCTCAAGACGCTGGGGACCATGAGCCCCGACGAGCGCAAGGAGCGCGGCGCGGCGATCAACGTCCTGCGCGACCGCGTCCAGACCGCGCTGAACGACAAGAAGGCCGCGCTGGAAGCCGCCGCCCTCGACGCGCGCCTGGCCGGCGAGACCCTGGACCTGACCCTGCCCGCCCCGCACCGTCGCCGCGGCAGCGTCCACCCGACCATGCAGACCATGGACGAGATGATCGCCATCTTCGCCGAGATGGGCTTCGCGGTCGCCGAAGGTCCCGACATCGAGGACGACTTTCACAACTTCACGGCCCTGAACTTCCCCGAGAAGCACCCGGCTCGCGAAATGCACGACACCTTCTTCTTCCATCCGAAGGAGTCCGGTGAACGCATGCTGCTGCGCACCCACACCAGCCCCGTGCAGGTGCGGACGATGGTGTCGCAAAAGCCGCCGATCCGCATCATCGCGCCTGGCCGCACCTATCGCTGCGACAGCGACGCCACCCACACGCCGATGTTCCACCAGGTCGAGGGCCTGGTGATCGACAAGGGCATCCACATGGGCCACCTGAAGTGGACCCTGGAGACCTTCATCGCCCGGTTCTTCGAAACCGACGCGGTGACGACGCAGTTCCGGCCCCACCACTTCCCGTTCACCGAGCCCTCGGCCGAGATGGACGTGCAGTGCGATCGCTCGGGCGGCGAGATCAAGATCGGCCAGGGCACGTCGTGGCTCGAGATTCTGGGCTGCGGCATGGTTCACCCCAATGTCCTGCGCGCCTGCGGCATCGATCCGGACGAGTACCAGGGCTTCGCGTTCGGCATGGGCGTCGATCGCCTGGGGATGCTGAAATACGGCATGCCCGACCTGCGCGACATGTTCAGCTCGGACGGCCGCTGGCTGGACCACTACGGCTTCAGCGCGTTCGCCGCGCCGAACGCGGCTTCCGGTCTCAGCTG
This sequence comes from Caulobacter sp., assembly GCF_049283275.1. Classification (GTDB taxonomy): domain Bacteria; phylum Pseudomonadota; class Alphaproteobacteria; order Caulobacterales; family Caulobacteraceae; genus Caulobacter. The sequence continues at coordinate 33,175 of NZ_JBAPVS010000180.1, read as the reverse complement.
ATGCGCGCCGCGCTCCTCGTCTTCCCGTGGAGAGAGCGCGCCGGATCCGCCGAGAAACCCCTCATCCGACCTGCTTCGCAGGCCACCTTCTCCCGCAAGGGGAGAAGGAACCGTGAGTTCCAACGATGAAATTCACCCTCTCCTGGCTCAAGGACCACCTCGACACCGAGGCGTCCGCCACCACCGTCGTCGCCGCCATGACCATGGCCGGCCTCGAGGTCGAGCACGTCACCGATCCGGCCACCAAGCTGGCCGCCTTCACGGTCGCCAAGATCGTCGAGGCCGTGCAGCACCCCAACGCCGACCGCCTGCGGGTCTGCCAGGTCGATACTGTCGACGGCCGCAAGGAGATCGTCTGCGGCGCGCCCAACGCCCGTCCGGGCCTGACCACCGTCTACGCCCCGATCGGCGCCTATGTGCCGGGCCTGGGCGTGACCCTGGTCGAGAAGCCGGTGCGCGGCGTCGTCTCCAACGGCATGCTGTGCTCGGGCTCCGAGTTGGAGGCCGACGACGGCTCCGAGGGCATCCTGGAACTGTCCGACGATCTGGCCGTCGGCACGCCGGCCAGCCAGGCCCTGGGCCTGGAAGCGGTGATCGACTTCGAGGTCACCCCCAACCGCCCCGACTGGCTGGGCGTGGCCGGCATCGCCCGCGACCTAGCGGCGGCGGGCGTGGGCACGCTGAAGGACCTGTCGATCCTCCCCGTGCCGGGGACCTTCCCCTGCCCGATCACCATCAAGGTCGACGGCGACGCCTGTCCGGTGTTCAGCGGCCGCCTGATCAAGGGCGTCAAGAACGGCCCCTCGCCCAAGTGGCTGGCGGACCGCCTGAAGGCCATCGGCCTGCGTCCGATCAACACCCTGGTCGACATCACCAACCTGATCACCTACGACCGCGCCCGCCCGCTGCACGTCTATGACGCGGCCAAGCTGGTCGGGACGGTGATCGAGGCGCGCCTGGGTCATCACGGCGTCAACGGCGACGAGCACCTGATCGCCCTGGACGGCAAGACCTATGACCTGACCCCGGACATGTCGGTGATCTCCGACGCCGCCGGCGAGCGTCCGATCGGCATCGGCGGCGTGATGGGCGGCGAGAGCACCGGCTGCTCGGACGACACCACCGACGTCTTCCTGGAAAGCGCCTGGTTCGATCCGATCCGCACGGCCCAGACCGGCCGCACCACCGGCATCAACAGCGACGCCCAGTACCGGTTCGCCCGCACGGTCGACACCGGCTCGCTGGTCCCTGGCCTGGAGCTGGCCACCAGGCTGATCCTGGAGCTGTGCGGCGGCGAGGCCTCCGAGATCGTGGTGGCGGGCGAGGCTCCGGCCGCGCCCGGCCCGATCCTGTTCGACCCGGCCTATGTCCAGCAGCTGTCGGGCCTGGCCATCGAGCCGACCCGCACGCTGAAGATCCTGGCGGACCTTGGCTTCACGATCGAGCCGCCCAAGGACGTGTCGTCGACCGCCTTCGCCATGAACGCCGAGAGCCTGGTCTGCGTCACCCCGCCGACCTTCCGTCGCGACGTGCAGGGCAAGGCCGACCTGGTCGAGGAAGTGGCCCGCATCGCCGGCTACGCCGCCCTGCCCTCCACCCCGCTGCCGGAAACGGCGCGGGCGGTCGGCGGCGTGCTGACCGCCCGCCAGGCCCGGGCCCGCATCGCCCGCCGCGCCCTGGCCGCGGCCGGTTACAACGAGGCGGTGACCTGGAGCTTCACCAACCAGAAGATCGCGGCCCTGTTCGGCGGCGGTTCGCCCGAGCTGGTGCTGGCCAATCCTATCGCCTCGGAACTGGACTGCATGCGCCCGTCCATCCTGCCCAACCTGATCGAGGCGGCCGGCCGCAACGCCCGTCAGGGCTTCCCGGACGTCGCCCTGTTCGAGGTGGGCCCGGTGTTCTTCGGCGACCGCCCGCAGGACCAGAAGACCACGATCGCCGCCATCCTGGCCCCCCACGCCCCGCGCGGCTGGGACAAGGCGAGCGCGGAGGGCGTGTTCACGGTCAAGGCCGACCTGATGGCCCTGCTGGAGGAGATCGGCGCGCCGGTCGCCTCGCTGCAGACCGCTCAGGGTTCGGCTTCGTCGTGGTGGCACCCAGGCCGCTCGGCGCGCCTGCAGCTGGGTCCCAAGGCGGTGCTGGCCGAGTTCGGCGAGCTGCATCCGGCGGTGCTGAAGGCCTTGGACGTGGCCGGGCCGGTCTATGGCTTCGAGATCACCCTGGAAGCCGTGCCCGAGCCGAAGAAGAAGTCGGTCAAGACCAAGCCGGCCTTCACGCCCTCGCCGCTGATGCCCCTGACCCGCGACTTCGCCTTCGTGGCCGACAAGGCCAAGGCGGCGGGCGACCTGGTCAAGGCCGCGGCCGGCGCCGACAAGGCGCTGATCGAGGCGGTGCAGGTGTTCGACGTCTATGAGGGCCCCGGCGTGCCGGACGGTTCGAAGTCGGTCGCCCTGGAGGTGGTCGTCCAACCGCGCGACAAGACCCTGACCGAGGCCGAGATCGAGGCCTTGTCGGGCCGGATCGTGGCGGCGGTCGAGAAGGCGGGCGGCAAGCTGCGGGGCTAGTGGCTCACCCACTTGCCCCCACCTGACCGCTTCGCGGTCTGTCCGCCCCCATAGGGGGCGGAGCTTTCATGGCGCGGCTCTTCCCCCTGTGGGGGAAGACGACCGCGAAGCGGTCCGTAGGGGGCAAGTGCTAGCCGCATGAGCTTCACCGCATATTTCTTGCGCACCCCGCCCCAAACGCCGCACCTGCACGGCAAAGCCTTGCGCTGGCCCCACCCCCACGCTAACTATGTAATCGCACACGGAGTTTTGCCGCCATCATGCTTACGCAGCTGGCCATGAATGTTCTGATCGCGACCGGCCTCACCGCCGGCGTCGCGATCTCGTGCGCGCGCGCCATTATGATGCAGGCCAAGATTAAAACCGTTCGTGTGCGAACGGGGCAACGCAGGCGCGCGGTCGACTAGACGACCACCACAGCCGAAGATCGCAAGATCCGCAAAGCCCCGCTTCCCACAAGGAGCGGGGTTTTTGCTGTGCGGTCATCGGTCCTCAAACCCAAAGGACCTTGAACCATGAGCTACCTGCCTTCCCTACCCGCCTTCAACTCCGACCACGAAGGCGTCACCGTCCACCAGTTGCTGCTGGCCGCTCAGGATGCGCCCTCGGCGCTGGAAGCCGTCCGCCAGGGCCTGGCCGACAGCGGGGCCGAGCTGTGCGCCCTGTCGATGAAGCCGGTCGGCCAGATCGTCGAGGGCTCCCTGCGCGTGCGCCACCTCAGCGAACAGGCCGCCCGCCTGCTGGCCCGCGACCTGGCCGCCTGGCCGGGCGTCACCTCGGCCAGCGTCGAGCATCAGTGGGTTCGACCATGAGCGACCTCAAGCCCGAGGACGACAAACGCCGGCTGTTCCTGGTGATCGCCGACGACACGCCCGACGCCCTGATGCGGGTGTTGGGCGTGGCCACCGTCCAGCAGACCCGCCTGCGGGCCCTGAGCGCCCAGCCGGACGGCGCGGGCCTGAGCATCCGGCTCGAGCTGGACGACCAGGGCGACGAGCGGGCCCAGATCCTGGCCGCCCGCCTGTCGGCCTGTCCTTCGGTGCGCGGCGTCGGATTCGGCTGGCGTTAGGTGTAACCTTTCGGACGCCTGATCCGTATCTAGAGGCACACCCTCCCGGAGCCGCCCGATGATCCGCCGTCTGTTCGTACTCCTCGCCAGTTTCGCCGCCATCCTGCTGCCGGCCGACGTGCTGGCCGCGCCCAAGCCCCCCACCGCGACCGCCGTGTTCGCCGGCGGCTGCTTCTGGTGCATGGAGAACGACATGCGCGGCATTCCGGGCGTGCTGAAGGTCGAGAGCGGCTACACCGGCGGTCACGTCGCCAAGCCCACCTATCGCGACGTGACCAGCGAGCGCAGCGGCCACTACGAGGCGGTGCGCGTCACCTACGACCCCGCCAAGCTCGACTACGGCTTTCTGCTCTACAAGTACTGGAAGCTGGTCGACCCCACCGACGACGGCGGCCAGTTCTGCGACCGCGGCCCATCCTACCGCCCGGCCGTGTTCGTCACCCCGGAACAACGCCCGATCGCCGAGAAGTCGCGCGCCGAAGCCGCCAAGCGCCTGAAGACCGGCACGATGAAAGCCCAGATCCTGCCCGCGCAGACCTTCTGGCCGGCCGAGGCCTATCACCGCGACTACGCCAGGAACCACGCCATCGAGTACCACGCCTACCGCATGGGCTGCGGCCGCGACCTGCGGCTGAAGCAGGTCTGGGGCGGATAGGCGGCCCCAATTTCCACCATGATGGACTATGCCGGCATCAAGGCGTCCAAGCCCTGACGCCGGCGTGAACCTTCACCCGGGCAGGCCGTTGTCACGGCTCACCCCGGGGGAACGACCATGCGCGTACATGTCGAGGCGCGGCTGGACTACGACTTCCCCGAACGGGTGGAATCCCTGCTGCAGATCGAGGCGGCGGTCGCCGACGACCAGACCGTGCTGGACGAACAGCTGACCTTCGATCCGCCCCTGACCTTCGTTCGCCGCGACGATCCGGTCAGCGGCGAACGGCGGGTGGCCTTCGAGCACCAGGGTCGGTTGGCCATCGCCTACACCGCCACCGTCGAGATCGCCGATCGCGAGATGGATCTGGCCGGCGCCGTCCAGCACCGGGTCGCCGCGCTGCCGATCGACACCCTGCCCTATCTGCGCGGCAGCCGTTACTGTCCGTCCGATATCTTCGAGACCATCGCCGATCAGAAGTTCGGGTCCCTGCGCGGCGGCGAACGGGTGGCGGCCGTCGCCGCCTGGATCATCGGCCACCTGGACTACAGCCCGGTCAGCGACTGGCGGACCACCGCCCTGGAGACCTACGTCCAGCGCGCCGGCGTCTGCCGCGACTTCGCCCATCTGGCCGTCACCCTGTGCCGGGCCAGCGACATCCCCGCCCGCGTGGCCAGCGTCTACGCCCTGACGCTGGACCCGCCGGATTTCCACGCCGTCGTCGAGGTGTTCGTCGGCGGCCGCTGGCGGCTGCTGGACCCCACGGGCCTGGCGCCCATCGACGGCCTAGTCCGTATCGCCTACGGCCGCGACGCGGCCGACGTGGCGTTCCTGACGATCTTCGGCCGGGCCACCATGGTGGCCCAGAGCGTGACCGTGAAAAGGGCCGCGACCGATTTCCACGATTGATGCGCATCCTATAGTAGGGTTAAATTCGATCATCCCTCAAAGTTGAGCGGCGCGTTCACGTCCTCAAGGCTCCGGCGACGCGCAATGCGCGCCCGGTCGCCCTCTTCGGAACGACATCATGCCGACCGCCAAGGACATGCTCTGGTTCAAGATCCAGTTCGGCCCGCAGATCGCGCGCGCGGTGGCGGGCACGCCGTTCGACCTGGACATGTTGACGGCGCTGGCTTCCCAGGAAACCGGCTACATCTGGAGCGTGCTGCGCGCGAAGGGCCTGTCGATCCCGGAGATCCTGGCGCTTTGCGTCGGCGACACGCTCGACGACACTGCCGGACGCTCGGCCTTTCCACGCGACTACGACGCCCTGGTCGCCGCACCGAACGGCCAGCAGATGTTCCAGATCGCCCACCAGGCCCTGGTGGACATGGCCGCCCACATCGACGGCTATAAGGCCGTGGCCAAGAAGCCCAAGAAGTTCTGCCACGGCTACGGGATCTTCCAGTACGACCTGCAGTTCTTCCGGACCAATCCGCAGCACTTCCTGCAGAAGCGCTATGCTGACTTCGACGCCTGCGCCGCGCTCTGCGTGGCCGAGTTGAAGCGGGGCTTGGCCACGCTGAATTTTCAGAACCGCACCAGCCTCACCGCGCTGGAAATGGCCCATGTGGCGATCGCCTACAACACCGGCGGCTTCAAGCCGGCCAAGGGCCTGAAACAGGGCTTCAAGGACGATGCGGGACGCTACTACGGCGAGATCTTCTACGACTATCTGCTGAAGGCGCGAGCGGTGACCCTGCCGGTCGAGACGCTCCCGCCGGGCGAAGCCTTGTCGCCGCCGTCCACGCCCGTCGAGGCCGTCGGCCAGACCTACGAGGTCGATGTCCGCGAGGGTCTCCTGAACCTGCGCAAGACCCCGAAGATCAATCCCGCCGCGCCGCTGGAGAATTTCAGGGTGGGGCTGCCGGACGGCCAGATCGTCCGCGCGACGGGCTCCCCGGCGCAGAACGGCTTTGTGGAGGTCGAGACCGACCTGGCCGGCGCCCACTACAGGGGCTACGCCGCCGAGCGGTTCTTGAAGAAGAGGACCGCCAAGGCCGCGCCGCCGCTGCAGCCGATCGTCACGCCGCCGGCGGGCCTGACGGCCGTCCAGATGCCGCGACGGCCAGGGACGGTCACGCGGCGATCCGCCCCGGCCAGCGCCCATTCCCTGAACGAGCCGAACGCGCCCTCGCGCAAGGGCGCCACGCCCGCCCAGCGGTGCGCCGATCTGGCCGCGATCATCGATTGGCTGGCGGTCGACGATCCGACCCACCTGCGATACCAGCCGCACGACGGCCTGACGTTCTGCAACATCTACGCCCACGACTACATGCATCTGGCCGGCGCCTATCTGGCCCGTGTCTGGTGGACGCCGGGCGCGATCCTGGCGATCGGCCGGGGCCAGACGGTGGAGCCGAAATACGGATCCACGATCGAGGAGATGCGCGCCAACGCCCTGTTTCGCTGGCTTCGCGACTTCGGCGCGGTGTTCGGCTGGCGCCAGACCGGAACGCTGGACAAGCTGCAGGCGCATGCGAACCAGGGCGGGCTGGCGCTGATCGTCGCGCGCCGCAAGGAAGACGGCCGCTCAGGGCATATCGTCGCCGTGGTTCCCGAAAGCGGCGCGCATCGCGCCGCGCGCAACGGCGCGGGCGAGGTGACCGGTCCCCTGCAAAGCCAGGCCGGAACCAAGAACGCCCGCTACCTCACTACCGCGAACTGGTGGACGGGGGACCAGTTCGCCGAGAGCGCCTACTGGATCCACGCCTAGGATCCAGCCGCCTCATGACGGGCGTGTGGCGATCCGGCCTAGAACGGCAGGATGTTGCGTTTGCGGCTGTAGGCCAGGTAGCCGACATTGGCCCCCAGGCGCAGGCCGACGCCGGCGCGGATCGGGGCCAGGGTGATGGTGTCGGCGCGCTGGTAGTTCACGCCCAGGCCGCCGACCAGATAGGCCGTGCCCTCCACGCCGGGGAAGCGACGGAAGATGGCGTCCGGATATTGCAGATTATAGCACAGGGTGAAGACCCGGCTGGCGTTGCCGCCCCAATCCCAGCCCACCGACGGGCCCTGCCAGAACACCTCCTGGGTGTCCTTTTCCTTCATGTACAGAAGGCCCCGGCCGTAGCGGAGGCCCACGCCGATGGCGCCCGAGCCCTCTTCGCCGGCGATGTAGCCGGTGGGCCGGCCGTTGTCGCGGAAGGCGCGCTCGATCACCGCCCCAATGCTCTCGGCGGTGACGCCGAGGAAGTCCGAGCCGCTGCGGATCATCTCGTCGGCCGAATAGGTCTGGGCCGCGCCGGTGTCGTACTGCGACTGACGCGGCGGGTCGCCCGGCCGATCCTGGGCCGTGCTGGCGCAGGCGCCCAGGCCGGTGGAAACCGTGGCGGTGGCGGTGGCGATGCCCGAAAGGATCAGCTTGCGGCGGTCCATATGCTCTCTCGCGATTCCAACAGCCTAGACTGTCTCAACCCTTTGAGTCGGGTTTGCGGCTTGAAGCTTAAAGCCGGGTTAACCATGACCGTTCCTCCGCCGTGAGGGAGGAACGACACTCGCGAAAGCGCGCAAATATGCTAGAGGCAGCCCCATGACTTCGACGCCTCTCGACCGCATTCGCAATTTCTCCATCGTCGCCCACATCGACCATGGCAAATCGACCCTCTCCGATCGGCTGATCCAGGAGACCGGGGGCCTCACCGCGCGTGAGATGACCGCCCAGGTCCTGGACAACATGGACATCGAGAAGGAACGCGGGATCACCATCAAGGCCCAGACCGTGCGTCTGGAGTACAAGGCCGACGACGGCCTGACCTACATCCTCAATCTGATGGACACTCCCGGCCACGTCGACTTCGCCTACGAGGTCAGCCGCAGCCTGGCCGCGTGCGAAGGCTCGATCCTGGTCGTCGACGCCAGCCAGGGCGTGGAAGCCCAGACCCTGGCCAACGTCTATTCGGCCATCGACAACAATCACGAGATCGTCCCGGTCCTCAACAAGATCGACCTGCCGGCCGCCGAGCCCGAACGGGTGCGCGCCCAGATCGAGGACCTGATCGGCCTGGACGCCAGCGACGCCGTCCTGGCCAGCGCCAAGTCGGGCGTCGGCATCCACGAGGTGCTGGAGGCCATCGTCACCCGCCTGCCGCCGCCCAAGGGCGATGAGAACGCGCCGCTGAAGGCCCTGCTGGTCGACGCCTGGTACGACGCCTATCTGGGCGTGGTCGTGCTGGTCCGCGTGATCGACGGCCGCCTGCGGGCCGGCCAGAAGATCAAGATGATGCAGCACGGCTCGACCCACCTGGTCGACCGCGTCGGGGTCTTCAAGCCCAAGAACACCCCCGTCGAGAGCCTCGGCCCCGGCGAGATCGGCTTCTTCACCGCCCAGATCAAGGAAGTGGCCGACGCCGCCGTCGGCGACACCCTGACCGACGAGAAGAGGCCCACCGAAAAGGCCCTGCCCGGCTTCAAGGACGTCCAGCCGGTGGTGTTCTGCGGCCTGTTCCCGGTGGACGCCGCCGACTTCGAGGACCTGCGCGCCGCGGTCGGCAAGCTGCGCCTCAACGACGGCAGCTTCACCTACGAGATGGAATCCAGCGCCGCCCTGGGCTTCGGCTTCCGCTGCGGCTTCCTCGGCCTGCTGCACCTGGAGATCATCCAGGAGCGCCTCTCCCGCGAGTTCGACCTGGACCTGATCGCGACCGCCCCCTCGGTGGTCTACAAGATCCACATGCGCGACGGCTCGGAAGTCGAGCTGCACAACCCCGCCGACCTGCCCGACCCGATGCACATCGAGAGCATCAGCGAGCCCTGGATCAAGGCCACGATCTTCACCCCCGACGAATATCTGGGCGGCGTGATCAAGCTGTGCCAGGACCGCCGCGGCGCCCAGCGCGAGCTCAGCTACGTCGGCAACCGCGCCATGGTGATCTACGACCTGCCCCTGAACGAGGTGGTGTTCGACTTCTACGACCGCCTCAAATCGATCTCGAAGGGCTATGCCAGCTTCGACTATCAGGTCGAGGACTACCGGACCGGCGACCTGGTGAAGATGTCGATCCTGGTCAATGCCGAGCCCGTCGACGCCCTGTCGATGCTGGTCCACCGCGACCGCGCCGAAAGCCGCGGCCGGGGCATGTGCGAAAAGATGAAGGAGCTCATCCCCCAGCACATGTTCGTCATCCCCATCCAGGCGGCGATCGGCGGCAAGATCATCGCCCGCGAGACCGTCCGCGCCCTGCGCAAGGACGTCACCGCCAAGTGCTACGGCGGCGACGCCTCGCGCAAACGCAAGCTGCTGGACAAGCAAAAGGCCGGCAAGAAGCGCATGCGCCAGTTCGGCAAGGTCGAGATCCCGCAGGAAGCGTTCATTGCGGCGCTGAAGATGGACGGGGATTGATCGGCTTCTGAGCTACTCTGGCTTGCAATGCGCCCAGTGCGCATCGGCCTTCCCAACTACCACCGCCCGCTCAATCCACTTTACGGGGACTCGTGTCGCGATAGCGCTCTAGCGCTACCAACATTTCGCCCACAGTGCCCAACATCTCAAAGTCGCCCAACCTCGCCTCCATTGATGGGAGCGGGGGCAGCCAGTCGTACTGACTCCGATCCAGATCAAATGGGGTCACCGGCGTTTGCGTGTTGCCTCGCTTCCAAATCTCGACCGCCTTCTTTCGTGCCGGGAATAGGTCCACAAGCGGTGGGAGCGCACGGCCTTCCCCCATAAGATCTTTAAGTTCAGACGCTTCTGGAAGCGGCAAGCCTGACCACGCGGTGACCCCGCGACTGAGCAAATTCCAACCTAACCCCAACCATTTTCCGGCGACTAGCTCACGGCTAATGTGCTTCAACTCAAGTGTTGCGCTCCGTCGCGTTGACGGACCGTAGAGACGGGTAACCGCGTCGGAGTAACTGAGGTATTTTGGATCATTGACCAGCAAGTCGAACATACGGATCAGATCTTCAGATCCCGTAGTGTTTGGTACCGTTGCCAGAAACTCGACGCGCTCATAGCAACTTAGTAGGCCTTGCATTTGGGCTAAAACGACTCGACCGTTGTCATCGCTGACTTGGTCTCGCAGATTTTCAAGCCGAGCCGTCGAGACTGGGGCGCGAACATCCACCTGAAGCCGGTGATTGAACCCAAGCGCGAGGCGATGGAGATCTGTGTGCACGTCACAGACGGCCAGACGCAAGTCGTTTGGAAAATCCTTCGGAAACGTCGGACGGCAGACTTCTTCGTCAAAACCAAGATCGAGAGACCGCCTAACGCCATATAGAAGCCGCGCAACAGTTGTAACTTCCCGGTTATCGTCAACGACGTCGATCCTATCCCTGAGAAGCCTTGGTAGTGTCTTGACTAGCTTCTGTTCCGGATTGGATTTGGCGATGACCACCTGAACGGCACCGGTTGCGATGTATTCTTCCAACATTAGAGCGAAAATCGAGAAATCGCCCGCCATTATGACTTCGGTGGTTTCGCGATGAACGCCCATTCTCGTTACTGGAGCGCCTTGGTGAAGGATCCGCGCCTTTCGCATTCCATCGTCTCCTGGTCGATTCCGCTCGCTATTATTCGACGTTAGCGATCGCGTTCCATCATCCGGCTTCTTATCTGACCAACAAAAAATTGGTCGAGTAGCCATCTCCCATCGCACACTCTTACCGCCCGGTGGCGCATAGAGCCCACCAGAGTTAAACCCACGCCATGCTCCGCCTCTCCAACCTATCGCTTCCCCTCGACCATCCGCCTGAAGCCTTCGCCCCGGCGATCTGCAACCGCCTGGGCATCCCCGCCGACGACCTCCTCAGCCACACGATCGCTCGCCGCGCCCATGACGCGCGCAAGAAGGCAGCGATCCTGATGGTCTATACGGTCGACGTCGCGCTGCGCGACGAGGCCGCCGTGCTGGCGCGGTTCGCGGGAGACAGCCAGGTGCGGGTCAGGCCCGACACCGACTATCGGCTCGTGGCCCAGGCGCCCAAGGACTTCCAGCGCCCCGTCGTCATCGGCGCCGGCCCCTGCGGCCTGTTCGCCGGGCTGATCCTGGCCCAGATGGGCTTCAAGCCGATCATCCTGGACCGGGGCAAGGTGGTGCGCGAGCGGACCAAGGACACCTGGGGCCTGTGGCGGCGCGGCGAGCTGAACCCGGAGTCCAACGTCCAGTTCGGCGAGGGCGGCGCGGGCACCTTCTCGGACGGCAAGCTCTACAGCCAGGTCAAGGACCCCCGCCACCTGGGCCGCAAGGTGCTGGAGGAGTTCGTCAAGGCCGGCGCGCCCGAGGAGATCCTGACCGAAGCCCACCCGCACATCGGCACCTTCCGCCTGGTGACCATGGTGGAAAGCATGCGCGAGACCATCGAGGCCCTGGGCGGCGAATATCGCTGGCAGCGCCGGGTCGACGACTTCGACATCGAGACCGCCGCCGACGGCTCACGCAAGCTGAAGGGCCTGCATCTGTCGACCGGCGACTATCTGGCGGCCGACCACGTGGTGCTGGCCGTCGGCCACAGCGCCCGCGACACCTTCCAGACGCTGTACGACCGGGGCGTCCACATCGAGGCCAAGCCGTTCTCGATCGGGGTGCGGATCGAGCATCCGCAGTCGTGGATGGACAAGGCGCGGTTCGGGGCCTGCGCCGGTCATCCGGACCTGGGCGCGGCCGACTACAGCCTGGTGCATCACTGCGCCAACGGCCGCGCGGTCTACAGCTTCTGCATGTGCCCGGGCGGCACGGTGGTGGCGGCGACCTCCGAGCCCGAGCGCGTCGTGACCAACGGCATGAGCCAGTATTCGCGCAACGAGCGCAACGCCAACTCCGGTTTCGTGGTCGGCATCGATCCGGAGCGCGACTATCCGGGCCACCCGCTGGCCGGCATCGAATTCCAGCGCAAATGGGAGAGCCTGGCCTACACCGCCGGCGGCTCGACCTACGCCGCCCCGGCCCAGAAGGTCGGCGACTTCCTGGCGGGCAAATCGTCGGAAGAGCTGGGCGTGGTCGAGCCCTCCTACAAGCCGGGCGTCAAGATGACCGACCTGGCCCAGTGCCTGCCGGCCTTCGTGATCGACGCCATGCGCGAGGCCCTGCCGGTGTTCGGCCGCCAGATCGCCGGATACGACCATCCCGACGTGCTGCTGACGGGCGTGGAGACCCGCACCTCCTCGCCGATCCGCATCACCCGCGGCAAGGACTTCCAGAGCCTCAATGTCGCGGGCCTGTTCCCGGCCGGCGAAGGCGCGGGCTATGCCGGCGGCATCCTCTCGGCCGCCATCGACGGCATCAAGATCGCCGAGGCGGTGGCGGCGGCCTATGTTGGCCACGACCAAGACATGAAGACGGGGTGATCGGTCACGATGCCGCATAACTGGGATGAGACCTGGCGTTGGCTGCTGGCCCTGGGCGGCATCATCGGAATCTATCGCCTGGCGGTTTTCCTGAACGACCGGGCGCGCGGAGCTAAGTCTCGGGCGCGGCATCCCACGACCTGGCGGCATTGGTTCATGTTGCCGCTGACGCCGTTCTGGCCCTTCATCTGGGGCGGGAGCCTCGCCCTCTGGCTCATCAGCGTGTTGGTGTCGTGGGCCCTGCGCAAGGCCTGGCCGCTCATTCCGGTGCGCGAGCCGCCCGCTCTCGCGAGCGACGACAGGGTCCGCCGCAAGGCGACGGGCCCGACGCGTTATCCCCTCTGGGCGTGCATGCGCGGTCAAACCGGGTGGGTCCACGTCGCCGTAGAGATCACACCCGACGGCGCCTATCGCGCGCACCGGATCGTCGACGCCTCGCCGCCCGCCGTCTTCGATAGGGCCGTCGCTCACGCCCTGACCGGGACGACCTACGAGGCGGTTGACGGCGCTTCCCTGCCTGCGGATTTCGAAACGCTCTACAGGTTTGTGCCGCCCGAGCGTCCCAAGCCTCGCCGTGCTGCTCCCGTCGCGGCGCCGGCGATAACCTAGGAGTCCCCCCATGCTCAAGATCCTCGGCCGCACCTCTTCGCTGAACGTCCGCAAGGTGCTGTGGGCTTGCGACGAGCTGGGCTTGGCCTATGAGCGCGAGGACTGGGGCACGGGTTTTGCCTCGACCCGCAGCCCCGAGTTCCTGGCCCTCAATCCCAATGGCCTGGTGCCGGTGCTGATCGACGAGCAAGGCGCGCTCTACGAGAGCAACACCATCTGCCGCTATCTGGCCGCCCGCTACGGTCACGGCCACCTGCTGCCGGTCGAGCCCCGCGCCCGCGCCGGGGTCGAGCAGTGGATGGACTGGCAGGCCACCACCCTGAACCCGACATGGGGCTACGCCTTCCTGGCCCTGGGCCGCCCGACGCCGGGCTATGACGACCCCGCCAAGATCGCCGCCAGCGTCCAGGCCTGGAACAAGGCCATGGCCATCCTCGACCAGCGCCTGGCCGACACCGGCGCCCACATCGCCGGCCATGACTTCACCCTGGCCGACGTGGTGCTGGGCGTGTCGGTGCACCGCTGGAAGGCCACGCCGATGGAGCATGCCGACCTGCCGGCGGTGGAGGCTTACTACGCACGGCTGAAGGAACGGCCGGAGTTCGGGCGGTGGGCGCTGGACGCGGTTCCATAGCTCCACTCCCGGCGAATGCCGGGATGAGCGGATCTCAAAGATCAGCTCGCCATCTTCCGCGTCTTGGCGAACGGGCTGAGGCCGAGCCAGGACTGCATGTCCGACGCCAGACCCGCGTCGCCGGTCAGCAGCATCCGCCCGCTGTCCAGCGCCGCGCGGACGGTGTCCAGGCCCATCCAGATGGCGGTCATGGTCCGCAGGTCGCTGGCGACATAAAGGTCGACGTCGAAGCCGGGATCGACCGAGCACAGGTCGACCGGGGCGCCGGCCCTGCTCGCATGGGGGCCCGCGTCAGGCTCGACGATCAGCCACCAGGAGCGGTCGACCGGCGCCTGCTCGGCGTAGAGAAACTGGATGACGCTGCGCCGCCGGGGCATCGGCTCCAGGTTCAGCTTGCGGCGCATGTCCCACATCAGCAGGGAGGCGTCGAGCTGCTGCAGCGACAGCTCGCTGGTCACCCAGCGCTGGCCCCAGTGGCCCATGGCCTCGACCATGGTCTCCAGCTCGCGGCCGGCCGGGGTCAGGTGATATTCCAGCACCCCGCTGTCGCGGCCGGCGACGCGGCGCACGACGCCGGCGTCCTCCAGGTCGCGCAGGCGCTGGACCAGCAGGGCCGGCGACATCCTGGGCACGCCGCGGCGCAGGTCGTTGAACCGGGTCGAGCCGGCGACCATCTCGCGCAGCAGCACCACGGTCCACCGCGTGCACAGCACCTCGGCCGCCATCGCGACAGGGCAGAATTGCCCATAGCTGCGCTGAGACATCGCCACCTCCGAAAGACATAACGATGTTAGATTAGGCCCGCCGGGCCGGGCGGACCAGTTCAGTGACTGTACCGGCCAGGTTCAGTTGCTGAACTAGCTGGAGGGCGCGCGCCTTGGGCAAGGTCATCGAACCGGCGGGGACAGGTCCCGCCTCCGACAACAAGGTTCAGGACATGCCGCTCGACACCGCCCTTCCCGAAACCGCCGTCGCCCCCGCCACGGCCAAGACCGACTGGCCGGCCCGCGCCGACGCCTTGGCCCAGACCATCGCCGCCCAGGCCGCCGCTCACGACGCCGACGACAGCTTCGTGGCCGACGCCTACGCCCAGCTGAAGGCCGAAGGTTTCTTCAAGGCTCTGGTCCCCGCCGAGTTCGGCGGCGGCGGAGCCGAGATCGCCGAGATCTGCCAGGTGATCCGCCGACTGGGCGCGGCCTGCGGCTCGACCGCCCTGGCCTTCGCCATGCACAGCCACCTGGTCGCCGTGGCCGCCTGGCGCTGGCGCACGCAGGGCGCGCCGACCGAGGGCCTGCTGAAGCGCGTGGCCGCCGAGGACCTGGTGCTGGTGTCCAGCGGCGGATCGGACTGGCTGGCCAGCGGCGGCCAGGCGGTCAAGGTCGAGGGCGGCTTTTCGATCACCGCCCGCAAGGCGTTCTCCAGCGGCTGCCTGGCCGGTGATCTGCTGGTGACCAGCGCGGTCTGGGAGGATCCAGAAGGCGGCCCCACCGTGCTGCACTTCGCCGTGCCGCTGAAGGCGCCGGACGTCGAGATCATCGAGACCTGGCGCGCCCTGGGCATGCGCGGCACCGGCTCGCACGACGTGGTCCTGACGCAGGTCTTCGTGCCCGACGCGGCGATCTCGGGTCGTCGGCCCAGCGGACCGTGGCACCCGCTGTTCCACATCATCAGCATGATCGCCTTCGCCCTGATCTATTCGGCCTATCTGGGCGTGGCCGAGGGGGCGCGGACCCGAGCGCTGGAGATCACGCGCCGCAAGTCGCCGGACCCGCACGTGGCCGAACTGGTCGGGTCGATGGAGAACGCCTTCGCCGGCGCCGAGATGGCCTGGGAGCGGATGGTCGACACCGCGCAGACCGGCGCGCCGGGTCCGGACAGCACCAACCGCGCCATGATCTGCCGCACCCTGCTGGCCCACGGCGCGATCACCACGGTCGAGCGGGCCATGGAGGCGGTCGGCGGGGCGTCGTTCTATCGCGACACCGGCCTGGAGCGGGCGTTCCGCGACATCCAGGGCGCGCGCTTCCATCCCCTGCAGGACGCGCCGCAGCGGCGCTATTCGGGCAGGGTCGCGCTGGGCTGGGACATCGACGCCTGAATTTCGGACGCCTGATCCTGGGACGCCTGACTTTCGGACGCCTGATCCTGGGCGGCCTGGACGTGGGACTGCGCCCGCACCCGGAACACCCGCGCCTCGCGCGCCACATCGTATAGGCGATAGACGATGAACGCCCCTGGCTGGGCCTCGCGAAGCGCTTCCTCGGCGGGGGTCAGCCGGAACGGCGTGGCCGGGCCGCCGGTGGTGGTCTTGACGGCGATGCGGCGGGCGGCGCCGGTGCGACTGAAGCTGATCAGGTCGCAGCCCTCGTCATCGGTCGGCAGGGCCAGGCGGACCTGGTCGGCCAGGTCCTGGCGGCCGCGTTCCTCCAGCCGGCGCTGCTCGTAGACCAGGGCGGCGGCGACGCCGATCCGGGCCAGCATGCGGGCCTCCAGGTCACGGGCGGCGGGGTCGTACTTGGCGACCAGCCGCTCGGCCCGTTCGCTGGGCGGCGTGTGATGGGCTCGCGAAGGAGCGCCCTCGGCCAGGACGGGGGCGGTCGCGCAGCCCAGCAGGGCCGGCGGCTGGACCAGGTCCTTGAGGACGCCGGGCTTGGCGGTCAGGCAGCGGTCGATCGAGTCGACCAGGCTGTCGCCGAAATCCCAGCGCGGCGGATGATCCTTCAGGGTGGGCAGGCCGATCAGGGTCAGCACCGCCGAGATCTCGCCCTGCAGGAAGGTGATCGCCCCGCCCGAGCGGTTGGTGACGAAGCGCAGGGCGCGCTGGTGATTGGCCGGGTCGTAGGCGCGGCCGGTCATCACCTTGTCGAGCATGCCCAGATAGTCGCCGACCACCAGGTCCTGCTCGGCCTCGTTCCAGGTCTTGCCGTTGATCGCCGAGTCGCCCACGGCGCGACGATGCCCCAAGCGAAGGCCCGACGCCAGGGACGGGACGCGTCGCCGTCAACCATGCTAGAAGCCCGACCATGACCGACAAGCCCGAAGACCACCCCGAGATTCCCGGCGAGACCCCGATCCAGCGCGCCCTGCGTCTGAAGAAGGCCGCGCTCGCCGCCAAGCCGAAACCGCCGCGCGGCGGCCGCTTCCAGCGCGAGCAGGCCGCCGCGGCCGCCTCGAATAGCAAGAACAAGCCCTGGATGACACGGTAAGGCCGGCCACGTGCGTTTGGCTCAAGCCAAGCCTTGAGAACGCCGCGCTTTGACCACAAGGTGGACCCCATGCGCCACCTGTTCCCCGGCCGGTTCCTAGGCCTCGCCCTGCCCCTCTGCCTTCTGGCCGGCCCGGTGTCGGCCCAGGCGGTCAAGTCGCCGGCCCGGCCGTCGGCCGAAACGCCGACTCCGGTCTCACCCGTCACCGTCATGCCGCCGACCGACAAGCCCAAGGTGGTCGCCACCTGGCCGGCCAGCGGCGAGACGATCGCGCCGGGGGTGCTGGTCCTGAAGGTGGTGTTCGATCAGCAGATGACGCCGCGCGACTTCGCCTACGGCTTGGGGGCCGACGGCGACAAGCTGGGCTGCCTGAAGACCCCGCGCCTGCTGAACGACAACAAGACCTTCGTCCTGCTGTGCACGACGCTGCCGGG
The DNA here is from genome assembly GCF_049283275.1 of Caulobacter sp. Classification (GTDB taxonomy): domain Bacteria; phylum Pseudomonadota; class Alphaproteobacteria; order Caulobacterales; family Caulobacteraceae; genus Caulobacter. Next base: position 15,717 of record NZ_JBAPVS010000180.1, on the reverse strand, counting down.
CAAGACCTACGCGGTCGCCCTGAACCCGAGCGCGCCCGGCGGCCCGGCCTTCAGCAACCTGGCCGAAAACCGCGCCGAGCCCAGCACCCTGACCTTCACCACCGGCGCCGGCGAGCCCGTCACCAAGCTGCGCGACGCCATCAAGGCCGCGGGCCTGGGCGGCCTGGACATGCCGGTCGAGGAAGCGCCGGACGTCGCCAAGACCACACCCTGAACGAACGGGCGCCGACCTTCGGAGCAAGACCGGGGGATGAAGGACAGGAGGAGAGCCGGCCGAATTCGTGCGTCGGGACACCCCGGCCGGCTCTCGGCCTGCGGCAGGACGCGCCCCGTTGGAAGCAGGCGGCCCGGCGCGTCGAGGGGAATCGGGGGAGGCCTCCTCGACGTCTGCAAGCCAGCTCAGGTTGCAGCATCCGCGTAACGGCCGCCATCCGGTAAAACCCTAGAACCGATCGTTTAGTCCCGACCAGGCCGCAGGGGAATGACTCGGTGCTCCTCCTCGTCGGAGCCCAAAATCAGCCGCACGGTCAGGCCGATGTCGCCGGATTCATAGACCAGGTCGGCACCCAGTTGGCGGGCCAGGCCGCGAACCACGCGGAAGCCCAGGCCGCCGTCCCTGAGCGGATCGAAATCCTCGCTGAGCCCCACGCCGTCGTCGATCACCTCGACCACCAGACCGCGGCCCGTCGAGCGGCACGACACCAGGATCCGGCCGGCCACGCCGGTGGGATGGGCGTATTTCAGCGCGTTGGTGACCAGCTCGCTGACGATCAGGGCCACCGGGGTGGCCTGATCGGGCCGCACCATGCAGCCGCCCATATCCCTGTGGGCGATGGTGGTGTCGCCGGCGAAGCTGACCGTCTCCATCAGACTGGTGCACAGCTTGGCCAGGAAGCGTCCCAGGTCGATGCCGCCCTTGACGTCGCCGGGCTCGCCCGACAGCAGGCGGTGCAGTTCGCCGACCGTCTCGATCCGGGCGGCCACTTCTTCCAGCACGATGCAGGCTTCGCGCGCCGACAACGGCCTGCCGGCCTTGTTCACGCGGGTGGCCTGCAGGCGGGTATAGCCCGCGATCAGGGCCAGATTATTGGCGATGCGATGCTGGGCTTCGCTTAGCCGGTCGTCAGACCCGACATGGCGAACGGCCGCACCACCGAAGTCTCGGTGCTCGACGTCCATGGCTCAGGGGCTTTCGGTAAGGCGGTAGGATATTCCGTCGAGCCATAGAAGCACAAGTAAAACAGAAGCGCGATAATTTTGTTTAAAACAGAGTCCAAACTTTATTTGCCTACCTTGTTAAAAATACGATACGTCGGGATCTCGACTGACGAGTTACCTAAATTATGATTTCAATCACTTGACGCCCGTTTAGCGAAACACTCGCAATGCTCATAATGAGTAAGCAGCGCATTTTACCTCAAATGCAGTGTTTGCGCTTTGATGGAACCCGATGGCGACGCTCGCGCGTTAGCTCCACCGGATAGTAGGAGAGCAGCCCCTTTTCCGGGGGCAGAGACCACGATGAACGACCTGACCCGCCCCGAACGCCTGCAGATCATGCTCACGCAGGATGAGCTCGCCGCGTTGGATGATTGGCGCTTCGCTCGCCGCATGCCCAGCCGAGCCGCCGCCGTGCGCGAACTGCTCAAGCGCGGCCTGGACGCCGAAGGCATCCAATTGGCCGACGGCAAGATGCGCTCGCGCGATTTTGGCGTCGTTGACGGTCCCCTGCGCTCAAGCGCTTCGGGCGACGGCGAAAGCTAGACCTCGCCGCCTACCGGCAAACCCCTTCCCCAAGGTCAACCTTTCGCCCAGGGCGATCCGCGCCCATCATCGCGCCAAAAGAGCGATAGGGGCGGAACATCATGCGTTGGATCCTGCGAGGCCTGTCGGCCGTCGTCTGCCTGGCGCTGGTCGCCGTGCTGGCCTTAATCGGGCTGGACCTCGCCGCCCGGCCGCCCAAACCCGACACCCAGGCCCTGATCGCCCGCGCCGCGACCTATGACGTGCGCATCCGCCGCGATGAATGGGGCGTGCCGCATATCCTGGGCAGGCGCGACGCCGACGCGGCCTTCGGTCTGGCCTACGCCCAATCCGAGGACGACTTCGCCACCCTGCAATCGGTGGTGCTGGCCACGCGTGGAACCCTGGCTCGCAGGGACGGCCCCAAGGCTGCGGTCACCGACTATCTGGTCGGCCTGCTGGAGGTCTGGCCGACGGTCGAGATGGGATATCCCAAGCTGCCGGCCGACCTGCGCGCCGTGCTCGAGGCCTATGCCGACGGCGTGAACTATTACGCCGCGACCCATCCCGGCGTCGTGACGCCCGGCCTGCTGCCGCTGACCGGCAAGGACGCCCTGGCCGGCTTCGTGTTCAAGCAGCCGTTCTTCTACGGCCTGGACGGCGAGTTGAAGCGGCTGAACGCGCCGCAGACGCCCCAGAAGGAACCGCCCAAGGGCTCCAACGGCCTGGCCCTGGCGCCCTCGCGCACCGCCGACCACCTGCCCCGCCTGCTGGTCAATTCGCACCAGCCCTATACCGGCCCGGTGGCCTGGTACGAGGCCGTGGTCGAAAGCGGCGACGGCTGGCACGTGGCCGGCGGCTTCTTTCCCGGCGCGCCGTTCATGCTGCACGGCCATAACGCCCATCTGGGCTGGGCCAACACCGTCTCCAAGCCCGACCTGTTCGACGCCTATCGCCTGACGATCAACCCCCAGAACAAGAACCAGTACAGGCTGGACGGCGCCTGGCGCGACTTCCAGCGGCATGATGTCAAGATGCGGGTCAAGCTGTGGGGACCGATCGTCATCCCGGTGACCAAACAGGCCCTGCGCACGGTCCACGGCCCCGTGCTGGAGACCAAGCACGGCCTGTTCGCCCTGCGCTACGCCGGCATGGGCGAATACCGCCAGCCGCTGCAGTACTGGCGGCTGAACAAGGCGCGGAACGTCGAGGAATGGCGGGCCGGCATCGCCACCCACGCCCTGCCCAGCCTGAACTACATCTATGCCGACGCCGCCGGGAACATCGGCTTCGTCCATAACGGCCAGTATCCCAACCGTCGCGAGGGCGTGGACTGGCAGGGCGTGCTGCCTGGCGACCGCTCCGACCTGATCTGGCACGGCTATCGCCCGGTCGACGCCATTCCCCAGCTGTGGAATCCCAGCTCGGGCTACGTCTACAACTCCAACAACAGCCCGTTCCTGGCCAGCGACCCGGCCGACAATCTGAAACCCGCCGACTTCCCGGCCAGCCAAGGCTTGCAGACCAACGTCACCAACCGCGCCCTGCGCGTCCAGGAACGGGTGGGCGCCGATCGCGCGATCACCGACGAGGCCTTCCGTCGCTACAAGTTCGACCTGACCTATAGCGAGCACTCGTCCGAAGTGGCGATGATCAAGACGCTGACGGCGCTCGATCCGGGGACCGACGCCGACCTGAAGAACGCCCAGGCGATCCTGCGCGGCTGGGACCGGCGCACCGATGTCCACAACCGCGCCGCCGCCCTGGCCTCGCTGACGATCCAGCCGATCCTGGTGGCCCAGATGAACGGCGATCCGGTCCCCACGCCGCTCGAAAGCCTGCAGGCGGCGATTGTGACCTTGAAGACGAACTTCGGTCGCCTGGATCCCGAGTGGGGCCAGGTCAACCGCATCCGGCGCGGCAAGGTCGACCTGCCGATCGACGGCGGGGCCGACACCTATCGCTCGGTCTGGGGCATACCGCAGAAGGACGGCACGCTCACCGCCGACGCCGGCGACACCTTGATCATGTTCGTGCGTTGGGACGCGGGCGGCGTGGTGCATTCCGACAGCATCCACCAGTTCGGCTCGGCCACCCTGGACGCCGCCTCCCCGCACTATGCCGACCAGACCCCGCTGTTCGCGGCCATGCGCACAAAGCCGGTGCTGTTCACGGAGGCCCAGTTGCGCGGGCATGTGAAGGAGGACTACCGGCCAGGAAAGCGCTAGCGATCGCCCGGCCATGAAGCGGCCCGATTTTGGCGGGAAACATAGGCCGCCGCTTGAATGCTTAAGCTCTACAAGGCTAAGCTTCGGCGCTGTTTCCTCCCTCTTTCCGGACCCTCCCATGCGCAAGATCGTGATCCTGACCGCCGTGGCCGCCGCCCTGGTGGTTTCGGCCTGCAACACCGTCGCCGGCGTCGGCCAGGACGTCTCGGCCGCCGGCCGCGCCGTCACCCACACCGCCAAGGACGCCAAATAGTCGCAGGATCAACGGTTGCGGACTTCAGACGACCGGAATCCATGAACCTTGGTACAAGTTAAGCTGCCGCGCCTCACCACAACGGCTGCGCGGCGCTTTTCTCAAGGCTGATCACGACTTACCGCTAAGGTCACGAGACAGTTGTGGTTAATCGGGTCGAGCAACGGCGCTTTTGAGGGCTCGCCTTTCAGGCGAACTCTTTAACCGATCAATGTTCGTCTCAACGAAAACTGGTTCAAAATGGCGCATGCGACCGAGCGCCCCCTTTCGCCAGGCCCCTCTCGGAGGCATATCCACGTCCATGAACGAGCAGCCGTCCTCCTGCAGCCCGGAGCCCGCCAGCATGCTGACGGGCATGAAACGCGGCGTCCGCCATCGTTGCCCCAACTGCGGCGAGGGACGGCTGTACACGCGCTATCTGAAGGTCGATCTGGACTGCGAAGTCTGCGGTCACGATCTGGCGCGCTATCCGGCCGACGACGGCCCGGCCTATTTCACGATCCTGATCATCGGCCACCTGGTCGTGGCCCCGCTGCTGCTGTTCCCGTTCATCTGGAAGATGTCGCCGGTGCTGGTGGTGCCGCTGACGGTGCTGCCGCTGGCCGCCCTGACGCTGCTGCTGCTGCCCCGCGTCAAGGGCGCGGTGATCGGCGCCCTGTGGTCCGTGGGCCTGCGCAAGTCCGAGGACTGCCCGGGCGGATAGGGGGAGGCCACGGTCCGTCACGGAACCTTGGCCGCACTTCTCGCATTCCCTCCGCCTAACCCCGACGCGCAGGGCGCTCGGATGCAACGGAGACGGACATGCTCGGCACGATCCTCATCATCATCCTGATCCTGGCCCTGGTCGGCGCCCTGCCGACCTGGGGCCACAGCCGCTCGTGGGGCTACTATCCTTCCGGCGGCCTGGGTCTGATCCTGGTCATCCTGATCGTCCTGGTGCTGATGGGCAGGATCTAGCAGCGCCCGAACGGATCCGAGGGACGCACGCCCGCGTGCGTCCCTGACCGCTCGCGCGCCCTTTCCTCCAAGACCCATGTTCGCCTAAGGTCCCCGCAACGCCCCACGGGGCGATAGGGGGGCGACATGACCGACACCGCTACGGCGACGCCGCCCCCCATCGCGCCTATGAGCGCCTGGCGCCGCACCCGCGCCATCCTAGGCGGCTCGGCGGGAAATCTGGTCGAGTGGTACGACTGGTTCGCCTACGCCGCCTTCTCGATCTATTTCGCCAAGGTCTTCTTTCCCAAGGGCGACCAGACAGCCCAGTTGATGCAGACCGCCGCCATCTTCGCGGTCGGTTTCGGCGCGCGTCCCGTCGGGGCGTGGTTGATGGGGCTGTACGCCGACCGTAAGGGCCGCAAAGCCGGCCTGACCCTGGCCGTCGGCCTGATGTGCGTCGGCTCGCTGATCATCGCCCTCACGCCCGGCCACGCCAGGATCGGCGACGCCGCCCCGATGATCCTGCTGCTCGCGCGCCTGCTGCAAGGCCTGTCGGTCGGCGGCGAGTATGGAGCCAGCGCCACCTATATGAGCGAGATGGCCGGCCGAAAGCGGCGCGGCTTCTGGTCCAGCTTCCAGTACGTGACCCTGATCATGGGCCAGCTTGTCGCCGCCCTGGTGCTGGTGATCCTGCAGAACACCCTCAGCAAGGAGGACCTGGCCGATTGGGGCTGGCGCATCCCGTTCTTCGTGGGCGCGGTCCTGGCCGTGGTGGTGTTCTGGATCCGCACCGGCATCGAGGAAAGCGTCTCCCACCAGAACGTCACGACCGCCCACGACCCGGTCAGCCGCCGGCAGATCGCCTGGGTGGGCGGCCTGTTGCTGGCGACCGTGGGGTCCATGGTCGTGGGCTTCACGCAAGCGCCGTTCGCCGCGACGGCGCAGTACGGGGCGGTGGCGCTGCTGGTGGCGACCTATGCGGCCCTGGCCGCGCCGCTGGTCTCGCGCCATCCCAAGCAGACCCTGGCGATCATCGGCCTGACCGCCGCCGGCTCCTTGGCCTTCTACGCCTACACCACCTACATGCTGAAGTTCCTGGTCAACACGGCGGGCTTCGACAAGGCCACGGCCGGGGCGATCAACCTGGCCACCCTGGCCGGCTTCATGCTGATCCAACCCCTGTTCGGCTGGGCGTCGGACCGCCTGGGCCGCAAGACCATGCTGGTCTTCGCCTTCGGGGTGGGCGCGCTGATCGCCTGGCCGGTGTTCAGCCTGACCGCCAAGGCGACCAGCCCCGCCGTCGCCTTCGGCCTGATCTTCGCGGCTCTGTTCGTGCAGTCGGGCTACACCTCGATTAGCGCCGTGGTGAAGGCCGAGCTGTTCCCCACCCATGTGCGCGCCCTGGGCGTGGCCCTGCCCTACGCCATCGGCAACGCCGCGTTCGGCGGCACGGCTGAATATGTCGCCCTGTGGTTCAAGCACGAAGGCCTGGAGAGCGGCTTCTACCTGTATGTGTCGGCGATCATGGCCGTGGGCCTGACCGTCTCGCTGCTGCTGCGCGACACCGGCAAGCACAGCCTGATCCTCGAGGACTGACACCGCCCCCTTTCACCGACTCTCGTTACGGCCTTAAGTTCGCTCCATGCCCTCCACGCTCTCCCACGCCCTGTCCAAGCAGTTCCTGGCCCTGCCGATCATCGATCTGGCGGTCTTGGGCTTCTTCCTGTTCTGCTGGCTGTTCTACGAACCGATGCTCAAGCGGCTGGGCAAGGAGAAGAACGTCATCAACACCGACATGACGGTGATCCGCCGTCGTTGGATGGCCGAGATGGCGGTGCGCGAGATCGCCCTGCTGGACGGCCAGCTGCTGGGCCACGCGATCAATTCAGCCTCGTTCTTCGCCTCGTCCAACCTGATCCTGATCGCCGCGGCGGCCGGTGTGCTGTTCGGCGGCGACAACGCGCTCAAGAGCATCGAGGGCTTGGCCGTCCTGGCTCCGGCCTCGGCCCTGGTCTTCCAGATCAAGCTGGGCGTCGTGCTGATCGCCCTGGCGCGCGGCCTGCTCGACTTCATCTGGGCCATCCGCCAGATGAACTACTGCCTGGCCGCCATCGGCGCGACGCCGATGTGGGCGCCGCGCGCGGTGCTGGAGGAATACGCCGAGGCGGCTGGCGCGATGCTCAATCCTGCCCTGTCGGCCTTCAACGCCGGGGTTCGCGGCTACTATTTCGCCCTGGCGGCGGCGGCCTGGCTGCTGGGTCCCATCGCCTTCGCCTTGGCGACCGGCGGGGCGATGATGCTGCTGCTCTGGCGCCAGCGCCGCAGCCCGGCCTCGGCCGCCGTGCGCAAGGTGCGCCAGATCCTGGAACGCCAGCCGGTGGTCATCGGCCCGCATATGGCGGGCAAGAGCAACGAACAGGCCTAGAGCCCAATCTCGGCGCGCGCCTTCTTGGTCAGCTTGGCGGCGATCAAGCGGTGCGCCGTCTTCAGCCAGTCGGCGACCTCGTCCGCGTCCTCGGCGGCCAGGTCGGAGAAGTACAACCACTGAGCCCTGGCCAGATAGGGCGCAGGGACGGCGCGGCCGCTTTCGCTCAGCACCTCGAACGCCACGTCCGAGGCCTTTAGCGAAAAGCCGTTGCGGCCGACCGCCCCACCCAGCACGGCGAACATCTTGCCGCCCACCTTGTAGACGTGGTCATCACCCCACTGGATCGTCATGGTCGCCCCCGGCAGGGCCAGGGCGGCGGCGTCAAAGGCCTCGGGGGTCATGGCTCAATCCTGAAAGCGCCACCCCTGATCCGAGCCGTCGGGATCGCCGCCGCACGTCCCGGCAGGGCGGTGTCGACGGTCGGCATTTCGAGGGTTTTAGGGACGGAAGCCATGGCGGGATCTCGGGATCGAAATTGAACCGCCGATACTAAGGTGTTCGCGATCTCGTTTCACCTCGTATGGCCGCTTGCTACCTCAACCTTCCTGAGTATATTGCGCCCCTTCCTGCGTCGGGGGCCTCAACCGCCTTCCGCATCTGATGCGCATGGTGAGGTGGCCGAGTGGTTGAAGGCGCACGCCTGGAACGCGTGTATAGGGGAAACTCTATCGAGGGTTCGAATCCCTCTCTCACCGCCATCGCCCCAAGCATTGCGTTGCTTTTATTCAAGAATTTATATTGACGACATCGACGGTCCCACTTTCGATTTTGAAGGTGAATCCGCTTCTCGCGCGAATCGGGTGAGCCGGGACGAGCGGCAGGGCAAACGGGGTGGATGACCCGCAACGCCTGGCCAGCATCATGCCGACATCGTCAGATTACCCGCGTCGGCGCGATACACCCGGCTCAGGCGCGCCTAGCTTCGCCGCGGCACCGCCGCCGTTTGAGGTTCCGAGCGATCTGCGGGCCGAGGTTGATCGTCCGGCAGCGGATGTCTCGTAGCTGACCTCGATCCCCGCTGAGCCAGCCGTTCCTCAACGTCGCGGAGGCTCAGGTGAAAGCGGAAACGGCGCATGCCCTGTGCTTAAGCACACTGCCTAACCATTCACGATACGGCAGATTAGAAGCCAAAATAGAAACTCACGCTGGCGCTCCATATAACTGGAGTTAGATTTCTATTACCTGAATATATAATCACCGTAACAAAATATTCTTATAATTTTATCTTTCGAAAGATATATATTTAGTGCTTGCTGGCGACGATTACTTGATCAGCCGGCGCGTCGGCGATTGCAGTAACGACTTCAATTGTACTGAAGGCGAAGATCGCTGTGAGCGTTCGACATCCCACTCTATCCGAGGTGCTCCAGGACCGCGGGCTGGTCGGTGGCGAAACCTTGGCCCGCGCGATCCTGGTGCAGGACGAGAGCGGCGAACGCCTGGACGCCGTCCTGACACGCCTGGGCCTGGTGTCCGAAAGCGCTCTGGCCGAGGCGATTTCGAACGCGTCCGGCCTGCGTCTGGCCTCGATCGACGATTTTCCGGCTGAGCCCCTGCGCGTTCCAACCTCTCCGCGCTTCCTTCACGAGATCAAGGCCACGCCGCTGCGCGAGGTCGATGACGAGGTGGAGGTCGCGTTCGTCAATCCGCTGGACCCCTACGCCGTCCATGCGCTCGGCTTCGCTTTCGGGCGGCCTGTGCGCCCGCTGGTCGGCCGTCTTGGCGACGTCGAGGCGGCGCTGGATCGCCTCTATGGCCCCATCGCCGGCCAGGTTGCGGATGAGACTGACGACGGCGCCGACGAGGCCGACCTGGAACGCCTGAAGGATATGGCCAGCGACGCACCTGTGGTCCGCGCGGTCAACGCCCTGATCGCCCAGGCCGCCGAGCTGCGAGCCTCGGACATCCACGTGGAGCCGACCGAAGACGCGCTGAAGGTTCGCTTTCGCATCGACGGGGCGTTGGTCGAACAGACGTCGCTGCCCGCCCAGATGAAGGCCGCTTTTGTCTCGCGCATCAAGGTGTTGGCCAATCTCAACATCGCCGAGCGCCGCCTGCCGCTGGACGGCCGCATGCGGCTGGCCGTGCGTGGCCATGAAATCGACCTGCGGGTGGCCACCTCCCCCACCCTGCACGGCGAAAGCGTTGTGCTGCGCCTGCTGGACCGCTCGAACCTCGCCCTGGACTTCGCCTCGCTGGGTTTCGACGACCGCATCCTGTCGCCGTTTCAGCAAATCCTGTCGCGGCCGCACGGCGTCGTCCTGGTCACGGGTCCCACCGGCAGCGGCAAGACCACAACGCTGTATGCGGCGCTGGCCTCGCTCAACAGCGCCGAGCGCAAGATCCTGACCGTCGAGGACCCGATCGAATACCGTCTGGCCGGCGTCAACCAGACCCAGGTCAGTCCGCAGATCGGGCTGACCTTCGCCGCCGCTCTGCGGTCCTTCCTGCGCCAGGATCCCGACGTGGTGATGGTCGGCGAGATCCGCGACCTGGAAACGGCCCAGGTCGCCGTCCAGGCGGCCCTGACCGGCCACATGATCCTTTCGACCCTGCACACCAACAGCGCGGCGGCGGCGATCACGCGCCTGATCGACATGGGCGTCGAGCCGTTCCTGATCACCTCGACCCTGAACGGCGTGCTGGCCCAGCGCCTCGTCCGCCGCCTCTGTCCCCACTGCCGCCAGTCCTATGACGCCGCCCCGCACGAACTGGCCGCCGTCGGACTTCCGGGCGCCGGTGACGGGGGGGCGGTGCGGCTATGGCGCGCGAAGGGCTGCGCGGCCTGCGGCGGCGCGGGGTTCAAGGGACGCCTGGCGATCCTCGAACTTCTGCCGGTCGACGACACGATCGCGCGGCTGGTGCTCTCCCAGACCGAGGCCCGCGACATCGAGCGCGCCGCGGTCGGCGCGGGCATGCGGACCATGCTGCAGGACGGCCTGGAAAAGGCGCGGGCCGGCCTCACCACCTTCGAGGAAGTCCTGCGCGTGACGAGGGAGGGCTGAGCATGGCCGCCTTCGCCTATCGCGCCGCCACGCCCTCCGGCCAGGTTCGAACCGGCGTCCTGGACGTCGCGTCGCGGCACGAGGCGATGGAGCGGCTGCGCCAATCGGGCCTGATCCCCATCGAGGCCACGCCCAGCGCCGAGCCCCGGGTCAAGGCTTCACACGGCGCCGCCCCGCGCGCGGCCACAGTCAACGCCATGGGCGAACTGGCGGTGCTGCTGGGCGCGGGTCTGCCGCTGGACCGCGCCCTGGCCGTCTGCGTCGAGAACGCAGCGGAGCCGGCGCTGAAGGCCGAACTGGTTCGCCTGCTCAAGCGGGTCAAGGAGGGCGCTCCGCTGTCGCGCGCCCTGAGCGAGGTTAAGGGTTTCTTCCCGCCGATGGCCTCGGCCATGGCCGAAGCCGGCGAGGCGAACGGTCGCCTCGACCAGTCCCTGACGCGCCTGGCCGAAACCCTCGAGCGCGCCGAGGCCCTGCGGCGCGCCGTGGCCTCGGCGATGATCTATCCGGTGCTGCTCGCCACGGTCGCCGCCGGCGTCATCCTGATGATGCTGCTGTTCGTGGTGCCGCAGTTCGAAGGCCTGTTCTCCGATCAGAAGGCGAAGCTGCCGGCCGCGACCCAGGTCGTGCTGGGCGCCAGCCATCTGGTGCGGCGGTTCGGCTGGGCTGCGCTGGTGGGGCTGACCGTCGGCGGCTTCGCGGGTTTGCGCTGGCTGCAGAGGCCCGCCACGCGCCTGGTGCTGGATCGCAACCTGCTGGCCGTCCCGCGCCTGGGCGACCTGATCAAGGCGGCGGAGACGGCCCGGCTCGCGCGCGTCTTGGGCAGCTTGGTCGAGGGCGGCGTGCCGCTGCCCACCGCCCTCGGCATCGCCCAGCGCTCCCTCACCAACAGCCACATGGCCCAGGCTGTCGCCCGCGTGAACGCCGGCCTCAAGGAAGGCGGCGGATTGACCCGCCCCCTCGCGGCCACCGGCCTTCTGCCGCCGATCGCGATCAGCTTCCTGCGGACCGGCGAAGAGACCGCCCAACTGGCGCTGATGCTCAACCGTCTGGCCGACGTGCTGGACCGCGACGTGCGGGTCGCGCTCGACCGGTTCATCGCCTTGCTGACGCCCGCCATCACCATCGTCCTGGGGGCCGCCGTCGCCGGCATCATCGCCTCCGTGATGTCCGCCATCCTTGGCTTCAACGATCTGGCGCTCCCCTCATGACCAAGACCCGAACCGATCACGCCCTCGCCCGCCCGGGCGAAGAGGGCTTCACCCTGCTGGAGCTCCTGGTGGTCCTGGCGATCATCGGCCTGCTGGCCGCCATCGTCGCGCCGCAGGTGCTGAAATATCTCGGCACGTCGCGCAGCCAGACCGCCAAGGTGCAGATCCAGAACATCAGCGCGGCCCTGGACCTCTACCGCCTCGACGTCAGCCGCTTCCCGACCCAGGAGGAGGGCCTGAAGGGGCTGGTCGCCGCGCCCTCCACCGCGGGCGGCTGGAACGGCCCCTATCTGCAGAAGCCCACCGCCCTGATCGATCCCTGGGGCCAGGAGTACGGCTACAGGATCCCTGGCCAGCACGGCGAGGCCGATGTCTACAGCCTGGGCTCGGACAAGGCCGAAGGCGGCGCCGGGGAGGCGCGCGATGTCGGCAACTGGTGACCCCCAAGCCGGCGCGACCCTGATCGAGGCCCTGGTGGTGGTCGCTTTGACGGCCATGATCGGCGCCATCGTCTTCCCGAACCTGAGATCGGGAGGGCAAAGGGCGATGTTCGAACAGGCTGCGGCCGGCCTGCGCGCGGACTTGCGCATGGCGCGCGCCCAAGCCTTGCGGACGGACCGGCCGGTGACCTTGCAGGTCGAGCAGGACGAACGTCATTACGGCTGGGCGAATGGTCCCCGCAGGGTCCTGGTGGGCGATCTCCGGATCGCGGCCGGGGCCGGCGTCGCCTTCCTGTCCGATGGATCACTGGCCACCTCCTCGGCGACGGACGCGTCCGTGCGGTTGACGGACGGCCGGCGCGGCAAGGTCTTCGCGATCGATCCGGCCACGGGCCTGCTGCGGGGCGGATCATGAACCGGGAGGAAGGATCGATCCTGGTGGAGGCCCTGGTGGCCGCCGCCTTGGTCGCCCTGATCTTGACGGCGGCGTTCCGTGTCATGGCCGACAGCGCGATGCGCCAGCGCGGGATCGAGGATCGGCGGACGGCGCTGATGGTCGCACGCAGTCAGCTAACCGCCGTGGGCGCGGCGCTTCCCGCCACGCCGGGCCGCATTGGCGGCGTCGATGGCGACTATGTCTGGTCGCTCAAGGTGGAAGACTGCCCGGAGGACGGTGAAAGCGCCGCCGGAGCCCTGCGCTGCGCGACCGTGTCCGTCCGTCGGACGGACGGCGAGCGTCCGCTCGTCACTCTCGCCAGCCGGCGACTGGTTGCGGGCGGCTGACATGAAGAGCGACGGCGGCTTCACCCTGATCGAGGCGCTCGTCAGCCTCATGGTCCTGGGCCTGCTCAGCGCCATGTTGCTGCTGGGCCTGGACGCCCCCCGCAGGGCGTGGCTGGCGAGCGATGCGAGAACGATGCGCGGCGAGGCCGTCGAAGCGGCCCAGACCGCGCTGCGCGATCGCCTGGAACACGTCTGGCCCGTCACCCGATACGCCCAGACCACGCCCGGCGCGCAGTTTGACGGCGAGACGTCCAGCCTGGTCTTCTTCGCGCCGCCGAAGCGCTCGGGCCAGCACGGTGGATTGCGTCGATACCGGCTGGCGCTGACCAGCGACGAGACCCTGGCCTTCCAATGGGTCAGCGACCTGGCGATCGATCCGAACGCCTGGTCGTCGCCCGAGCCCTTGCTGCGCAACGTTCGATCCCTGGATCTGGCCTACTACGGCGCCGCGCCGCCCGACGGGGTGCGGCGCTGGCGGCCGCGCTGGAGCCAGCACGCCACGCCGCCGGAACTGGTCCGCGTCCGCGTGGGCTTCGCCGATGGCGCCCCCCGGACTTGGCCCGACCTGCTGGTTCGCCCGCTCGCGGACGTCGATACCGAATGCGTCCTGCAGCCCGGCGGCGGGTGCCGGGGCCGATGACGCCGCAGCAAGTCCTGAACGCCGATCTCTCCACGATCGGGCGATGGCTGGGCGAGGGCCTGGCCTGGTGGGGGCGCGAGCTGGTCGAACTCGTCCCGGCGCCCCTTCGCGGACGCTCGGATCGAGGACGCCCGCTCGCCGAACTCCTGCGCCAGACGCCGCCTTCCGCACGCCTCTTGCGCGCCGGCCAGGTCTCCGCCCTGATCGACACCACCTCGGTGCGCCCGCGCGCCGTCGACCTGCTGATACCCAACGATCTCATCCTGATCCGGGACTTCGACGCACCGCCGCTGGCCCTCCCCGACCTGCGGCGCATGCTGGCGCTCAATCTCGACCGCTACACGCCCTTCACCGCCGATCAGGTCTTCTACGACGTGGTGTTCCTCCAGGCGCAAGGCGCGGAGAGCCCCAGGCCGGCCCGGCTGGGCGTGATGCTTCGCGCCAAGGCCACGGCCCTGCTCGCCGAAGCCCAGGCGCTGGGCCTGGTTGTCGAACGTCTGGTCGACCGCCCGCCCAGCGACGCGGCGCCGGTCCTGGACCTCCTGAAGCCGATCCAGGCGCTCCAAGGCGGCGATCCGGCGCGTCGCCGGCGGGCGATGTGGTGGACGGCCTGCGGCGTCCTGGCGGCGGCCAATCTCGGCGTGGCCATCGGCCGCGACATCAGCGAGACCGCACGCCTGCGTCAGCGGGTCGAAGCTCAGCGTCCGACGGCGGCCCTGGCGGCCCGACTGCAGGGCGCCGTTCGGGCCGAGCGCGCCACGCGCACGCACCTTCTCGACCGGCGGGGCGCCAACGACCCGTTGGCCCTGATCGACACGGTCACCCGCGCCTTGCCGTCGGGCCAATGGCTCCAACGCCTGGAATGGAACGGACGCTCGGCGCGGCTGGTGGGCTTCAAGGACCCTGGCTTCGACCTGATCGAGGCCCTGCGCGGCTCCACACGGCTGGCCAATCCGCGCTCGCTGCTCTCCGACATGCCCACCCGCACGCCCACCGGCAAGGAGCCGTTCGACGTGATGGTCGACGCCCGAAAGCCATCATGAGGACGCTGGCGCCCCGTGAACGCAAGCTGATCGCCGTGGGCCTCTTGGTCCTGGTGGTCGGCCTTGCCTGGCTGCTGATCGCCGCGCCCGTCCTCGCCGGCTTCCAGGCGCGGCGGGACGAGCGCGAGGCGCTGGTCGGCGCCTGGCGGCGAGACCAACACCTGCTTCAGGCGATCCCCCTGCTGCGCGCCGAGGCGTTGGATCAACGCCGGACCGGCCGTGACTTCAAGATCAGCGCGCCGAGCGCGAGCCAGGCCGCCGAGGCGCTGAAGCAAAGGCTGAATGCGACGCTCACGGCCTCGGGGGGCCAGGTCAGCGGACTGCAGGAGGTTCGGGCGGACATCCCCGCCGGCTGGGTCAGCGCACGCGCGGACGCACGCATCACCCTGACCCAGTTGGACGATAGCTTAAGGCGACTACAGAATGACAAGCCCTACCTCGTCGTCGAATACACGCTGGTCGGCGCGGACCGACCCCAATCGCAATACGGGTCGCTCGACGTCCGCCTCCAAGTCTCGGCGCTGGTTCGCGCCGCTCCGCCGCGATAGCGGCGAGATCGTGCCCGCCTTGACCTGTCTGGCGCTCGTTGCGGCCATCGCCTTGCAACTGGCCCTGCCGGGCGGCGACATGCCGGCCGAAGCGGCTGGTCTCGCCCCTCGCCGGAGCCGTCCTCTCGTCGCGACGCCCACACCGGACTACGCCGCCATACTCGCCGCGCCGGTCTTTTCGCCGGACCGGATCAACCATGACAATGCGCCCGGCGGCGGAAACGGCGGGGTGACCTCCGGCGCCTTGACCCTGGTGGGCGTCACGACCGGCGGTCGCTTTCCCAGCGCGGTGCTGCGCGCCGCCGACGGCGCCACCGCCGTCGCCCGACCGGGCCAGACCTTCGCCGGATGGCGCGTGACCTCGGTCGGCCCCGGCGCTGTGCGGCTCTCCGGCGCCGCCGGCCGCGTCACCCTGAGGGTCGCCGACTCCGCTTCGCCAACAAACGCCCAGCCCGGAGT
>NZ_JBAPVS010000179.1:0-6743 GCF_049283275.1 Caulobacter sp. | reverse complement strand
GCTAATGTCCGACTGGGGTTCGATCATCGCCTTCGACTTATCGGCCCCGAACCCCGGTAGGGTTCGCATGCAAATCCGTCGGCATCGCCATCCATGCTCGCACGATAGGACGGCTCCCAAAAGCCTATGGCTTCGTGACGATTTGCGCGGGCTTGATTGCATCCGGCGTAGTGCTGATCGTTGGTCCGCTTCATCCACTCGGACTGGAGCGCAGCCTTTCCCGGCGCATCGGGCATCAAGGCGTAGGTCGTTCCGCTAAAGAATGCGGCAAACACGCAGGCAGGGGTGAGCCATGTCGCAAGCCGAGCCTGTCGGTCCTTCCTTGAAGCCATTCGCCAAGGATTGATCTCCAAGCCTTGCCAGATCGTCAGCCGTTATGGTGAACGTGCTCGCCGCTGCTCCGTCCGCAGACGCGCTCGGTTTGGGTGTCGGCGACATGGACAAGTTCGAGTGCGCGCGCATCGGCCCTTGGTGACCAGAGGCGGACGCCTCCGCATTCCGATTGGGGTCGAAGGCGGGTCTTGGCCCTAGCCTGAAACCCTAAGCCGCCGCCTTCTGCTGGAGCAGGCCCTTGAGCAGCTCCATGGTCTCGGGCGAGTTGGCCAGCGCCTCCCGGGTCTCCGGGGCGCGGGCCATTTTCATGACCTCGACCCTGGCCCTGTCGGCGACGGGCCCCGTGGGGCCGGCGTCGCCTTGGGCCAGCTTGATCAGCACGGAGATTTTCTGGGGCAGGGGCGCGGGCGCGCGGACCAGCATGGCCACCAGGCGCGCGTCGGCCTCGATCATGCCGCCCACCTCGCCCAGGCGCGTGCACAGCGGCTCGTAGTCCTCGACCACCAGGCCCGAACGGACCAGGGCCTTCTGCAAGCCGGCCAGGGCGGAAAGCTTGGCGGCGGCCGAGTCCGGTCCCTGGCGCAGTTCGCGCTCGAAACGCAGGGCCAGGACGTTGGCCGACAGCCAGCGCGAGGCCATGCGCTTGTTGACCGCGCCCATGACGTTCTCGGCCAGGCGGATCAGCATCTGCACCTCCTCGCGCGACGATCGGTCGCGGCCGAGCAGGGATTCGATGAACTCGCCGTTCAGCAGGGTCTTGGACCGGGTGGTGAAGGCGCTGGTGATGTCTTCGGGCGGCAGGATGCGGCCCGCGGCGGCCGTCAGGCTCATGGCCAGGGCGCGCAGGAACTCGATCTCGGCCTCGGCGTCGGACGGCTTGAGGCGGCGCACGCCGTTCAGCTCCTTGAGCACCCGCTGGGCGATCGACATCCGCACGGCGGGGAATTCCTCGCCGCTCAGCCAGTCGCACAGGCGCTTGGCCGTGCCGTTCAGCTCGGGCATGCAGTTGCGCACCCCGGCCTCGATGCGGATCAGGGCCTCGACCTGGGCGCCGCCCGCCAGGCGGGTCATGGCGGCCAGGGTCGTGCCCAGGTCGGCGTCGTTGGCGCCCAGCAGGTCGGCCATGCCGGCCTTGGAGCCGATGATCTCGGCCAGGGGCGTTTCGATGGCGGCCAGGGCGGTGGCGCGGGCCTTGGGGTCGCTGGGGGCGGCGTCGGCCAGATCGAGCAGGCGGGCCAGCTTTTCGGACCAGTTCTTGCCGGGCGCGATCGAGGCGGCCACGCCCGCGCCCAGCAGGAAGGCGCGGTCGGGATCGCTGGCCAGCCGCTCGGCGGCGCGCGCGAAGCCTTCGGTGTCCAGGTTGGGCAGGTCGCCCTTCTTGAACGCCTTCATCAGGTTGGCGACGGTGCGCTCGACCAGGCCCTGGAAGGTGCGGATCAGTTCGTGGACGCTCAGGCCCCGGGCCTCGGCCTCGGGAATGGCGATCTTCTGCAGGGCGTGCTGCAGATCGGTGCCGGAGGCTTCCAGCTTCTCGACCAGGTCGGGGCGGTGCAGCAGCTCGAACGGGGTGGCGTGGTGACGGTCCAGCCAGGCTTCCAGCAGCCGGCCGATGCGGTCGCGGGCGTGGGCGGTGTAGAGGTCGGACGGCTGGACGCAGAGGGGCTCGAGGTCCTCCTGCTGCTTCTTGGGCTTGCCGCCGTCGACCTGGCCCTTGGTGAAGATCGAGATCGACTTGTATTCGCGGGTCGCGACGTCGAGGGTTTCCTTGCTGACCCGCACGGCGACGGCCCGGCCTTGCTCGAGGGCCTCCTCGGCGGTCTGCAGGGCGTGGGTGCGGATTTCGGTCGCCATGTCGAGCGTCCACTGCGCGCCGACCTTGCGGCGCACGAACAGCTCGTAATGGACTTGGTCGCTCATCGGTAAAAGGCTCCCCCAAGCTGCGTTATGGGATACAAGACCTTAAGGCGAGGTTGCCGCCGCCCGCTGGGCCAAGGCCTTGCGACGCCAGCGCCGCATTCGCGCCACGCTGGGGCCGCAAAAGGCCGGGAAAGCTTAGCCGACCCGCGCGTTGTAGCGGGCGACGCCGGTCGATAGTATCGGCAGGCACTGTGAAAGGACCCTTGGGGCTCGATGGCCGATATTACTCTCATCGACGACGACGAAAACATCGTCGCCTCGGTTTCGTTGGCTCTGGAAAGCCATGGTCACGTCGTGAAGGCCTATTACGACGGCGCCTCGGGGCTCGACGCGGTCGAAAGCCAAGCGCCCGACCTGGTGATCCTGGATGTCAAAATGCCGCGGATGGACGGCATGGAAGTGCTGCGCCGCCTGCGCCAGACCACCGAGATCCCGGTGATCATGCTGACCTCCAAGGACGACGAGATCGACGAGATCCTGGGCTTCAACCTCGGGGCCGACGACTACATCCACAAGCCGTTCAGCCAGCGCCTGCTGCTGGAACGGGTCAAGGCCGTGCTGCGCCGGGCGCGTCCCGAGGAAGAGGACGCCAACGCCGCGCCGGGCTCGGCCAATTCCAAGATCATGAAGCGCGGCAAGCTGACGCTCGATTCCGCGCGCCACGACAGCCTGTGGGACGGCAAGCCGGTGCGCCTGACCGTCACCGAGTTCCTGCTGCTGCAGTCCCTGGCCCAGCGTCCGGGCTTCGTGAAGAGCCGCGACAACCTGATGGACGCGGCCTACGACGATCAGGTCTATGTCGACGACCGCACGATCGACAGCCACATCAAGCGCATGCGCAAGAAGTTCCGCCAGGTCGATCCGGAGTTCGATTCCATCGAAACCCTCTATGGCGTCGGCTACCGATATCGCGAATCCTGATCGCGAGATGGCCAGGCGGTCCGGGCCGGAAGGCAAGCCGAAGCGGCGGTTGACCCGGCCCGCGCTCGCCTGGCCCAAACTCGCCTGGCCCAGGGGTTCGCGCCTGGGCCGGCTGATCATCGGGCTCAACCTGCTGGCCTTGGCGGTGCTGCTGGGCGGGGCGCTGGTGCTCAACGAGCTGCGCAGCGGCCTGATCAACACCCGCATCGACAGCCTGACCACCCAGGGCGAGCTGATCGCCAACGTGATCGACCTGGCCGCCACGGTCGGCGATCCCGAGCCGCGCCTGGCGCCCGACCGGGCCAGCGACATCCTGCAGAGCCTGTTCATCCCGCGCTCGCAGCGCGCGCGATTGTTCGACGCTCAGGGCAATCAGCTGGCCGATTCCTACGTGGTCGCCGACCGGGTGGAGTCCCGGGTCCTGCCGCCGGCCCGCAAGCCCGGCCAGCCGGCCTTCGGTCTGCCGACCAGCGATCCCGACACCAAGCCCGAAACCGCCAAGGCGGCCCGCGAGGCCCTGGCCGCCGAGATCGCCCAGGCCAAGCTGGGCGAGCCGGTGGCCGGGATGCGCATCGACGAGATGGGCGAGCGGGTGGTGTCGGTGTCGATCCCCATCCAGCACGTGCGCGCGGTGCTGGGCGTCCTGACCCTGGAGGCCGGCGACATCGACCAGATCATCGCCGCCGAGCGCAAGGCCCTGCTGCCCTTCGCCCTGATCGCGATCGCCACCACCCTGATCTCGTCGTTCCTGCTCAACCGCCTGATCGCCCAGCCCGTGCTGCGCATGGCCCGGGCCGCCGATCGGGTGCGGCTGGACGGCGCCCGGGCGATCTCCCTGCCCGACATCTCCGATCGCAAGGACGAGTTGGGCGACCTGTCGCGGGCGCTGGAGGAGATGACCGACTCGATGTCCGAGCGGATGGACGCCATCGAACGCTTCGCCGCCGACGTCGCCCACGAGATCAAGAACCCCCTGACCTCGATCCGCTCGGCGATCGAGACCCTGGACCTGGTGACCGATCCCGCCGCCCGGGCCCGGCTGCTGGGCATATTGCAGCAGGACGTCACCCGCCTGGACCGGCTGGTCACCGACATTTCCAATGCTTCCAGGCTGGACGCGGAGCTGTCGCGCGAGGCGCCGCGGGCGTTCGAGCTGAACCTGCTGCTGGCCGAGGTGATCCACCTCTACGAGGCCCAGCTGCGCCCGGGCCCGGCGCCGGGCAGCGTGCGGGTGACCTTCGACGCCGCGGCCGCCCCGCAACACGCCCGGATCGTGGCGCGCGAGACCCCGATGGGGCAGGTGTTCCGCAACCTGATCGACAACGCCCGCTCGTTCAGCGCCGCCGACGGCGAGGTGCGGGTGACCCTCAAGCGCGATCCAGGCCTGCGCGACCATCACAACCGGTTGATCGTCACGGTCGATGACGACGGCCCCGGCGTGCCGCCCGACAATCTGGAGACCATTTTCGAGCGGTTCTACACCTCGCGGCCCAAGGGCCAGGCGTTCGGCGGCAATTCGGGCCTGGGCCTGTCGATCGCCCGCCAGATCATCGAAGCGCACGGCGGAACCCTGCGCGCAGAGAACCGCAAGGACGCCGAGGGCCGGGTGGTCGGCGCGCGGTTCCGCATCGACCTGCCCGAAGCGGCCGTGAACCATCCCCATCACGGCGGCCAACGCGACGGCCAACGTGATGGGGGACCTCGCGAATGATCCGCCATGGGGGGTTGATCGCTCGCCGGGTCGCCGGGATCTGGCGCGGCGCCCTGATCGAGGGCCCGTCGGGCGTCGGCAAGAGCGATCTGGCGCTGCGTGCGCTGGACCAGGGCTTCGTCCTGGTCGCCGACGACCGCACCCTGGTGTTCGTTTCGGGCGGCGAACTCTACGGTCGCGCGCCGGACGCCCTGGCCGGACTGGTCGAGGCGCGGGGCCTGGGCGTGCTGCCCCAGCCCTATCGCCCGTTCTGCCGGATCGATCTCCTGGTGCGCTGCGTGGATCGGCCGCAGGCGGTGGAACGGCTGCCCGACCCCATGTTCGAGATCATCGAAGGCGTTTCCGTGCGCGTTCTGGACCTGTGGCCTCTGGAACCCGCCGCGCCGGGGAAAATCAGACGGATGTTTGAGCATCTTGGAGTCGCCGACTAACAAGCGTATCAAGGCGGCCCGCGCGGCCCTCCCTCGCCGCCACGGGTTATGGGGATCCCGTTTGAGAGATCAGGCATGATCGGGCTCGTGATAGTCACACACGGGCGGCTGGCGGAGGAGTTCGTCTCCGCCATGGAGCATGTGGTCGGACCGCAGAGCGCGGTCGCGGCCATCTGCATCGGCCCGGAAGACGACATGGAACGCCGCCGGTCGGACATTCTGAAGGCGTGCGCCGCCGTCGACCAAGAGGGCGACGGCGTGATTCTGCTGACCGACATGTTCGGCGGCACGCCGTCGAACCTGGCCATCTCGGTGATGGAGCAGACCAGGGCCGAGGTGATCGCCGGTCTGAACCTGCCGATGCTGATCAAGCTGGCCAGCGTGCGCCAGCGCGAGACCCTGCAGGCCTGCGTCGCCCATGCCCAAGAGGCTGGACGCAAATATATCTCCGTGGCCTCCTACGTGCTCGCTGGGGAAAAGTGAGTCGCATGGCGGCGCGCACGGTCGAGATCGTCAATGAGCGGGGCCTGCACGCCCGCGCCTCGGCCAAGTTCGTCAAGCTGGCCTCGGGCTTCGACGCCGAGGTCACCGTCGCCCGCGACGGGACCAGCGTCGACGCCCGCTCGATCATGGGCCTGATGATGCTGGCCGCCGGCATCGGCTCGACCATCGACATCGCCGCCGAGGGCCCCGAGGCCGACGCCGCGGTCGAAGCCCTGACCGAGCTGGTGTCGAATAGGTTCGACGAGGAACGGTAAGCAGTTTTCGCGTCTTAAACGTGTAGAACGTTTCTATTTTATTTTTCCGGGATGCTCCTTTTTGAGCGCTTTGATGTAATTATTGCATTGATCGCTCGACGGTGGACACTTATCGAGCCAATATTTGGCGTCATTATATTTTTCTTGCTGAACTAACAGGAAGGAAAGCCATACTATGCTTTCTTCATCGCCAGCCTGTGCGCCCTTTAGGCACCAATATTCAGATTTTTTATTATCTCCAGCATCGTAATTGATCATGCACAGCCTAAATGCGGAGTCAATGTCGCCGGCGATAAAGGCATTTTCGTAGATTTCTCGAGCTTTATTTGTATTCTTTTCAAACTTAACTGTATGCTCACCTCTTCCTGCCATTCCTCTCTCGTAAAGAAGAGCAATCCTGTTTAAAGCGAAAGAGCATTTTCTTTGACTTGATAAATTGTACCAGTAAAGTGCGCGTTCAGCATCGGGAGCCACGCCGTTTTCGCCATCATCATAGTAGTTTCCGATGGAAGTTGCGGCGATACCGCTTCCGGCATCTGAAGCTCTTTTAAGCCAAGCTAAAGCCTTGTCAGGCTGTTTTCTACGTTCGTATATAATTCCCAGCCCGTTCATGCCTCTCAAGTTTCCGCTGGAAGCTGACGCAGAAAACAACTCAAACGCTTTCTCTTCATC
>NZ_JBAPVS010000178.1:0-12393 GCF_049283275.1 Caulobacter sp. | reverse complement strand
ATAAGGGGCCGCTGGTCTGCGCCTGCCTGAAGATCGGCGCCAAGGCCGTGCAGGCCGCCATCGCCGCCGGGGCCGCCAGCCCCGACGCGGTCGGCGCCGTCACCGGGGCCGGGACCAACTGCGGGTCCTGCCGTCCCGAGATCGCCCGGATGATCGCCGCTGCCGCTGTTCCAGCCAAGGAGCCTGCTCATGTCTAGCGCTCAAATCCTGCTCGTCGGCGCCGGTCCCGGTCCGGTCGACCTGATGACCTTGCGGGCGGTGCGCGCCGTCGAGAGCGCCCAGGCCCTGCTGTACGACGCCCTGATCAGCGAAGAGGCCATCGCCCTGGCGCCGCCCGGCTGCGTGCGCATCCAGACCGGAAAGCGGGCCGGCAAGCCCAGCATGCACCAGGACGAGATCAACCGCCTGATGCTGCGTTTGGCGCGCAAAGGTCTTCGGGTCGTGCGGCTGAAGGGCGGCGATCCTTCGGTGTTCGGCCGGGTGGGCGAGGAGTCGGCGTTCCTGCGCGACCACGGGGTGTCGGTCGAGGTGGTGCCCGGCGTCACCGCCGCCTGCGCCGCCGCCGCCCAGTTCGGCTTCCCCCTGACCCATCGCGGCGAGGCCCGGCGGGTGGTGTTCACCACGGCGCGGCTGGAGGCGGGAGCGCTCAGCGGCGACTGGAGCGCGGCGGGCGATCCCGAGGCGACCCTGGCGGTCTATATGGGCGGTGAGGTGGCCCAGGCCCTGTGCGAACGGATGATCGCCGCCGGCCGCGCGCCCAGCACCCCGGCCGTGGCGGTCGAGCAGGCCGGCGGGACGAACGCCAGGATCCACCACGGCACCCTGGAGACCCTGGGCGACCGCCTCAAGAGCCAGGGCGGCCCGGTGGTGATCGTGGTCGGCGAGGTGGCGGCCCACGCCCGCGAGCTGACGGTTGATGTCGCCCAGGAAACGTTCGCCCGCGCCGCCCTGACGGCCTGACGCTGATCGGGAGTTGACGCGGGCGTCGGTTCGACCCGCCCATGGGGCATGCCGACCGTAACAACGATTCAAGGACCCATCGCCCGCGCCCTGGCCAAGGCGCCGCCGTGGGCTTTCGCGCTGTACGGCGGGCTGGCGGCCTTCGCGGCCTATTTCTCGATGTTCGCCTATCGCAAGCCGTTCACGGCGGCGCACTACGAGCAGATGGCTGGATGGCCGCTGGCCATCGACTTCAAGGTCGCCCTGGTGATCGCCCAGGTGGCCGGCTACGCCGTGTCGAAGATCATCGGGATCAAGGTGATCTCCGAGATGCGGCCCGAGCGGCGCTGGCTGGCGATCCTGGCGCTGATCGGCGGGGCCGAGCTGTCGCTGCTGGGCCTGAGCCTGGGTCCGGCGGTGGCCGGTCCGCTGGCGCTGTTCGTCAACGGCCTGTGCCTGGGCATGATCTGGGGCCTGGTGTTCGGCTTCGTCGAGGGGCGGCGGCTGTCCGAGGTGCTGGGCGCCATGCTGTGCGCCAGCTTCATCGTCGCCTCGGGCGTGGTGAAGTCGGTGGGCAAGAGCCTGCTGCTGCAGGGCTTGGACGAGCGCTGGATGCCGGCCCTGACCGGGCTGCTGTTCACGCCGCTGCTGCTGTTGGCCGTGGCGGCCCTGACCCAGCTGCCGCCGCCGTCGCCGGCCGACGAGGTCGCCCGGGTGCGCCGCGCCCCGATGGACGCCAAGGCCCGCGCCGCCATGTTCGCCGCCCATGCGCCGGCCCTGGTGCTGCTGGTGGTCGTCTATGTGCTGCTGACCGCCCTGCGCGACTTCCGCGACAACTTCGCCGCCGAGATCTGGGCCGAGCTGGGCTTCAAGAACGCCGCGGGGATCTTCTCGCTGTCGGAGATCCCGGTGGCGGCGATCGTCTTGGTCGGGCTGGGGGTGCTGAGCCTGGTGCGCGACAACCGCCGCGCGGTCGGCTTCAACTTCGCCTTCGTGGCCCTGGGCTTCGCCGTCGTGGGGGTGGCGACCCTGGGGCGGCAGATGGGTCTGCTGGGCCCGGTGGCCTGGATGATCGCGCTCGGGGCGGGCGTCTACATGGCCTACACCCCGTTCAACGGCATGCTGTTCGACCGGCTGATCGCCGCCACGGGGCAGGTGGGGACGGCCGGGTTCCTGATCTACGTCGCCGACTCCTGCGGCTACATCGGCAGCGTCTCGCTGCTGCTGGCCCGCTATTTCGCGCGCCTGGAGCTGGACTGGAGCGGCTTCCTGGCCGGGGCGGCCTATGGGACGTCGGTGATCGGCGTGGGCGGGGTGGGGCTGGCGTGGATGCTGCTGAAGTTGCCCAAGACGGCTTCCTCCTAGGCGGCTCCCTCCAGCGCCAGCAGCCCGAACAGCGCCCCCTCCGTCTCCGACAACCGCCAGCCGCGATGCATGAACACCGCCCCGCGTCGGAAGTCCTCGGAAACCCGGCGGCGCAGAGCGGGCAGGGCGTCCGGGCCGCGACCGTTCGGGAACAGGCGCCTGGCCAGGGCGGCTCGCCCGATGTCGGGATGCTGGGCCAGCCAGGCCTTGCCGATCCGCGCGGCGGCGGCCTGGTCGAGGTCGCCGAACAGCGCCGCGTCGGGCGCGGCCAGGGCGACACCGGGCAGGGCCGTGGCGGCGAACAGCGCGGCCAGAAGGTCGCGGCGAGCCAGGGCGGCGGTCATCGGCGGGCTCCCATGTCGCGCTTCAGGTGGTCGGCCAGGCGCATGACCAGGGCCAGGATCGTCAGGGTCGGGTTGGCGATGCCCGAGGTCGGGAACACCGAGCTGCCGGCGATATAGAGGTTGGCGATCTCGTGCACCCTCAGGTCCGGATCGACCACGCCCTTTGTCGGATCCGCGCTCATCCGGGTCGCGCCCATATGGTGGCGCGAGGCGCTGGAGATCGCCAGCAACTGACCGCGCTTGATCGGCCAGCAGACGCGACCCTGGCCGGACGCGCCCAGGGCGTCGCCGAAGCCGGCCGCCGAGCGCTCCAGGTTGTCCCAGTCGGCCTTGCCGTAGCGCCATTCCAGGTGGATGCGCGGCAGGCCCAGCGGATCCTTGACAGATGGATCCAGCGTCACCCGGCTGTCGGGATTGGGCAGATGCTCGGACATGCCGAAGAAGCCGAAGAGCTGGCCCTCGCCCTGGTTGTTTGCGTCGACCCGGGTCGCGATCCGGCGCACCGCCTGGGTTTCAACCTCGGGCGGCGTGGCGGTTTCCGTCTGAACGCCCCCGTTGAAGGTGGCGGTGAAGTTGCCGGTTCCCATCCGCGCTTGAGCGGGCAGGCCGGCGGCCACAACGCATTGGGGGAGGGTGCGACGCAGGGTCGAATAGAGACTCATCGACGCCTGGCCGGAGATGTGGATCGCCGTGCCCTCGGTTTCTGCGTCGCCGTCCTGCGAATAGGTCACGTGGCCCTGGAAGAACCGTCCGACCAGGTCGTGGCGGTTGCCGATCCCTTCAGGCCGCACGCTGTTGGAGGCCAGCAGCAGCCGCGCGTTCTCGATGCCGCCGACCGCCAGCACATAGGTCTTGCCGACCGCGGTGTGGCGCTTGCCGTCCAGGCAGGCCACGTCCAGGCCCTCGACCTCATCGCCTTTCGCCGTTTGTCGGATCTGGGTGACGTTGGCGTGCAGATAGACGGTGATGTTGGGGGCGTCGGCGAAGTCGGTGCGGAAGCGATCGAAGGCGTCCTTGTCCGCTCCCCCGGAGTAGCGGGTGAGGACGCGCGGGGCCGAGAAGAACCCGTCCCGAGGATCCAGGGCCAGCGGCGGACGGGCCGGGTCCTTCAGCATCTTGTTGTCGGCGTCGAAGCGCGGGATTTCCAGCAGGTCGCAGGCCCGGTCGTAGAACGGCTGCATCTGCCGGCGGGTGAGCGGCCAGCCGCTGTGCGGAACCCAGGGCCGGGCGGCGAAGTCGGCGGGGTCCAACGGCACGCACTTGCCGCCCCAGACCATGCCTGAACCGCCCAGCACCCGGGCCCGCGACTGGCGCGGATAGTCGTCGAACGGCTTGTCGGGATTGTCGGGGGCCTTGACCACGGCGGTCCCGGCGTAGAGGGCCTGAATCTCCGCGTCGATCTCGCGCCCGCCGCTCTCGAGGATGGCGACCTTCAGAGGACCGCCGGCCAGTTCCTTGGCCAGGGTGATGCCGGCCAGGCCGCCGCCGATGATCACCAGGTCGGCTTCGATCAGGCTGGCGTCGGGCAAGGTTCGGGCGTCGATGAAAGCCATCGTGTTTCCGATCTGGGTTTGAAGGGTTTTTGGGCGCGCGCCTTAAGCGCGGGCGCCCTTGGCCTTGAGGTAGTCGACGACCCCGTCGTGACGATGCTTGAGCGCCTCGCCCAGCGGCGAGCGGGTCTGGCCGTTGTTGGCCGGCACGGCGCGGTTCACGTCGGCGCCCTTGCCGACGAGATAGGCGACGGTGGCCAGGTCGCCGGACTGGGCGGCGTTGATCAACGGGGTCTCGTCGCCGGGCACGAAGGACTCCACCGAAGCGCCGTGCTCGACCAGAGTTTTGGCCAGGTCCAGCCGTCCCGCGCCCGCCGCGGCGATCAACGGGTCGCCGTCGCCGCGCACGGCCAGACCGGCGTCGGCGCCCTTGGCCAGCAGCAGGTCGACCACCTCGGCCCGACCGGAATGGACCGCCTCGATCAGCGGCGAGCCGTCGCCCGGCGCGGGCCGGTTCACGTTCGCGCCCTTGTCCACGAGGTAGCGGACGGTGGCCAGGTCGCCGGAGCGGATGGCGTTGATCAGCGGCGTGGCGTCACCGGGCACGAAGTCGTCGACCGAGGCTCCGCGCTCGACCAGGGCCTTGGCGATGTCGGCGCGTCCGGCGTCGGCGGCGGCGATCAGGGGCGAGCCGTCGCCGCGCATGACGAGGTTGGGATCGGCGCCGTTGGCCAGCAGCAGGTCGACCAGGTCGGCCCGGCCCGATCGTGTGGCTTCGATCAGCGGCGTGCCGTCGCCGTAGGCCTTGAAGTTGACGTCGGCGCCGGCGGCGATCAGGGCTCGGGCCTTGGCCGCGTCGCCGTCCAGCACGGCCTTGTACAGCGGGCTTGCCCGATAGGTGGCGGCGTCGTGGCGGGAGATCTTGGCGACGGTGCGAACCTCGCGCGCCGGCTGGGCGGCCCAGACGGCGAAGGCGACGCCCAGTGACAGGGCGGCGACGGCGCCGCCGCCGATCAGACGACGTGCGCGGCTCTGGCGGTGTTGCTCGAGCATGACGAACCTCTCCTTGAGTTGCTTGTTGGCCGAGGCCGGCCAATGGCAGCCGAGCGGCGGCGCGTTAGGCGCCAGTTGGGTCTTGAGCATCGCCTCGCCGTACTGGCGGCCGGCGATGGGAAAGCGGGCCAGGACGGCGGCGTCGCAGGCGATCTCCTGGTCGACCCGCAGCCGGTTGGCGCCCAGGTGGACCAGGGGATTGAACCAGAACAGGCACTGCAGCGCCGTGGTCAGGGCGTTGATCTGGGCGTCGCCGACCGACAGATGGTTGCGCTCGTGGGCCAGGATCAGGGCCTGTTCTTCGCGCGTGAAGCGCAAGGCGAAGTCTGCGGGCAGCACGACCTTAGGGGCCAGGGCGCCGATCACCGCCGGACCGACGCCGTTGCGTTCGGCATGGAACAAGCCGCCGTCGAACCTCAGGCGACCCAGCGACTTGACGAAGCGGCGCTGGCGTTCGGCTTGGACGACCAGGGCCAGCAGAGCGACCAGGCCCCAGATCGCGAGGAGCGGACCGTTCAGATCCAACTTCGGGGTCGGCGACCGCGGGACGGGCCCGGGGGGTGCGACTGTCGGCGGAAGTTGGACGGCCGTCGCAGGCGCGGTTGCTGACGCGACTGGAGCGGAAGGGGCGGGGATTCGAACTGTCACGGTGCGGGAAGGCAGAAGCACGGCCACTGTCGCCAGCGGGGCGATCAGCCACAGGGCATAGGCCGCGCGGGCGCCGAACAGACGTCGCACTGGCCGGCGCAGGATCAGCGCCAGCAGTATGGCCGCGCCGATCGCCAGGTTGGCGCGGACCAACAGGGCCAGCAGGTCACCGGCCATCGTCGTGCGCCTTCAGAATGCGTCGCAGCTCGGCGACGTCCTCGTCGCTCAGGCGCTCTCGCTGCGAGAAGTGGCTGACCAGCGGGGCCAGGCGGCCGTCGAACAGCCGGTCCAGCAGGCCCTTGCTCTCGGCATGAACATAATCGCCCTGGGCCACCATCGGCCGATACAGGAAGCGGCGGCCGTCCTTCTCAGCGGCGATGGCGTTCTTCTTGAGCAGGCGGTTGAGCAGCGCCTTGACCGTGCCTTCGGCCCAGTCCTGGTCGTCGGCCAGGGCGACGGCGATCTCCTCGGCGGTCATGGGGCTCTTGGCCCACAAGACCTTCATGATCTCGCTCTCGGCGGTGCTGATCCGCATGGGAACCTCTCTCGTTCCCCGTAACGATTACCGACGTAAACGCTGGCGTCAATCAGCGATTATGTTTGTAAACGATATGTAATGCGCAATGCTCTCCTGGATTGTTGATGGCTCGGCATCTCTCGTGGATTGCATCGACCCACGCGTTCGCTCAAGCTGGCGCCAGGCGGTCGATGAACGGCGCGCGCGCTCAGGGGGGCTCATGGTTGTTTCTCAAAAGGTCGTCGTCTTCGTCGATCCGACCACGCTCGCGGCGCTGAAGGACCTCGGCTACGCCCTTTATGCCCTAAAGGGCTTCGAGACGACCAACGCCCAGGGCAAGGCCCTGGTCTGGGGCGAAACCACGGCCTTCGCCGACACCACGACCTTCATCAGCACGGATGAATACCAGGCGTTTGTGACGAAGGAGGTGGTGACCGGGGGCGTGGTGCTGAAGGAGATCACTTTCGCCGACGTGGCGCTGGGCGACATCGCCACCTTCGACGGCTCCGGCAGCCTAAAGGTCACCACCGGGGGCTATCCGGCCGGGGTGACCATCGTCAACGCAACGACGGAGCCTTATACGGCTGGGCTGAGCGCCCGGAGCATGGACGCCGGCGGCAACTTTTCGCCGGTCGCGGGGGCGCCGCTCTATGGGCTGTCCGAGGACGTCATCGTGCCGGTCGACAAGTTCCTGGTCACCTTCTCGACCGCCGGCGTTCCCGTGGGCGCGCCGCTCGCCCATTCGATGACCCAGAGCCTGCTGATCGACATGACTGGCCAGACCCTGCTGGAAGGGACCTTCGACATCAACAAGGGCTGGACGTTCGACGGCGCGCCCTGGGGCGAGACCGTACCGGCCGGCGCGGATCTTTTCGCGGTGCTGGTCAAGGAAGTCCCGCTGTCGTCGGCGGACTAGTTGCCGCCCAGCATGGCTTCCAGCGCCAGGACGGCGGTCCAGCTGCGGCCGGTGATCCGCGTGCCCAAGGTCTTTTCGACCAGGCTGTTGGTCAGTTTCGAGCCGCCGATCCCGTCGGGATAGGTCGCATAGATCTGGCGGCTCTCGGCCCTCGCCTGCTCGGTCCCCCGGATCGCGGCGCGCAGGGCGCCCATGGCCTTCTTGTCGGGGGTGTCCTTGCAGAACAGGACCATCAGCCAGCCGGGATCCTGGGCCGCGAACTCGGGAAACGGGTTGGCGGCGACCATGGCGCGCCAGGCCTCGGCCGTGCGGACATAGACGTCGGTGCGCAGCGCGAAGCGATCCATCAGCGCCGTCTCGATCTGGGCCTGAAGCTCGGCGCCGGTCTGCTCGCCGCTGGTGAACATCAGGTCGCCGACCTTGGGGCCGGTCTGGACGTCTGTGTGGCCCAGTTCGGTCAGCAGGCCGGTCAGCTCGTCGGCCGTCACCTGGCGGTTTCCGGCGGCGTTGACGCCGCGCAACAGCGCGATGTGGACGGTCATGGGCGTGGCCTTTCGAACGAGGCGGTTGTCTAGACCCTACAAGCTCCGTCGTCCCGGATCATTTTGGGGGGCGACTTACGCCTTGGCCAGCGCCGCGAAGCCGCGCTCCAGGTCGGCGATCAGGTCGGCGGTGCTTTCCAGCCCGACGTGCAGGCGCAGCAGCGGGCCTTCCAGGTTCACCGGGATCGAGCGGTTCTTCAGTTGCGGATCGCAGTGGATGGCCAGGCTTTCATAGCCGCCCCAGGAGAAGCCCAGGCCGAACAGGTCCAACGCGTCGAGGAAGGCGTGAACGGCCTTCTGCGAGGCGGGCTTCAGCACCACGCCGAACAGGCCGCAGGCGCCGGTGAAGTCGCGTTTCCACAGGGCGTGGCCGGGATCGTCTTCCAGGGCCGGATGCAGCACGCGAGCCACCTCCGGGCGGTCCTGCAGCCAGCGGGCGATCCTCAGGCCGGCGGCCTGATGGGCGGGCAGGCGGGTGGCCAGGGTGCGCAAGCCGCGCAGCACGGTGTAGGCGTCGTCGGGCGACACCGACCAGCCGATGTCCCACATCGCGTCGCCCAGTTGGTTGCCGATCACATTGTCGGCGGTGGCGGCGCTGCCCATGAACACGTCCGAATGGCCGCCGACATATTTGGTCAGGGCCTGGACGCTGATGGTCACTCCGTGGGCCAGGGGCTTGAAGTAGAAACTGGCCGCCCAGGTGTTGTCGATCAGGGTCAGGACGCCGCGGGCGTTAGCGGCGGCGGCGATGGCGGGGATGTCCTGCATCTCGAAGGTCAGGGAGCCCGGAGCCTCCAGCAGGATCATCCGGGTGCGCGGCGAACACAGGGCCATCAGCGCTTCGGGCGACAGGGCCGGGTCGTAATAGGTGGTGGTCACGCCGAAGCGGGTCAGCACCCGGTCGCAGAAGCGGCGGGTGGGCTTGTAGGCGCTGTCGACCACCAGGATCTCGTCGCCGGCCTTCAGCAGGGCCAGCATGACGCCGGTGATCGCCGCCAGGCCCGACGGATACAGTGTGACGTCCGGCGAGCCCTCCAGCTCGGCTAGGGCCAGCTGCAGGTTGGCCGGCGAGGATAGGCCGGTGATGCCGTAGGTCAGCTGGTTGTCGTCGTACAGCGACGCGGCGTTGGGCATCAGCACCGTTGAGCCGCGCTGGACCGGCGGATTGACCGTGCGGGCCAGCACCGTGCCCCCCTTGGGCGGGGCGCCGCTGCGGACCAGGCGGGTTTCTTCATCCAGGGGCATGGGCGGACTCGGTGGGTGCGACACGCTTGGTGTACGGCGCGGCGATGCGGCGGTTCAAGGCAAAGATCCTCGCCCGAGGGCGGGAGGATCTAGGCGTCCAGTTCCTCTCCCTGTGGGAGAGGTGTCGGCGAAGCCGACGGAGAGGGGAGTTTGCCGAGGTCGGACGACTCCCCCACCGGTCGCTGCGCAACCACCTCCCCCACGGGGAGGGGCTAAGCTTCCCCCGTCGCCACCGGCACGTCGTCGCGGCCGCCCCATTCCGTCCAGGAACCGTCATAGACCGCCGACCGAGGCTTGCCGAGCCGGGCCAGAGCAAGGGAGACCACGGCGGCGGTGATGCCCGAGCCGCAGGTGGTGGCGATCGGCTTGGCGATGTCGACTCCAGCCGCTTCGAACACGGCGCGCAACTTGTCGGCGGGCAGCATGGTCCCGTCAGGGGCCAGCAGGGCTGACAGCGGGATGTTGCGCGAGCCGGGGATGTGGCCGCCGCGCAGGCCGGCGCGGGGCTCAGGATCGCGGCCTTCAAAACGGCCCGCGGCGCGGGCGTCGATCACCTGTTCGCGCCCGGTTTCGAGATTGCGTTTCATCTGGTCGATCGAGCGGACGATGTCGGCCTGGAAGCGCGGGGTGAAGTGACGCTCTTGGGGCATGACGGCCAGGTCCTCGACCGGACGGCCCTCGGCGATCCATTTGGGCAGGCCGCCGTCCAGCACCACGACGTCCTCGTGGCCCATGGCGCGGAACTCCCACCAGACGCGGGCGGCGGGCAGGATGCCGCTGGTGTCGTAGACGACGATCCGCGCGCCGTCGCCCAGGCCCAGCTTCTTGACCCGGGACGCGAACTTGATGGGCGAGGGCAGCATGTGCGGCAGGTCGGAGGTCTCGTCGGCGATCTCGTCGATGTCGAAGAACACCGCGCCGGGGATGTGGGCCAGGTTGTACTCGGCGCGCGGGTCGCGCTTGGCGGCCGGCATGTGCCAGGACCCATCGACGATGCGGACGTCCGGCGCGTCCAGGTGCTCCTGCAGCCAGGCGGTCGAGACGAGCGGATCGGTGTGGGTCATGACAAAGCCTTTCGGGGTGTGACTCGCCCCTGGGCGGGCAAGATCACGCGATCGGCGGCGGGGAGCAAGCCGGCCGGCGGCGTGAAGAATCCTTACGGGCTGCGATAGCTCGGCTCGGCCTCACATCCAGGGCGGGATCGGCAGGCCCTTCTCGGCCAGGAAGACGGGGTTGAAAAGCTTGCTCTGATAGCGCGAGCCGTGGTCGCACAGGATGGTCACGATGGTGTGGCCGGGTCCCATCGTCTTGGCCATGCGCACGGCGCCGGCCACGTTGATGCCGCTCGAGCCGCCCAGGCACAGGCCTTCGTGCTGCACCAGGTCGAAGACCTGCTCCAGCATCTCCTCGTCGCTGATCCGGAAGGGATGGTCGATGGTCAGGCCTTCGAGGTTGGCGGTGATCCGGCCCTGGCCGATGCCCTCGCTGATCGAGGTTCCCTCCGCCTTCAACTCGCCGTCGGCGTACCAGCTGTAGAGCGAGGCGCCGTGCGGGTCGGCCAGGCCGATCTTCACCGACGGCTTGCGGGCCCGCAGGGCGGCGGCGACGCCGGCCAGGGTGCCGCCCGAGCCGATGGCGCAGATGAAACCGTCGACCTTGCCGTCGGTCTGCTCGAAGATCTCGGGGCCCGTGGTTTCGAAGTGGGCCTGGCGGTTGGCGACGTTGTCGAACTGGTTGGCCCAGACCGCGCCGTTGGGCTCCGTCTTCGCCAGCTCCTCGGCCAGGCGGCCCGAATAGCGGACATAGTTGTCGGGGTTGGAGTAGGGGACGGCGTCCACCTCGACAAGCTCGGCGCCGAGCAGGCGAATGGCGTCCTTCTTTTCCTGGCTCTGGGTGCGGGGGATGACGATGGTGGTCTTGTATCCCAGGGCCGAGGCGACCATGGCCAGGCCGATGCCGGTGTTGCCGGCGGTGCCCTCGACGATCCGGCCCCCGGGGCGCAGCAGACCCTTGGCCTCCGCGTCGCGGATGATCCCCAGCGCCGCGCGGTCCTTGACCGACTGGCCGGGGTTCATGAACTCGGCCTTGCCCAGGATCTCGCAGCCGGTGGCGTCGCTGGCGCGGTTCAGGCGGATCAGCGGCGTGTCGCCGATAGCGTCCAGGACGCTGGTCTTTACGGTCATCTGCTCATTCCGGCCGCGCGGGAGGTCGGTAGGGTAGATCGTGATGCGCGGCCGTGAAGCAAGGCCAGTTTTCCTGAAGGCGCGACAAGCCGGTTCAGCAATTCGCAGGGTCGGACCAATTGACAAATAAATCTGTCTATTGAAAACATGACGCATGAACGCCACCACGGTCAGCCTGCTGGACGATGTCGAACGGATGCGGGAGGCCTTGTCCCCGATCCGCCTGAAGCTGCTGCGGGCTCTGAAGACGCCGGGGTCGGCCGCCAGCCTGGCCGCGGTTCTGGACATGCCGCGCCAGAAGGTCGGCTACCACCTGCGGGCGCTGGAGGCGGCCGGCCTGGTCGTGCTGGTCGAGGAGCGCGCGCGGAGAGGTTTCACCGAGCGGCTGTTCGTGGCCTCCGCCGAGGCTTTCGTGGTCGATCCGGCCATCCTGCAGGACGGACCGCCCCATCGAGCGCGGGTTCAGGATCGTCACGCGGCCGAACATCTGATCGGGGCCGCCTCCGAAATGGTGCGGGAGGTGACCCGGATGCGGGCCGCCGCCGACGCCGAGGGGGCGCGCCTTCTGACCTTCACCCTGGAATCCCGGGTCGCCTTCGCCACGCCGCAGGCCATGGAGGCCTTCACGCACGATTTGGCCAAGGCCCTGGCCGATCTGGTCGCCGCCTACGACACGCCACAGGGCGGTCGCGCTTACAGCCTGACCCTGGGCGGTCACCCAACCCCGCGCGGCAAAGCTCCCGCCGCCATCAACTGAGGAACCCGCGATGACCGATACGGCCAGCAAGATCGACCGCGTCCTGGTCGAGGTGACCATCGCCGCTCCGGCCGACACGGTCTGGAACGCCCTGCGCGATCCCGACCAGATCCGGCGGTGGTTCGGCTGGGACGCGGCCACCCTGGCCGACGAGATCACCTACATCTTCGTCGATCACGCCGAGGCCGACGACGCGGCTAGGACCCTGGTCTTCAGAGGCGTCGATGACCGCTTCGAGGTGGCGACGCGGGACGGCCGGACCGTGCTGCGCGTCATTCGCTCTGTCCCCGCCGACGCCGGCTGGGACGATGTCTATGAGGACATGACCGAGGGCTGGATCAGCTTCGTCGAGCAACTGCGGCTCTATCTGGACCACCACGCCGGCGCCGAGCGC
>NZ_JBAPVS010000177.1:0-11354 GCF_049283275.1 Caulobacter sp. | reverse complement strand
GTGAGCGGGCTCGGTTGGATCACCCCAGCGCCGCGACCCTCTATCCGCTGTTCGTTGGCGCCGCGAGCCCGGACCAGGCCAAGGCCGTGGCGGCGGCGACCCGCGCCCTGCTGCTGGCTCCCGGGGGCCTGCGCACCACCACCGTCGCGACCGGCCAGCAGTGGGACACGCCCAACGGCTGGGCCCCGCTTCAGTGGGTGGCGGTGTCGGGCCTGCGCCGCTACGGCGAGGAGGCGTTGGCCAAGGACATCGGCGAGCGCTGGCTGAAGACGGTCGATCGCGAATACCAGGCCAGCGGCAAGATGCTCGAGAAGTACGACGTCGAGGAAGCCAAGGCCGGCGGCGGCGGGGAGTATCCGCTGCAGGACGGCTTTGGCTGGACCAACGGCGTGACGCGCGCGCTGCTGGAGCTCTACCCCCCTTCGTGAGGACTCCGATTGGGTCGAAGCAAGGTTGGGGTCAGGTCCGCTTTTCGCCGATCTAGGTTGACGTCTGAGGCCTCCAACAATTTTGGAGGTAGTTTGGCTCGCCCCTTAAAGAGTCAGTGACAAGTCGAACGCTGACTCTGTCACTGACTCCAATGGTGTTGCTCTAAGGTTCCGGGGCCTCTCGATTTCTGCCGCCAAAGTCCGCGACCGTTTTTGACTCCAAACCTCGCGATCAGCGCCTTCGATTTAGTTGGGTTGGGCCAGTGTCGATGGCACGGCAGCCGAACCCCTGTCGCGCGGGCCAATTCGCCGTTTGGGCGCCGCCGACGCGACGCTCCTCCGAACGGCGGCTTGTCTTGGCACAGTCCTCTAGCGGGTCGCCCAGGCGCGCCCGATCTCGGCCAGCGGAACGCAGCCGTGGTAGGCGCCGGGCACGGGCTCGTACTTCAACGCCATGGTCGCGCCGGGCTCTGAGGTGAAGTAGCCGACCGTGATCATGTCCTCCAATGCCGGGAAGAAGTGAGTCTGGCCCTCCCCCCGCGCGATCCCGCCTTCCTGATCGTAGGTCGTCAGCAACGCGACCTGCTGCTCGGGCGTCAGGGCGATGAAGGCGTCGCCATGCGCGGCGCGGGCGTCGGTGTCCATGCGCGCCAGACCGCCCAACAACTGATCCACCTGATCCCTGGTGTAGTAGTCGCCCACGGCCCGGTCGATGAACCGCGGCACGCCGGCCTCGCGGGCGCCGGGCGTGTCGGTCGCGGGGATGATTAGCTCGGCCACGACGTCCAGCAGCCGCGCCTGATCCGGCGTCAGGGCCGTCGGGGTCCAGGTCAGGGCCGGAGCAGGCGCCGCGGCGGCCAGGGCGCGCTCGGCCCAACCCGTCGAGGCTACGCCGACCGCCAGGGCCAGACCGCGTAGAGTGTCGCGTCGGTTCAGCATCACAGGTCTCCCCGCTTACGGGCCTTGACGGCATGATCGGCGGCGCGGGCGGTCAGGGCCATGTAGGTCAGGGACGGGTTCACGCACGAGGCCGAGGTCATGGCCGCCCCGTCGGTGACGTAGACATTCTTGCACTCGTGGACCTGGTTGTGGGCGTTCAGCACCGAGGTCTTCGGGTCGCGGCCCATGCGAGCGGTGCCCATCTCGTGGATGCCCAGTCCCGGCGCGTAGCCGCTGTCTTTGCCTTTGACGTTCTTGAAGCCAGCCGCCTCCAGCATCTCGGCCGCCGCCGTCTGCATGTCGCGACGCATGGCGATTTCGTTCTCGCGGATGGTGACGTTGAACGAAAGGGTCGGCAGGCCGAACTGGTCCTTCAGGGCGTGGTTCATGGTGATGCGGTTGTCTTCGTAGGGCAGGATCTCGCCAAAACCTCCCAGGCCCATGCTCCAGGGGCCGGGCTGGCTGAGCGCGGCCTTGCGCGCCGCGCCGAAACCCTTGGCGCCCTTGGCCCGCTCGCCCAGGTCGCGGTCCCAGATAGGACGCGACGCCCCGCCCTGGTAGCCGAAGCCTCGCAGGTAGTCGCTGCGCTTGGTGGCCTCGTCGCCCAGGTTGCGGAAGCGCGGCACGTAAATGCCGTTCGGTCGGCGACCGGAATAATACATGTCGCCGAACTCGGGCGCGTCGCCGGTGGCGCCTACGCCCAGGTGGTGGTCCATGACGTTGCGCCCCAGCTGGTCGCTGCCGTTGCCGAAACCGTTCTGGAACCGCGAACTGGTGGAGTTCATCATGATCCAGGCCGAGTTGAAGGCCGAGGCGCACAGGAAGACGACGTCTGCGTAGAATTCCTCATCCTGCTTTGTCTCCGTGTCCAGGATCCGCACGCCGGAGGCCTTGCCGGCCTTTTCGTCGTAGATCAGCTCGGTGACGATGGAGTTGGGCCGGATCACCAGATTGCCGGTGCGCTCGGCCGCCACCAGCCCGCCGGAGTTGGAGCTGTAGTAGCCGCCGAACGGGCAGCCCCGGATGCACATATTGCGATACTGGCACTTTGTGCGGCCCAGGCTCAGTTGCTCCTCGGTCGGCTCGGTCAGGTGGGCCGTTCGGCCGATGCTGATCCGGCGCTCGGGGAAACGCGACTCCGAGCGGCTCTTGAAGGCCTTCTCGACGCAGTTCATCTCCATCGGCGGCTGGTAGTGGCCATCGGGGAAGTGGCTGAGGCCCTCGTGCTGGCCGGAGACGCCGATGAAGCGCTCGACATGTTCGTACCAAGGGGCCAGCTCCTCGTAGCGGATCGGCCAATCGACACCGATCCCCTCGCGGGCGTTGGCCTCGAAATCGATCGGGCTGTGGCGATAGCTCTGGCGACCCCAGGTCAGCGACCGGCCGCCGACGTGGTAGCCGCGGATCCAGTCGAAGCGCTTCTCTTCGGTATAGGGATCCTGGTCGTCCCGGACGAAGAAGTGCTGGGTGTACTCCGTCATCGTGTAGTTCGTGCGGCGCTGCACTTGATAGTGCGCGTCCAGCTCGGCCTGCGGCAGTTGCCCCTGCGGGTATTTGGTCTGCCAGGGATCCAGGACGGCGGTCGGATAGTCCTCAAGGTGGCGAACCATGCGCCCGCGCTCCAGAACCAGGACCTTGAGGCCTTTCTGGGTCAGCTCCTTGGCGGCTATGCCGCCAGTGATTCCGCTGCCCACGACGATGGCGTCGTAAGTGTTCTCGCGACGCGCGCGGCCGCTCAGATTGGCCATTTTCGCTCCCTTTGCGGCCG
This sequence comes from Caulobacter sp., assembly GCF_049283275.1. GTDB lineage: Bacteria > Pseudomonadota > Alphaproteobacteria > Caulobacterales > Caulobacteraceae > Caulobacter. The sequence continues at coordinate 8,219 of NZ_JBAPVS010000177.1, read as the reverse complement.
CTCGAATGGACCACGCCGGAAGCTTTAAGCAACACGACGCCCCGACCTCGGCGAACCCCCTATTCTTGCCTGGAGGCTTCCATGAAATGGGTTACATTGCAAGAAAGCTTGGCATTCGCATCAAAACGCCGAGCGACTGGGAGGGACGAGGGACCATGATCGGATCGACGACGCGTGCGCGCCGAGCGGCGATGGGTTTGGCGCTGGCGCTATGCGCGGGCGCGGCAAGCGCAGAGAACGTGAAGGCTGGGCCTTGGCGCTCGCTGTTCGACGGCAAGACCCTGAATGGCTGGACGGCGAAGGTCGCCAAGCATCCGGCCGGTGAGAACTATCGCCAGACCTTCATCGCCGACCAGGGCGTCATCCGCGTGTCCTACGCCGGCTACGACAAGCTGGACGGCCAGTTTGGACATCTCTTCTACAAGACGCCGTTCAAGGCCTATCGCCTGATGTTGACCTACCGCTTCCTCACCGACGGCGGCCTTGCGGACACCCCGTCCTGGGCGCGCAGCAATAGCGGGATCATGTTCCTGAGCCAGAGCCCGGAGAGCATGACGGTCGATCAGCCCTTCCCGGTCTCGGTCGAATTCCAGCTGCTGGGCAAGGACGGCGACGCGCCCCGCCCCACCGGCGCGGTCTGCACGCCGGGCCTGACCATCACCATCGACGGCGCCAAGGTCAAAGAGCACTGCACGACACCCGCCAAAGCCCCGACCATCCCGAACGGGACCTGGGTGCAGGTCGAGCTGGAGGTCCTGCCGAGCGGCGAGATCACTCAGAAGATCAACGGCGTGGCCGTCCACCACTACGCCGCCGTGACCTTGGATCCGGACGACACCGTCGCGGGCGGCGCCAAGCCCTACATCCTCGCGCGCGGCGCCCAGCCGGTGACCGATGGCTACATCGCCCTGCAGAGCGAGGGCCACCCGATCGAGTTCAAGGACGTCCAGATCCAGGAGCTGACGGCGCGTTGAGCGCCGTCAGGACCGGCTACTTCTTGATGGACGTAAGGTACTGGATGACCGCCGCACGTTGCTCTGCGTCCGGCGCGCCCAACAGCATCTTGGTGCCCGGGACGGCCTTGCCCGGCGCCTTGATGAAGGCGTCCAACTGGTCGGGCGTCCAGGTGATGTTGGAGGCCTTCAAGGCGGTGCTGTAGGCGAAGCCCGGCGCGGTCCCCGCCTTACGACCGGCGACGCCGGCCAGGGGCGGCCCCATCTTGCCCGGCGCGGGCTGCAGTGAGTGGCAGACCGTGCAGCGCTGCTCGAACACCTGCTGGCCCGTCGGCGCGGCGGCGGCGCTGGTCGCCATCCCCGCCAGGATCGCGGCGAGCGTAAGCTTGAACTTCATCGAGAAAACTCTCCGTCAGAATTTGGCGGCAGCCTTAGAGACCCAGTAGCCGACGATTGCGACCAGCGTCTGGCGCGCTGCCGGCGAAATCATCGAAGGCCTTGTCCGTCACCTGGATGATGTGGTCGCGAATGAACGGCGCGCCCTCGCGGGCGCCCTGCTCAGGATGCTTCAGCGCGCACTCCCACTCCAGCACCGCCCAGCCGTCGAAATCGTACTGGGCCAGCTTGGAGAAGATCGCCTTGAAGTCCACCTGGCCGTCGCCCAGCGAGCGGAAGCGGCCCGGCCGATCGGCCCAGCCCTGATAGCCGCCATAGACGCCCGACTGGGCCGTGGGCCGGAACTCGGCGTCCTTGACGTGGAAGGCCTTGATCCGCTCGTGGTAGCGATCAATGTAGCCGAGATAGTCCAGCTGCTGCAGCACGAAGTGGCTGGGATCGTAAAGGATGTTAGCGCGCGGATGGCCGCCCACCTCGTCGAGGAACCGCTCGAAGGTCACGCCGTCGTGCAGGTCTTCGCCCGGATGGATCTCGTAGGCGACGTCCACGCCATTGTCTTCGAACACGTCTAGGATAGGTTTCCAGCGGCGGCCAAGCTCTGCGAAGGCCTCCTCGATCAGGCCCGCCGGCCGTTGCGGCCAGGGGTAGAAGTAGGGCCAGGCCAGGGCCCCGGAAAACGTCGCGTGAGCGTTCAGGCCAAGGCGTCGGCTGGCGACGGCGGCGGCCTTGACCTGCTCTACCGCCCAGGCTTGACGCGCCTTAGGCTTGCCGCGCAGCTCGGGCGGGGCGAAGCCGTCGAACAGCTCGTCATAGGCCGGATGGACCGCGACCAGTTGGCCTTGCAGGTGGGTCGACAACTCGGTGATCTGCAGGCCGTGGTCGGCCAGCAGGCCTGCGATGTCATCGCAATAGGCCTGGCTCTCGGCGGCCCGCGCCAAGTCGAAGAACGAGTCCGCGCCGCCCGTCGGCATCTGCACGCCGACATAGCCCAAGTCGGCGACCCAGGCGGCCATGGTCTCCAGCTTGTCGAAAGGCGGCTCGCTGCCGATGAACTGGGCCAGGAAGATGGCCGGTCCCTTGAGCGTCTTCATCGCGCGTCTCCTTGAAGCGCCACCCAGCCGGCGTCGTCGCGGCTGGCGGCCACAGCGCGCTCGACGAAGGCCATGCCGCGCACGCCCTCGGCGATGTCGGGCGCGAGCCTACCCCCCTGCCCCGCGATCGCGTCGGCGAAGTCGCGATAGATGTTGGCGAAGGCCTCGATGAAGCCCTCGGGATGGCCGGTCGGCAGGCGGGTGACTGCGCGGGCCGCCGCACCTAGATAGCCGCCCCCCGCGTGCAGCACCTGGCTGGGGGCGTCCAGCCAGTCGATCGTCAGGACGTTGGGAGCCTCGTGCGACCAGGTCAGGCCGCCCGTTTCGCCATAGACGCTGAGCCGCAGGCCGTTGCGGGCGCCGGCCGAGATCTGCGAGGCGATCAGCACGCCGCGCGCTCCGTCCTCGAAGCGCAGAAGCACGTTGCAGTCGTCGTCCAGGCTGCGGCCCGGCACGACGGTCGAGACGTCGGCGCAAAGGCGCTCGACGCGGCGGCCGGTCACGAACTCGGCGATGTTGAAGGCATGGACGCCGATGTCGCCGATGCAACCGCCAACGCCAGATTGCGCCGGGTCCGCGCGCCAGCTGGCCTGCTTGTTGTCGCCGTCGCGCTCCAGGGGCTTGGACAGCCAGCCTTGCGAATATTCGACCACCACCTTGCGCACCGCGCCCAGGTCGCCGCGCGCTACGATCTCGCGCGCCTCTCGGACCATGGGATAGCCGGTGTAGGTGTAGGTCAGGGCGTAGTGCTTGCCCGAGGCCGCGACGATATCCGCCAGCTCCTGGGCCTGCGCCAGGTTCAGGGTGGCCGGCTTGTCGCTGATCACATGCAGCCCACCGCGCAGGGCGGCGGCGGAAACGTCGAAGTGCAGATGGTTGGGCGTCACGACGGAGACGAGGTCGACCCCGTCGTCGCGCGCCCGTTCGGCCGCGATCATCGCGTGATGATCCGGATAGACGCGGTCGGGCGCAACGCCCCAGTCGGCGGCGGCCTTAGCGTTCTTGGCCGGGTCGCGGCTGAACACCCCAGCCGTTAGCCGGATGCGACCGTCAAGCTCGGCGGCCATGCGATGCACCGGCCCGATGAAGGAACCGGGACCCCCGCCGACCATGGCCATCCGCAAAGGCCTGCTCATCAGGCGACCACCTTGGAGATGTAGTCGAAGCTGATCTTGGCCGACTCCAGCCGGGTGTGGGCGAACGGCGGCTCCTGCTCGTAGTAGAACCCTCGCACGCCGCCGGCATAGGCCGCGGGCAGGAGTTTTTTCCAGTCGATCATGCCGCCGCCGACCTCGGTCGGGTCCTGCTTGAGTGCGAAATTGAACGTTGTGCTCGGCTTGATGTCCTTGACGTGCATCTGGGTGAAGCGGCCCGGATGGGCCTTCAGCAGCGCGAACGGATCCTGGCCGGCGGCCGTGACCCAGCCGGCGTCCATCTCGAAGGTGACCAGGCTGGGATCCGTGCCCTTCAGCAGGATCTCCATGCCGCTCGTCCCGCCCAGGGGCGCGAACTCGAAATTGTGGTTGTGGTAGCCGGTGACGATGCCCGCCTTCTTCAGGACAGCAGCCTTCTCGTTGAGGAAGTCGGCGTTCCACTTCCAGTCATCGGCGGTCATCTGAGAACCGGCCTGGCGCAGGTCGTCGCCCAAGCGGTCGGGGATGTAGAGGATCGGCATGATCGCCGCCTTCGCCCCGATCACGTGCAGCTCGTCGGCCAGCTTGTTCAGGTCGCCGCTGAAACCGTTGGGCCCCTTGGGCGAGATGTGGGCGGCGGGGCAGACCAGCCCCGCCTTGTCGAAGGCGGCGCGCAGCTCGGCCGGTGTGCGACCCAGATAGCCGGCCAACTCAACCGACTTGAAGCCGATCTTGGCGACCGTCGCCAGCTGGGCGTCCAGCGCCTTGGCCAGGTCTGGACCCAGGCTATAGAGCTGGATGCCGACCGGAAGCTTGTGGCGCTGGAAGAATGGCGTCGCCGCGGCATTGGCGCCGTTGGCCAGGGTCGCGCCCAGCAGGGCCGCGCCGGCGCCGAGAAGGCTGCGCCGAGAAAGGTGTTCGTGCACGAGGCTTTCCTTTGCTGAAGGGCTAGATTTGGGCCGGGCTGGCCGTGGCGGGGAGCTCGTCGGTCTCGGCGGTCGGGCCGCGCGAGGGCGGCCGGAAGAAGAGGGCCAGCAGCAGCACGGCGACCAGGGCCATGCCGGTCGGAACCATGAACAGGGTGGTGTAGTCGACGGCGCCGCCCGCGCTCAGCTTGCTGATCAGCTCGGGGAACAGGAAGCTGGCGACCACATTGCCGATCCCCAGGATCAGCAGGTTGAACAGGCCTTGGGCGCTGGAGCGGACGTCCTTTGGGAACACCGCGTCGACGAAGATGTACACGGTGGCGAAGAAGAACGCGTAGCAGACCCCGTGCAGCAGCTGTACGGCCACGATTGTGGGGATGCTGTCGGCGAAGAAGGCGAACACCGCAAAGCGCGCGGCGTGGCCTAGCACGCCGACGATCATCGTCATCCTCCAGCCCAGGCGAATCAACACCCGGCCCAGCAGGAACATGGTCAGCACCTCGGCCACCTGCCCCAGGCTCAACACCACCATGCTGAGGTTGCCGGCGATTCCGACGCGGTTGGTCAGGAAGGCGTCGGCCATCACGAAATAGCCGTTGTGGATGATGCTATCGATGAAGGTGACTAGGAACAGCACCAGCACGAACGGCGCGGCCAAGAGCTTGAAGGCCCGTCGCCAGGCCAGCTTGTCGACGCCGGGCGCATCCTTGCGGGCGGGCGTATGCGGCAGGGTCAGAGCGTAGCCGGCGAAGGCGAACGAGACGATCGCCGCGACCAGGAAGATCCAGCGCACCTGCTCGACCGACGCGTGGGCGCCCAGCAGGAAGACGAAAGGCCAGCTGACCAGCACCCAGCCAACCGTCCCGCCCATGCGCACCGCGCCGAACCCGGCGGCCGGGTCCTTCAAGTTGGCGAACGCGATCGAGTTGGTCACCGATAGGGTCGGCACATAGACCAAGCTGAAGACCAGGTAGCAGACGAAGAACGGCCAGAAGCTGGTCGCAAAAGCCGTGCCGATCAGGGCCAGCCCGCCGATCAGGTGGCTGACGGCCAAGAACCGCTCGGCCGCGAAGTTGCGGTCGGCGAACTGGTTGGAGAAGAAGATGCCGACCAGGGCGGCCACGCCCCAGGAACTGCCGACCAGCGACTGCTGCCAGGGCGCAAAGCCCAGCATGCCCATGTAAGGGAAGATCTTCGGCGCCCAGGCGCCCCAGATCGCCAGCTGCAGCACCATCATCACGAAGAGCCGGAAGCTCGTGTTCATGGACCTGGCCCTCCCCGACCAGTTTGGGCGGCTGGTTTCGCCCTTTTTGGGCGCCCTCCGCTCCGATGTAATCGAAATCATCGATAACAGGGGTCCGTCAGCTTGCCAAGCTGTCGGCTAGTCGCCAGTGTCCGGCCGATGGCCACCATTCAAGATGTTGCGCGTGACGCGGGCGTCTCCACAGCGACGGTTTCACGCGTGTTCAGCGCGCCCGAACTGGTGCTGGAGACCACCCGCAACAAGGTGATGGAGACGGTCAACCGCCTGGGCTACGAGCCGAACTTCGCCGCCAAGAGCCTGCGCACCCTGCGGACCGAGAAGATCCTGGTCACGGTGCCGGACATCTCCAACCCGTTCTTCTCGCAAGTGATCCGGGGCGTCGAGGAAGCCGCCCTGGCCGCCGGCTATTCGGTGCTGCTGGGCAACACCCGCCACGAAGAGACGCGCGAGGAGCAGTACGCGGCCATGTTCCGCCGCAAGGAGGCCGACGGCCTGATTTTCCTGGGCCACCGCTTGCCCGCCGTCTTGGCCGAGATGGTCGCCGCCAAGGGTCCCAAGACGCCGATCGTCAACGGCTGCGAGTTTCGGCCGGGCCTGGCCGTGTCCAGCGCCCACATCGACAACGAGCGCGCCGCCGCCGAGGTCGTGGACCACCTCTACGACCTGGGCCACGCTCGTATCGGCGTGGTCACCGGCCCGCTGGCCAGCCCGATCAGCAGCGACCGCCTGGCCGGCGTGCTGTCGGCCGCCCAGCGCCACGGCCGGGCCAGCGCTCTGCGCATCGCCATCGGCGACTTCTCGATCGAGTCCGGCGTGCGCCAGACCGGCGAGTTGCTGGACGAGCCGGGCCGACCGACGGCGATCTTCTGCTTCAGCGACGAGATGGCCATGGGCGCGCTGGAGGCCATGCGCCAGCGGGGCCTCAACTGCCCCCGCGACGTCTCGCTGGTCGGCTTCGACGACATCCGCTTCGCCCAGTTTCTGGATCCGCAGCTGACCACGGTCAGCCAGCCCAAGGAGCAGATCGGCCATGAGGTCGTGCGCCTGCTGCTGGATATCCTAAGCGGTCGCGCCACCGAACTGCAGAACATCACCCTGCCCCACCAGTTGGTGGTGCGATCCAGCACCGCGCCGCCGCCGACCTAGGGTCTGGGCGCCAGCTCGCGAACCCAGATGTTGCGGAAGCTGATCGGCGCGCTGGGATCGCCGTGCGCCTGCAGCTTGATCGGCGCCGGGCCATGAGCCTTGTAGACGGGCTTGCCGATATAGACCGTCTCGCCGGCCAACACAGCGTGGTCCTGAACCAGCAAGCCGTTGTGGATCACGGTGACCACGGCCGGGGACTTCAACGCGCCGTCGGCGCCGAACACCGGCGCGCGCCAGACGATGTCGTAGCTTTGCCACTCGCCCGGCTTGCGGCTGGCGTTGGCCAGGGGCGGATGCTGCTTGTAGACGCTGCCTGCCTGACCGTTGACGTAGGTGGCGTTCTCGTAGCTGTCGAGGATCTGCACCTCGTAGCCCTGATCGCGGGGGCCGGTGGACGCCAGGAAGACGCCGCTGTTGCCGCGCGCCTGCCCGCTGCCGGCGATGTCTGCCGGAATGCGCCATTCCAGATGCAGCTGATAGTCGCGGAAATTCTGCTTGGTCTCGATATTGCCCTTGGTCTTGTCGACGGTCAGCACGCCGTTTCTGACCGTCCAGGCGGCCGGCGACTTGTCCTGGGTCGAGACCCATTGGGCCAGGTCATGGCCGTCGAACAGCACGATCGCATCGGACGGCGCGCCGCCTTCACCCGCCGCCGGCGCGACGATCGGCGCGGTTGGCTTCCAGACCTCGGTCTCCTCGGGCTTGGTCTGGGCCGCAACCGAAGACGCCGCGCACAGGCCGGCGGCGAGCGTGAGCATGGACCGGGCTAGCATGTGGCACGTGATCTCCCTTGCGAACAGACAGTCCTATTCCGCTCTCCGATAACTGCCAACCCGACCATCAGGTCTTGCCAACGCTCTGGTAAATCCGCCGACCAGGGCCCTTATGGGCCCGTCGCTCCGTCCGTTCTGTCGCCCCGCCGGTCCTGGGCGAGGCGTCCGACGGGCGCCAGGTCCGGACCATCATCGGCGTCGTCATGGTTGCTACGAAAGCGGCCGGTCCGAACGTCGGAGAGGAGCTAAAACGGTCAAAACATGAATCGCAGCTTTTTGAGTCAGCGGCTGCCCAGCTACTACTGGATGTGCCAGTCGCGACTTTTGGAGTCAGTGACACGACCCGGGTTTGATCCAGAGCAAGGCCGCCGACGCCAGCCCGGTCATCGATGGCCCGATCCGCAAGGCCTGCGCGTCCCGCTTCGGGGCGCGCGACCGGTCGCGGCCGATTCCTGGAGGCGACATGGACCAGCCGACCGTCCGTGCATCGCGGTCAGACCCAGTCCCGTCCCCGGCCGCGCGCCCCGTCGGCCGCCG
>NZ_JBAPVS010000176.1:0-13856 GCF_049283275.1 Caulobacter sp. | reverse complement strand
GCCTCGGGCCCGGCGTTGATCTCGTCCAGCACCCCCTCCAGACAGATCAGCCCGGCCTCGCGCGAGTGCCCGCGCACCGCGGTGCTGATCATCGGCATGGCCTTGTAGGTGGCGGCCGGCCGCGCCTTGACCCCGTGCTTGCGGGCCAGGCGGCTGATCGCACGCTCCGGCTCGGCCGTCTCCAGCCGCACCGACTTGCGATAGTCGCCGGCCATCATGATCCCCGCCCCCAGCGGGCTCCAGCCGTCATAGGCGTCGGGCTTCTTGCCCAGGACGACCCGGGCCCGCGCCAGCCTTGGCTTGAGGTCGCCGACCGAGACGTCCAGCGGCTCGGCCGACTTCAGCTTCTTGCGCAGGGCCAGGGCGGCCGGCAGGTCGGCGAGCCCGGCCTTGCCCTCCGGCGGCAGGATCACCGCGAAGGCCCCCTCCAGCCGATGGTCCAGCACGCTGGTGTCCCAGGCCTGGCCGCGCGGCAGGGCCTGAAGCACCCCCAGCATGTAGATCGTGGTGTCGCCGTCCGAGATCCGCCACCAGGCCGGACCCGGCAGCTTGGCGCTGACCACCAGGGCCTCGACCACATTGGCCTCGGGATCGTCGAGGGCGGGGGCGGTCTGGGCCAGGGCGGGGGCGGCGGTCAGGGTGAGGAGCGCCGCGATCAGACCGGTTTTCAAATGCATCGAACGCCCCCTCCGTCACGTCGCTGGCCGCATCGTGACGGAGGGGGCGTCCCGCGGCAATCGCGGCCGGCGCCCCTCTTCATCTCCGCTGCCCAAAGGCCTGCGGAATCGATCTAGAATGGCCGATCTTCCGCCCATGGAAGGGGCCCAGACCGGCCCGCGCCCAACGAGTTCCCCCATGCCGATCCGCCGCCTGCCGCCCGAGACCGTCAACCGCATCGCCGCCGGCGAGGTGGTGGAGCGTCCGGCCAGCGCCATCAAGGAGCTGGTCGACAACGCCATCGACGCCGGCGCCACGCGGATCGAGGTCGAGGCCCACGGCGGCGGCCTGACCCGCATCCTGGTGGCCGACGACGGCTGCGGCCTGTCCGCCGAGGAGCTGCCGGTGGCCATCGAGCGCCACGCCACCTCCAAGCTGGCCCCCGACGCCCAAGGCCTGTGGGACCTGCTGGCCATCCACACCATGGGCTTCCGGGGCGAGGCCCTGCCCTCGATCGGCTCGGTGGCCCGCCTCTCCATCTCATCCCGCGCCAAGGGCTCCAGCGACGCCTTCTCCATCCTGGTCGAGGGCGGCAGCGTCGGCGAGGTGGCCCCCGCCGCCTTCGCCGGCGACCACGGGGCGCGGATCGAGGTGCGCGACCTGTTCTACGCCACCCCCGCGCGGCTGAAGTTCATGAAGTCCGAGCGGGCCGAGGCCCTGGCCATCACCGAGGAGATCAAGCGCCAGGCCATGGCCAATGAGAGCGTCGGCTTCAGTCTGGACATCGACGGCCGTCGCGTCATCCGCCTGCCGCCCGAGCATCCGGGACCGCAGGGGCGCCTGGCGCGCCTGTCGGCCGTGCTGGGCCGTGACTTCCAGGACAACGCCATCGAAATCGACCAGACCCGCGACGGCGTGCGCCTGACGGGCTTCGCCGGCCTGCCCACCTACAACCGCGGCAACGCCGCCCACCAGTACCTGTTCGTCAACGGCCGGCCCGTGCGCGACCGGCTGCTGCAAGGCGCCCTGCGCGCGGCCTATGCCGACTTCCTGGCCCGCGACCGCCACCCGACGGCGGCGCTCTACATCTCGCTCGACACCAGCGAGGTCGACGTCAACGTCCACCCGGCCAAGGCCGAGGTGCGGTTCCGCGACCCCGCCCTGGTGCGCGGCCTGATCGTCGGGGCCCTGCGCCACGCCCTGGCCGGGGCTGGCCACCGGGCCTCGACCACCACGGCGGCCAGCGCGCTGGACGCGATCCGGGCGCAGAGCATGGTCCCGCCCGGCGCGTACTCAGGTTATCAGCCCGGCCCCTCGTCCGCCGGCTTCTCGGCCTGGCAGTCGGGCGGCTGGACGCGGCCTTCGCCCCAGGTTCTGCCGGGGCTGTCGGACGTCTCGGCGCGGGTCGAGCTCGGTGCGGAGGGGGGCGGCTACGGCGTGGCCGAGGCGGTGCGCGAGGCGGCCTATGGCGACTACGACGCCCCGCCCAGCATCGCCTATCCGGGCGGCTATCCGGGCATGAACGAAGGCCCCGCCCCGGCTTTCGACCCGGTCGACTTCCCGCTGGGCGCGGCGCGGGCCCAGGTGCACGAGACCTATATCGTCGCCCAGACCCGCGACGGCGTGGTCATCGTCGACCAGCACGCCGCCCACGAGCGCCTGGTCTATGAGCGGATGAAGGGCGAGATGGCGGCCGGCGGCGTGGCCCGCCAGACCCTGCTGCTGCCCGAGGTGGTCGAGCTGGACCCCGCCGAGGCCGAACGCGTCGTCGCCCGCTCAGAGGAGCTGGCGGCCCTGGGCCTGGTCATCGAGAGCTTCGGCCCCGGTGCGGTGCTGGTCCGCGAAACCCCCGCCCTGCTGGGCAAGACCGACGCCGCGGGCCTGGTCCGCGACATCGCCGACGACCTGGCCGAGAACGGCCAAGCCCTGGCCCTGAAGGAGCGCCTGGAAGAGGTCTGCTCCACCATGGCCTGCCACGGGAGTGTGAGGGCCGGGCGACGGCTCAACGGCGCGGAGATGAACGCGTTGCTGCGGGAGATGGAGGCCACGCCGCACTCGGGCCAATGCAACCACGGACGGCCGACTTACGTGGAGTTGAAGTTGGCGGATATTGAGCGGTTGTTTGGGCGGCGGTAAGGGGGCTGTCCCGAGCGGCTTTTGTTTCGCAGCAAGAGTAATCTCGGCGTTTCACTGTTACCTACGACGCTTGGCATGCCGGTATATTTCCGGCGAGGCGTCGCTTTGCATTTCCAAAGGCTCGTAGCGCCGTTTCGCAGCACGTGGCACATCGATGCGAAAGGGGACGGGACAAGCAATGCGAATTAAATCCATCGAGCTCAAGGCTGTGCGGCGCTTCTCTCAGCTCTCCATTAGGGAGCTTCCGTCTACAGCGAAGCTTGTGTTCCTGTGCGGCCCCAATGGCTCCGGCAAGAGCTCGCTCTTCGACGGAGTGCGGGCCTATTTCATGAATACCGCCGGTCAAGGCGCGCACAATGTCGGCGACTACATGATGAAGCGGTTGAGCAAAGCAGCTTCGGATGAACTGTTTCCGTCCATGGCGACGTCCTCACCTATCGGTGCGTCGATGATGATGCACCAGCCAAGAGGAAGTTTGACTACTGTTTCATTTCACTCGGACCAGGAATCTATTCCGACAATGGTGCCGACTGGGCCGGACGGACGAATGGCTCCTAAGGTTATGGCGCCGCAAATTACCTGGAACTCGTTCTACTTCCGATCAGCTCATCGCAACGAGCCAGAGTTTTCGTCGTCTTCGATCGGCGGGGTGTTCTTAGCTATGCAGAGCTTCGGACCGCGAACGATCGACAATGACGCGGCTGTAAGTCGAAACTATCAACGCCTTGTATCTGATTCCGTGCAAGCACTTTGGGGCACGGACCGCACAGAGACTACGTTTGGCCAATACCGCGAGGAAATTATTGGCAAGATGTCAACCGCGCTTCAGCGTTTATTTCCTGATCTTAGCTTCACGGGTGTAGGTTCCCCCTTGAAAGAAGGCACCTTCACGTTCGGGAAGGGGGCTTCTCAGGACTTTCCGTATAGAGATCTTTCGGGTGGCGAGAAGGCCGCATTTGACATTCTATTGGACTTCTTCGCTCAACAGAGATTTCTGACAGATTGCGTTATGTGCATAGACGAGCCCGAGGCACATTTGAACGCACGAGTTCATGGCGAACTCTTATCAACGCTTTTCGATAACATCGCCGATAAATCCCAGCTTTGGGTAGCTAGCCATTCTATCGGAATGATGCGCCGTGCACGGGACCTAGCGCTAAAACATCCCGGCGAGGTCGTTTTCTTGGATTTCGAAGGGCACGATTTCGACAAACCCGTAGTGATGACCCCTGTAGCGCCTGATCGCGAGCTTTGGAAACGTGCGCTGAAGGTTGCACTGGATGACATTGAGGAATTGGTATCGCCCGAACACATTGTGATTTGCGAAGGCGAAGACAACCACAAGTCTCTCGATGCATTTTGCTACAATGTGATTTTCGGACACACGCATCCAGAAGTTCAGTTCGTTCCGGGCGGCTCAAGCAGTGAAGTTACAGCAGACCGACGTGGCTATTCACACCTGATTAGCCTGATCACGCCAGGGACCAAAGTAACGCGGCTGGCCGACCGAGACGATAAATCACCAAGTGAGATTCAAAACGCACTACCCGTTCGAACATTGTTGAGCCGGAATATAGAGTCTTACTTGTTTGGCGACGGGGTTTTGGAGCGATTTTGCGAAAAGCAGCAGCCAGGGAGCTGGGTACGCATTCAGCCGAAAGTGAACCAGCAAATGGAGGCGTCGATCAGCCGAGGCAATCCCGTTGACGATCGGAAGCGAGCCGCCAATGGCATCTATGATATTCTTCGACATGAGCTCGCGCTGACAGGCAGAGGCAACTCGGCTACGACAATCGCGAAGGAGATGCTCGTGTACGAAATCGTACCGGGAACGGCGGAATACACCGAACTCGACACCGCTATTTTTGGCTAGACGGACGAGGTGATGGAGGTGCCTTGAACGCCATCCGTCCCGGATGCGGCCACACCCGACAGCCTTGGGTCTTGCCTCAGATCACAGCTGCTTGACTCGGTCAGTCCCCAGAGCAGGCTGGCAGCCAAGGTTTCAAGGCGCGGCCTCGCCGCTGGCGGACGACGTCAGGGGTGTTTCCGGAAAAGCCGATCCCTCTCCCCTTGCGCTCCAGCGCCTCGTCACCTCAGCGCCCGACGCGCCTCATCGTAGATGCTGGTGTCGATCAGGCGGGCGAGCTGCGCGCGCGTGCGGGGAGCGCGACCATCCTGCGCAGCCAGCCAAGCGTCCTCCTCGACGAACTTGTCCAGCAGGTTGGGGGTGACTTCGCAGGGAAATCTGTAATGCCACGATTGGGTGATCTGATCCGGCGCGTAACCATTCAGCGGCCGGATCAGGCTTTGGGCGTGGCTCGGGTCCGCCGAGATCGCGCGGCAGGCCGAGAGCACGTTCTTGACATAGGCCACGATCGCCGCCCGCTTTTGCGGATTGTCCAGCGCAGCTTGCGTGGTGTGAAGCGAATAGAGCTCGCGGTACATCTCCGGCGGGGCGATCAGCACGGCCTCGTCCCCGAGCGTTCGCAGCGCTCGCTCCGAATGCGGTTCCCAGGTCGCCATGGCGTCGATGGAACCCGCGATCAGTGCGTCCGCCGAAGCCTGTGGTGAAAGCGTGACGATCGTGACGTCCTTTTCCGTGAGGTTGGCGCGCTGGAGCGCCTTGTGGAGGTAGAAGGCCGCCGACGTGCCCGGATAGGTGCCGACTCTCTTGCCCTTCAGATCCGCCTCGGTCGCGATCCCCCTGGAGCGCCGGGCGACGATCCGATAGATGCCCTCGGTCACGGTGAGCAGATAGCGGCCGTCCGGATGCGCGACCGTTCCGCGTAGAAGCTGCGTCTCTGCGTTGGCCGCGAGATCCGCCAGCTTTGTGTTCGGCGGCGCCGCCTTGGATGCGTCGGCGGCGACCGCCACGGTCAGGCTGGCCAGCTCCACGTCCCAGAGGTTCGGAACGCCGCCCAGCGCGATCTCGACTTGCCCGCCTGACGCTTCCGAAGCGAGCACAAGGGGTGCGATTTCCAACACCTTGATGTTGCCGACGACTCGCAGCGGCTCAGCCAACACCACCGTCGGAAGGACGACCAGCGCTGCGACCGCGGAGATGAATTTCCCCATTCTTGCTCTCATCGAGTCTATCCTCCAGTTTGCTTGAACGGCTGATTGAGCGGTGGCCGGACGAGATCGGTGCGCCCGGCCGTCGCCTCAGAATTGCGTGCGAACGCCGATTTTATAGCTGCGGCCCACCGGCGAGAAATAAAGCCCGTTACCGTTCAGGCGCAGTTCCGGCGGCGGGTCGGTGTCGAAGACGTTATTGACCCCGCCAAACACCTCTAGGCGCTTGGATTCAGGACCGGAGAGGCTGACCCGTGCGCTCAGGTCGAGATAGGTCCGAGCCGAAACGTGGTTGTCGGTGACGCTATTTGGCAAGTACGGGCTGTAGCCGTCCTGCTCCGGCCCGATCCAGTCTGGATTTTGCAGGGCCTTGGGAATGTGGGCCAGGTGCGCCGTCAGCGAGTAGGTGGGCTGGGCGTAGGTGATGACCGCATCGGCGCGCCAACGCGGCACGCCCAGGATGTTGGTGACCCCGCCGGAATTGCCCGTGAAGTTGGAAAGCTCTTTCTTCGTCCCGTTCGGAAGCAGGGTGGAAAGCGTCTCGACGTAGGAGCCATTCAAGGAAACGCTGACGTCGCCGCTCATCCATTGCGCGACCTCGGCGAGATCGAGGGTGTAGTTCGCCACGAACTCGTAGCCCCTGGTGTCGAGCTTGTTGATGTTCTGATAGGTCGCGAACAGCGCCAAGATGCGGTCCGGATTGCCGTTGGCGTCGGCGCCCAGCGTGCAGATCGCGGGGTTGGTTCCCGCGCGGCAGATGCTGATGGCGAGGTTCGCCGCGGGGATGTCGATCGCGCCGTCGACCGAGATGTCGTAGTAATCGACCGACAGCTTGAAGTTCCGGACCCAGTCCGGCTGAAGAACAACCCCCGCGGTGAAGGTGTCCGCCGTCTCCAGCTTCAGGTCGGGGTTGCCGCCGCTGAACGTCGGCATCAGGTACTGCACGCCGTACTTCGGATCGGCGAGCGACAGCGTCGTTGTGCTCTTGTTCGGATTGAGTTCCAGCGGCGAGGGCGCGCGGATGTCGCGCGAGCGGGTGATGCGAAGCATGTACTGGTCGTCGGGCCGGTACGCCGCGCCGACCTTCCAGGTCGTGGCGTCGCCAGACAGGCTATAGTGCGTGCGTCGGACGGCGCCGTCGACGTCGAGCGACTTGCCCAGGGGCGAGTCATGCAGAACGGGCAGGCTGGCCTCGACATAGCCTTCCGTCACCTTCTGGGTGGTCGGCGGCAGGTACGTCCAGGCGACCTGGGAGAACAATCCAGCCTTGCTGTTTGGGTCGTTGTCGCCCTCCGAGGCGCTGCTGCGGTGCTCGACCCCCGCCGCGGCCGAGATCGGGCCGGCCCACCCCTCGAACAGGGAGCCCCTGATATTGGCGGCGACGTTGTGATCGGTGAATTCGCGAGTCGAATAGGCGACTGTATTGACCCAGGCGGCCGCCTCGGGGCTGATCTTGCCAGGCCCCATGATGTTGGCGGGAATACAGCCGTTGGTCGGCGCGCTGATCGTCGTCCGACATATGATCGTGCCGGCCGCAATCCCCGGTATGCCCGCAGGCGCCCGTACGGCGTCGATGGCGTCCTTGAAGCGCTGCTCGAGCCGAGAATTGGCATTGCTCTGGCGGCCCGTCGTTCGGCCGAACTGGTAGTACGCATCCCATTTCCAGTCGCCGCGGAGCTTGCCGTCCACGCCGGCGAAGGCATGCCACGTCTCGTTTCTCGACGAATATACGTTGGGCCCGAGTTCGAAGTTGATGCGGCTCACCGGAAGGAAGGTGACGTGCGCGGCGTCCATCATGGCCGCCGTCCCAGGCGTGAGGTAGGCGTTGTCCCGCAAGATCCGCAGCGCGCCGTTCGGGTCAGATCGCGGATTGGCCCCCGTGGGCCCGCCCCTGACATCGGCGTAACCAAGCTCCGCCGAGACCGTGATGGCGTCGGTCAGGTCGTAGTTGACGTGGCTGAGGATAGAACCGTGCTTGGTGCCCACGACGAACGGTCCCACGGCGCCGTAATAGCCTGTGATGCTGGGGTCGCCGCCGATCATCAGCGAGCTGGGCTTGGCCCGATTGTAAAGGTCGCCGAACTGGAACGGGACAAGGTTGCCGTTGCCGTCGAACTGCATCCCCTGCAGCGGGTGCACGATGGTGATCGAGCCGGCCGGGGTGAGCGACGTCCTGACGTCGTCGGCGGCGACGTTGGCCGGCAGGCCGTTGCTCAGGGCCGGATTGGTGGAGAAGAACGGGTTGGGGATGAAGTCGTGAAGGCGGCGACTCCAGTCACGGCTCAACTCAGGGACAGCCCCCTCCTTCGAATATTCGCCGCCGACGACCACGTGCCCGCGTCCGTCGGCGAACGACTTGCCCGCGGCCGCGGCGAGGTAGGTGTTCCGGGCGTCGCCACGCTCGCTGGCGCCGTAGCTGGCTTCCGCCTTGATCCCTTCCAGCCGGGTGTCGGTAATCAGGTTCACCACGCCTGACACAGCGCCGGCGCCATAGGCGGCGGAGGCGCCTCCGGTGACGACCTCCGATCTCTGGATAAGGATGGACGGGACCGAGTTGAGATCGAATGTGCCGTCGTCGGAACTCGAGACATGCCGACGGCCATCGATGAGGGTGAGCGTCCTGATCGCGCCGAGACCCCGCAGGTCTAGGCTTCGGCCCGCGATGTTCGCGCTTGAACGAAAGGAATTCGTCGCCGGGCCGACGATCGGGCGGAAGGATGGAATCTGATTAAGCGCCTCCCCCACGTTGTTAATGGCAAGGTTCTGAGCGCGCTCCTGGCCGATCACGCTGACTGGCGTCGGTGAGTTGAAGCTGGTCCGTCCGAGGCGCGAGCCCGTGACGAGGACCTCCTCGATCGTGGTTGCAGTCTCCGGACCCGCATCTCCGGCGGGGTTCACCTGCGCCATAGCGGGCGCGGCGCTGACGGCCGCGACCACCGCGAGCACAGCGCTGGAGTTGAAAAGAGTCGATAACCTCCCCGTACGCATACATTTCCCCCTTTTGGTTTCAGCGTTATTTTTCTCAAGTCAACCGCGTGGGCGCGCTGTGGGCTCATGAGTTGGCGCCCCCGAAGATCGAGCTTCAGGGCGCTGTGACGTGCGCGGTGCAATTGCAACCTCGCCAGTCACGAGCCTTCTGGATTTGATGTTGCTTTGAAAGCCGCGCACCCAATGCTTGCCTTGTTGAGCGCGATCTTGGTGCACTGGGGGGCGGGGACGGAAGCGCCGAGTTTTAGCTTTCCGCAGCGCGAAAGCCTTGGACGCTCCGGCGGTGTTGCCTGCGGGGCGATCAGCTCGTGGAGGGGGATGGTGAAACGGCGGTGGAGCGGCTTGCGATGATCCAGCGATCGCGCAGCGACGGGTCAGTCGGGCAGCGCGATATGCGCTGCCGCTCCAGGATCAATGGGGTTAGCGCACGGCGCCGTACAGACCAACGACGGGCATCGATCTGGCTCCGTCTTAAGCGAAGGGGCGGCTCGTATGGTCCCGAGAAACAGCCGGCCTCGGCGGCGATCCTGATACGCACCCCACAGTGCACTTTCGGCATCCGGCCAATGTCCCCTCCTGGCGCATCCTCGCCGCGGTAGCGGGCAGCCGAGGCGATTGCACGGGTTGACTTCCGCTTAGCGCGCGTCGAAGTCCGACCTCGAAGCCTTCACTTGGTCCCCATGGGTCGCGACCCAATCGACCAGACCCTGCAATGCGGGCAACAGGCTGCGCCCTGGCGGCGCCAACTCATATTCGACCCTTGGCGGCACCTCCGCGAACACCTCTCGCGTGATGAGACCGTCCCGTTCAAGGCTCCGAAGCGTGAGCGCCAGCATGCGCTCCGAGATCGGCAAGAGCGTTCGGCTGAGCTCTGAGAAGCGGGCGCGATCCCCAGGCATCATGGATAGGCCGAGAAGCGTCAGAATGCTCCACTTGTCTCCGACCTTTGTCAGCAGTTCTCTGAACGCGACAGGGTCTTCGTGACCGCAATGCAGGACTATGGGTTCAGGATTATTCGATCCAAATTCCTGCATGCTTACACCAGTGTTAGTTTCGAATATTGATGTGCGTTCTTGTGGGGTCAGATGTCCGCCGATAGAACGCCGGGCTACGGACTAGCTCCCTTGATCACTGGAAAGCAACGCGATCGCCGACGTCCATCGTATGGGCGAGGCTTTCCGTCGGCCAACCCCGGAAGGATATACGATGGTCGATCATATCATACTGACTGTAAGCGACATCGAGACGTCGCTGGCCTTCTACGAGAAGGCGCTTGAGCCGCTGGACATCAAATTCTTCATGCCGTTCAAGGGCGAGAACGGACATCCGGACCTATGGGGATTCGGCGATGGCCAAAGCGCTTCCTTCTGGCTGAAACAGGGAACCCCCAATCCTGAAGCCATCCACTGGGGGTTCCGGGCGGAGAGCAACGCGCTGGTGGACGCGTTTTACGCGGCGGCGCGCGCCGCCGGCGCCAGGGACAACATCTCCCCCCGCGCCCGGCTCGAATACTACCCCGGCTACTACGCAGCCGATGTGCTCGACCCGGACGGTTACTCCTTCGAAGTCGTCTGCAAGAGCTGAAGTCGCAATGCGGGCGTGATGGCGTCCCCTTGGGATGTCCGAGGCGATCGATTTATGCGCCCCGCGAACCCCGGAACACAGCTTCAGTAGAGGACGATCCTTCGGTGCGTTTGCTTGCCGAAGGTCGTGTTCCCGAGTTGGCCCAAGGGGCATTATTGAAGCAGCGCGGCCAATCTGGGCGCGGATAGCCAGGCCGACGCTCAACGCCGTCAAGCGGTCGCAGCGGCCATGGGGCTCCGGAGCTTGGCGGGCTGATGGTCCTTCGGCGAGAACCGCTTGCGATAATCGCCCGGCGACAAGCCCGTGATCCGGACGAAGACCCGCCGAAATGACGCCGGGTCGCTGTAGCCGACGTTCCAGGCGATGGCGTCGATCGGCGTCACGCTGGACTCCAGCATTTCCCGCGCCCTGTCGACCCGAAGATGTTGCTGATAGTCGGTGGGCTTGAGCCCCGTCGCCTTGCGAAAACGTCTTACGAAGGTGCGTTCCTCCAGCCCCGCCAAGGCCGCCAGCGCCACCACCGACAGGCCGGCGGAAGGGCTCTGGCCGAGATGTTTCTGCACCTTCAAGACCGCACCGTCGCCGTGCGACAGCTTGGGGGAGAAGGGACTGTAGAACCGTTGCTCGCGCCCCGGCGGGTCGATCATCATGAACCGCGCCGTCTCGACCATGGCGGCCGGACCCAGCAGCCGGTTGACCAACGTCAGGCCCAGGTCCGCCCAGGCCATCATGCCGCCGGCGGTCAGGATCTGTCCGTGGTCGATGATCAGGCGGTCGGTGTCGACGCGGACGTTGGGAAACCGGGTGGCCAGTTCCTCGGCGAAAACCCAGTGGGTCGTGGCGGTCAGGCCGTCCAGCAGGCCGGTCTCGGCAAGCAGGAAGGTCCCGCCGCAGACGGAGGCCAGGGTCGCGCCGGCCTCGGCCTGGCCCCGAAGCCAGGCCGCCAGGAGCGGGGTGTGGGCGTAGGAGGCCGGCGTCACATGACACGGCGGCACGATGACGGTGGACGGGCTGGTTTCGATATCCGGCGCGCTGTCGAAGGTCCGCGCCAGACCACCCGCCTCGTTCAGCACGTAGTGGCTCAGGCGCAGCATCGGTGTCGCCACTTCCAGCCGCTTGCGGGTCAGGGCGTCAGCGAAGCTGAACAGATCCGTCAGACCATGGACGGCCGCCAACTGGACCTGCGGATAGAGCAGAAGGCCGACCTCAACGGGCGGGTGGGTCGCGCGCATTGTCGCTTTCGCCTCGATGTTTGTCGCTTTCGCCGATCCTTACCACGCGCCTCGAAAACTATTCCTGCCAAAGCGAGCCAAACGGCTCGGCAGAGGAAATGAAGCGGCGATGCGCACCACCGACCATGACCAAGACACCCATGAAACCACCGTCCAGGGCGCGTCGCGTCGCGCTTTGTTGGTCGGCGGCGTCGCGGCGGCGGGCCTGACCCTGGCCGCGCCGGCGATGGCGACCGCTTCTCGCTCCCCCAGCAAACCCCAAGGAGACGGCACGATGGGTACGATCACGGTCAAGGACGGCACGGAAATCTTCTACAAGGCCTGGGGGGCGGGGCAACCGATCGTGTTCCACCACGGCTGGCCGCTCAGCGGCGACGACTGGGATACGCAGATGATGTTCTTCTCGCAGAAGGGCTATCGCGTCATCGCTCACGACCGCCGCGGCCATGGTCGATCCAGTCCCAGCGCCTCGGGCAACGACATGGACACCTACGCCGCCGACGTGGCGGCCCTGGCCGATCATCTGGGCCTGAAGAACGCCGTCCATGTGGGTCACTCGACCGGTGGCGGCGAGGTGACGCGTTATGTCGCCAAGCATGGCGGAAACGGTCGGGTGGCCAAGGCCGTGCTGATCGGCGCCATCCCGCCCGTGCTGATCAAGTCGGCCGCCAATCCCGACGGCGTGCCCGCCGAAGTGATCGACGGCATCCGGACCGCGGTCGCGAACGACCGCGCCGGCTTCTATCGCGACTTCTCGACGGGTCCCTTCTACGGGTTCAACCGGCCGGGCGCGAAGGTGTCCACGGCGGTCAGCGACAACTGGTTCCGCCAGGCCATGGCCGGCGACATCAAGGCCCAGTACGACTGCATCACGGCCTTCGCGGAAACCGACTTCACCGCCGACCTGAAGGCGATCCAGCAACCGGTGCTGGTCATGCATGGCGAGGATGACCAGATCGCGCCGATCGACGGCACCGCGCGCCGGGCGGTCAAGTTGCTCAAGAACGGCGTCCTGAAGACCTATCCGGGCTATCCGCACGGCATGGCCACCACCCATGCCGACGTGATCAACGCCGACATCCTGGCGTTCATTCGCGGCTGACCCCCATCGGAGGCGGTCCGCGCCTGACGCGGGCCGTCTCCAAAATCCGTTCTCCCGTCCAGATCAGCGCCGCCCGGCTCGGGCGGTGGAGGAAAAGCCATGTCCGAAGCGCCCCTGCAGAGCTACGCCCAGCTGCGCGCCCGGTTTCCCGACTTGCCGGAAACGCCGCTGATCGTTCTCGCCTTCGATCACGCCCGCGATCACCTGCCGGCCTTCCTGTTCAATCACGTCGTCCGGTCGTGGATCTTCGCGGCGCGGGTCGGCGCCCTGGACGCGCTGACCTATGACGCCGAGGTTGTCGCGGTGGCGACGTTGTTCCACGACTTCGGGCTGACGCCCCTGGGTGACGGACCCCACCGGTTCGAGGTCAACGGCGCGAACCTCGCCGCGAGATTCGCACGCGAGCACGGCTTCGACGCTCGCCGGGTCCAACTGGTCTGGGACAGCATCGCCCTGCATGTCACCCACTCGATCAGCCTGTTCAAGGAGACCGAGGTGGCGCTCTGCTCGCGGGGCATCGGCGTGGATTTCGGCGCGCCCGACCACGGGCGCTTCCGGGCCGAAGAGATCGACGCCATCGTCGCGGCGGCGCCGCGCCTGGACATGAAGCGACAGTTCGCGTCCTGCGCCTGCCATCTGGCCCGGACGAAACCCGAGACGACCTACGACACGTTCATCCGCGATTTCGGCGAGCGTTATGTTCCGGGCTACCAGGCGCCGTCGTGGGTGGACGCCATCGCGGGCGGGCCTTTTACGGAATAGTCAGGCGGCGATCTGGGGGAAATCGATCCGACGGTCGAAGCGCGATCGAAGGTCGCGTTTCGGGCGAGGTCCGAGAGTCTGCCATTGGCGCAGGTGGGCCATTCCGCTTGAATCGATGCCCATCCGCTTCCGCGGAAGCCACCACGCCCCCCTCACCCCGCTGGTTTGACGTGCGTCAATGTGCGACCGGCGCCATCCTGCCCACCCTAGCCCCTCACAAGGACATCGCCTCATGCCCCGGCCGACCTCGACCTCGTGGACTTGCGCCCTGGCGCTGGCGCTGCTGGGCGCCGCGCCCGTCCTGGCCCAGACGCCGAACC
>NZ_JBAPVS010000175.1:0-2091 GCF_049283275.1 Caulobacter sp. | reverse complement strand
GTGTTCGGCCGGGCGCGGGTGGCCGGCCAGGTGATCTGGGCGGCGCGGTTCAAGGAGCGCTGGGTCGAGGTCCGGTCCGGCGGCGGCAAGAGCGCCCCGCGCACCACCAGCGCCGCCTACAGCCTGTCGTTCGCCGTGGCCGTCTGCGAGGGGCCGATCGACGGCATTGGCCGGGTCTGGGCCGACGGCAAGCCGATGGACATGGCCGGGGTGGTCATGCGCGTCCACACCGGGGGCGAGGACCAGGCGCCCGATCCCCTGATCGCCGCCGTCGAGGGCGAGGCGCCGGCCTATCGCGGCGCGGCCTATGTGGTGTTCGAGGACCTGCCGTTGGCGGCCTACGGCAATCGCCCGCCGCAGCTGTCGTTCGAGGTGTTCCACCGGCCGCGCGCCAGCGGCGCGTCTGCGGGCCTCGAGGACCGCCTGAAGGGTGTGTGCCTGATCCCCGGCGCGGGGGAGTTCGTCTACGCCACCGATGTCGTCCTGCGCCGCGACGGCCTGACCCGGACCACGGCCGAGACCCTGAACAACGCCGAGGGCCGTCCCGACCTGGTGGTGTCGCTGGACCAGCTTCAGGCCCAACTGCCCAATGTGGAAGAGGTGACCCTGGTGGTGGCCTGGTTCGGTGACGATCTGCGCTGCGGGTCGTGCACGATCCGGCCCAAGGTCGAGCAGGCGGCCAAGGCGACGATCCCGTTCGACTGGCGGGTGAACGGCGTCGATCGCGCCGAGGCGGGCGTGGTCTCCCAACACGACGGCGGTCCGGCCTATGGCGGCACGCCGGCCGACCGGGCCGTGCTGCAGGCGATCGCCGAGCTGAAGCGGCGCGGGCTGCGGGTGACGCTCTATCCGTTCGTGTTGATGGACGTGCCGGCGGGCAATGGGCTGCCCGATCCCTATGGCGGCGCCGGGCAGGGCGCCTATCCCTGGCGCGGCCGGATCACCTGTCACCCGGCCGCCGGCCGTCCGGGTTCGCCCGACAAGACCGCCGCCGCCTCGGCCCAGGTCTCGGCCTTCTTCGGCGCGGCGACGGCGGGACAGTTCGGCGTCGCCGACGGTCTGCCGACCTATGACGGCCCGGCCGGCGACTGGGGCCTGCGGCGGATGCTGCTGCACTACGCCAAGCTGGCCCAGCTGGCCGGCGGGGTGGACGGCTTCATCCTGGGCTCGGAGCTGCGCGGCCTGACCACGGTGCGCGACGGGGCCTCGTCCTATCCGGCGGTGACCGCGCTCAAGAGCCTGGCCGGCCAGGTGCGCGGCCTGCTGGGGCCGACGACCCGGCTGGGCTACGCCGCCGACTGGAGTGAGTATTTCGGCCACCAGCCCAGCGACGGCAGCGGCGATGTCCACTTCCATCTCGACCCGCTGTGGAGCGACGCGCAGATCGATTTCGTCGGCGTCGACTTCTATCCGCCGATGGCCGACTGGCGCGACGGCGACGACCATCTGGAGGCCGGTCAGGGCGGTCCGCATGACGTCGCCTACCTGCGCGGCAACCTGACGGGCGGCGAGGGCTTCGACTGGTTCTATGCCTCCGACGCGGCGCGGGCTGCGCAGGCGCGCACCGCCATCACCGACGGCGCCTACGCCGAGCCCTGGGTGTTCCGGCCCAAGGACCTGCAGGCCTGGTGGAGCCGCCAGCACTTCAACCGACCGGGCGGCGTGCGCGCCGCGACGCCGACCGCCTGGGTCCCGAAGTCCAAACCCCTGCGGTTGGTCGAGTTCGGCTGCGGCGCGGTCGACAAGGGCGCCAACGCCCCCAACCTGTTCGTCGACGCCAAGAGCGCCGAGAGCGCCCTGCCGCCGTTCTCGGACGGGACCCGCGACGAGGTCGGCCAGCGGCGGGCCCTGGAGGCGGTGCTGGCCCACCTGGCCGATCCGGCGACCAACCCGGTCTCGCCGGTCTATGGCGGGCCGATGATCGAGGGCGCGTCGGCCTGGTGCTGGGACGCCCGGCCGTTCCCCGACTTCCCGGCCCGGCGCAGCGTCTGGGCCGACGGACCCAACTGGACCCTGGGCCACTGGCTGAACGGCCGCGCCGGGATCGCGCCGCTGCCCGAGCTGATCGCCGCCCTGGCGCAGCGGGCCGGC
>NZ_JBAPVS010000174.1:0-3779 GCF_049283275.1 Caulobacter sp. | reverse complement strand
GAGGTGGCCCGGAGGGCCGGAGGGGGATTTACCGCCTACTTGGCCGCCCCCTTCGCCGCATAGTCCTGAACCTGCCGCACCACGCGCAGCACGTTGCCGCCCCAGATCGCCGCCACGTCGGCGTCGGTGTAGCCGGCGGCCTTCAGCCGGGCGGTGACCTTGGGCAGGTCGGCGACGTCCTCGAAGCCGACCACGCCGCCGCCGCCGTCCCAGTCGGCGCCGATGCCGACATGCTCGGGTCCGACCACCTTGAGGGTGTGGGTCAGGCTGGCCATGAAGTCCTCGAAGGTGGCGCGGACCGGGGGGAATTGGGCGTCCACCGCGACGCGTTTCTTCATGTAGGCGGTCACCTCGGCCTGGGTCGCGGTCTCGGCTAGCGGGCCCAGCGCCTTCAGCGCCGCCAGGCGCTCGGGGCTGGTGGGGGTGTTCTTCAGATAGACCGAGTTGATGCAGATCACCCCGCCCGCATCGGCGATCTTCTTCAGTCGGCCGTCATCCAGATTGCGCGGATGGTCGTAGACCGCCTTGGCGCCGGAGTGCGAAGCGATGATCGGGACCTTCGACAACTGCACGGCCTGGTCGACCACGTCGTCGGAGGCGTGGCTGACGTCGATCAGGATCCCCAGCCGGTTGGCCTCGGCCAGCCAGCGCAGGCCCAGCGGCGAGAAGCCATGCCAGATCGGCTTGTCGGTCGAGCTGTCGGCGAACTGGTTGTTGCGGAAGTGCACCGGCCCGGCCATGCGCACGCCGGTGGCGTAGAAGGTCTGCATCAGGGTGAGGTCCTCACCCATGGGCCAGCTGTTCTCGATGCTCTGGAAGACGAACTTCTTGCCGGCCTTGTTGATCCGCTCGGCGTCGTCGGCGGTGTAGGCCAGCTCGAACCTGTCGCCGTGGGCCGCGACCATCTCGCGAATTTCGGCGGCGCGCTCCAGGGCGAAGTCGCGGGCCCCGCGATAGCCCTCGGCGGTCAGGGCGCCCTGGGCGGTGTAGATCACGAAGAACCCGCCATCCAGGCCGCCGGCGTCCATGCGCGGCAGGTCGACCTGGGTGCCGTCGAGCTTGACCTCGTGACGCTCGACCATGCTCCAGCCCGGGCGCGCGAAGTGCTCGGGGGTGTCCAGGTGGGTGTCGAGGGTCAGGACCTTTTCGTGCAGGGCGCGGTCGGCTTTGGACACCGGAGCGTCAGCCGCCCAACTGGCGAGCGGGGCGGCGCCGGCGGCGAGCAGGGCGGCGGAGCCGAGGAGAACGGTCAGTAGGCGGGACATCTGGGCTCCGACGTGGCGTGTGCATGGCCACGCTCGGGGATCGGGGAGGCGCGGTCAAGGTGTTCCGCCCCCCGTGGGGGAGGTGATCGCGAAGCGGTCGGCGGAGGGAGTTCTGTGAGCAGCCTTGTCCCCGTGGAGTCAGATTTCCCCCTCCGTCGGGCATCCCATTAAGGGCGGGGCCAAGGAGCCGCCACGAAGGGCTCGGCGCTGTCGTAAATTCGTGAAGCTTTTGCGTTACGAAGCCAGCTTCGCGGCGCGCTGTGGGGCCGATGCCGATGCCGATGTCGGGTTCAATCTGTCGCAACGGCACGCAGGCGATCGCTTTCGCGGTCTTGTTGGGGGCGGCGCTGATCTCCGACCTCATGCTGCCCAGCCCGGCCGTGGCGGCGTCATCCGTTTACGCCTTTCCCGCCTTGCCGCTATCCGAGGCCTTGGCGCGGTTGGCTGAGCGGTCGGGTTTTCACGTCAACTACGATGAGGGGCTGGCCCATGGTCAGACCTCGCGGCCGGTCAGCGCGTCGACGGTGCAGGAGGCGCTGGATCAGATGTTGCTGGGCTCGGGGCTGGCTCCGCGCTTCACGCGACGCGACGCCTTCACCCTGGTGCGCCGTTCGCCGGACTCCTGGCCCAACGTGCGGCTGGACGATCTGGTGGTGACCGCGCCGATCATCGGCGAGGCCAAATCGAGCGACTATGCGTGGTACGGCTCGATGCTGTTGCAGGAATGCTTCCGCAAGCTGCGTGGCCAGAACGCATTGAAGGGCCGCAAGTACGAGCTGCAGCTCTATGTCTGGCTGAATCCCGACGGCGCCGTCACCCGCATCGAGGCCGTTGGTCCCGAAGAGGAGGCCGAGACGCGCAGGGTGATCGAGGAGGCCCTGGGCGAACTGCGGATGGCCAGCCTGCCGCCCAGCGCCATGCCCCAGCCGATCAAGATGCGCATCAGCGCGATGTGATGGCCATTTTGGACGCTTCTGAATTCTGGGTCTTGGAGCCGAGCGGAGGGAGACGGCGCCGGGCGTCGCTGGACCGACGGCGTCGCGGGCTGTTGGCGCTCATGGTGGCTCTGGCCGTCCATGGCGCGATGCTGATGATGTTCATCGGGCGGCGGCCCGGCCTGGTCCCGCGCACCTGGACCATGGAGATGGTGCTGGTCGACGCCGACGGGGCGCCGGCCAGCGCGCGTCAGGGCCGGCTGCAAACGGCCGGATCCGGAGATCGCGACGCGGAGGGCGACCAGGCGCTGGACGGCGCGGATTCCACGCTCTCGGGCGATGCGGCGGTGTCGCCGTCGGGCGGAAGAGCCGCCCCCGCGCGGGAGGCGTCGATCGCCAAGACGCTGTCGACGCAGGCGGGCGAAGCCGCGCAGAGCCAGGAGGGCGAGGGCGACATCTCCGCCGACGGCGCCTCACGCGCGGCGAGCGAGAACACCTATCAACGCCTGCTGCAAAAACATATCCGGCCCTATCGGCTGTACCCCTCCGAAGCGGTGTCGCGACGCGCCGAAGGCATCGTGATCGTGCGCTTCCGGGTCGGTCGCGACGGCGACGTCCAGGAGGCCTGGGTGGTCGGTCGGTCGCGAGATCCGGCGCTGGATCGGGCCGCCTTGGAGACCCTGTGGCGCGCCGAGCCCCTGCCGGGCGTGCCCGCCGAACTGCCCGCGCCCGTCGAGGTCGAGCTGCCCATGCCGTTCAGGTTGCCCGGCCGATGAACCGGGAAGCGCTGATGGGCTGGTTCATGAAGCTGTATCCGGAGCTGCGCACGCGGCTGCGGGGGCGGCTGCGGTCGCAGGACCTGGCGGACGAGGCGCTGAACGAAACTTGGCTGCGCTTGGCCAAGGGCGGCGAATTGGGCGCCATCAAGGACGCCAAGGCCTATCTGTCGCGCATGGCGATGAACATCGCCATTGACCGCAAGCGGGCCGGCGCGCGTCTGGCCTCGGCGGTCGATATCGACGCCTTGCTGGCTTTGCCCGACACCGAACCGGGACCGGAGCAGACCGCCGCCGCGCGCCTGGAGTTGCGGGCGCTGGAAAAGGCGGTCGCCGGGCTGTCGGCGCGCCGGCGCGCGATCCTGATCGCGGCCCGGTTGGAAGGACGATCGTGCGGCGATATTGCTCGTGCCATGAGTCTGTCGAAGCGGACCGTCGAGATGGAACTGAGGCACGCCCTGGACCACTGCGCCGATCATCTGGCCTCGCTGGAGAGGATAGATTTCGTAAATCCGGGCGCTGCTCGTCTAGATAAGAGAATGGTCGCGAGCATTGATGATGGACGTTAGACGCGACATCCCAGGGGAAGAGCCGGGTGCCGACCTGGATGCGCAGGCGCGCGCCTGGATTCTGCGTTTGAAATCGGGGCAAGCGACGGAACTGGATTTGCGTCGACTGGCCCGGTGGCGCGCCGCGTCGCCCAAGGCCGAGCCCGCTTTCGAGCGGGCCCGTCGCCTGTGGTCTGATCTTGGACCCGTCCTGCAGGCGAGCGCCGACGCGCGGGTCATGCCGCTGCGCCGCGC
>NZ_JBAPVS010000173.1:0-6396 GCF_049283275.1 Caulobacter sp. | reverse complement strand
GATACATAGAGGACAGGAACAGGTTTTATACGATAAGGTTTCACGCGTACGCGCTGGTTGAATAACCGCCGGCCAATAATATTGAATCGGACCACCGTCCACCGAGGGTCGAAAACGGAAGCCGGCGCAGCCGCCCGTAACCCGCCCCCAAAACGCCAACAGCCCTGACCTCTCGGCCAGGGCTGTCGTATCGTTCAAAGCCGATCGGCCGTTCGCCTCTAAGCCGCGTCCAGGTCCAGCGAATACCCCGCCGAGCGCACCGTGCGGATCGGGTCGCCGTCGATGTCGCCGTTCAGGGCCTTGCGCAGGCGGCCGATGTGGACGTCCACGGTGCGGGCCTCGACATAGACGTCCGAGCCCCAGACCGCGTCCAGCAGCTGCTCGCGGCTGAACACCCGGCCCGGGTGCTGCATCAGGTAGTCGAGCAGGCGGAACTCGGTCGGGCCCAGGTGGACTTCCTTGCCCTGGCGCTTCACGCGGTGGGCGACGCGGTCGATGACGATGTCGCCCACCGTGATGCGGTCGTCGGCCAGGCCCGGACGGATGCGGCGCAGCACGGCGCGGACCCGGGCGGTCAGCTCGATCATCGAGAACGGCTTGACCACATAGTCGTCGGCCCCGGTGTCGAGGCCGCGGATGCGGTCGCTCTCCTCGCCGCGCGCCGTCAGCATGATGATCGGCACGTTGCGGGTTTCGCTGCGGCCGCGCAGGCGGCGGCAGACCTCGATGCCCGAGACCTTGGGCAGCATCCAGTCGAGGATCACCAGGTCAGGCGCGCGCTCCGACGCCATGGTCAGGGCTTCCTCGCCGTCGCCGGCCACGCCGACGACATAGCCTTCCTTGTCGAGATTGTAGTGCAGCAGGGTGGCCAGGGCGTCTTCGTCTTCGACCACCAGAACGTACGGAGTCACTGCGCTGGCCCTCTAATCAGTTCGACAGGGTGTCGAGCTTGGGCCGCTGGGAGATGATCTCCTCGCCGGTCAGCTCGAAATGGATGATCTCGGCGATGTTGGTGGCGTGGTCGCCGATGCGCTCGAGGTTCTTGGCGACGAACAGCAGGTGGGCGCACGGATTGATCGTCCGGGGATCGCCCATCATGTAGGTCAGCAGTTCGCGGAAGATGGCGTTGTAGTGCTCGTCCACCTCTTCGTCGCGGCCCCACACGCCGATGGCGCGCTGCAGGTCCGAGGCGGTGTAGGCGTCCAGCACGTCCTTCAGACGGCCCTGGACCAGCTTGCCCATGCGCTCGATCGAGCGGGTCAGGGCGGTCATCGGGTCGGCTTCGGTCAGGATCAGGGCGCGCTTGCCGATGTTCTTGGCCATGTCGCCGCAGCGTTCCAGGCTCATCGAGATCTTCAGGGCGGCCACGGCGTGGCGCAGGTCCACGGCCATCGGCTGGCGCAGGGCGATCAGGCGGAACGCCTTGCGCTCGATCTCGGCCTGCAGGATGTCGAGCCGCTCGTCGCGGGCCACCACTTGCTGGGCCAGGGGCGCGTCGCGGCGGGCGATGCAGTCGATGGCGTCGGCGACCTGGGCCTCGGCCATGCCGCCCATGCGGGTGACCTCGGCCGTGAGGTGGTTCAGTTCTTCGCCGTAGGATTTGACGGTATGTTCGGTCATGGCTGGATGATCCTACCGGTTAGCCGAAGCGGCCGGTGATGTAGTCTTGCGTGCGGGTGTCGCGAGGATTGGTGAACATCTCCTCGGTCGGACCGCTCTCGACCAGCTTGCCCAGGTGGAAGAAGGCGGTTTTCTGCGAGACCCGGGCGGCCTGGGCCATCGAGTGGGTGACGATGACGATGCAGAACTGATTGCGCAGTTCGTCGATCAGCTCCTCGATCTTGGCGGTGGCGATCGGGTCCAGGGCCGAGCAGGGCTCGTCCATCAGGATCACCTCGGGGCTGACGGCGATGGCGCGGGCGATGACCAGGCGCTGCTGCTGGCCGCCCGACAGGCCGGTGCCGGGCTGGTGCAGGCGGTCGGCGACCTCGTTCCACAGGCCGGCCTTCTTCAGGCTGCCCTCGACGATGGCCTCCAGCTCGGCCTTGCCGGTGGCCAGGCCGTGGATTTTCGGACCGTAGGCGACGTTCTCGAAGATCGTCTTGGGAAACGGGTTGGGCTTTTGGAACACCATGCCGACCCGCGAGCGCAGCACCACCGGATCGACGCTCTTGGCGTTGACGTCGGCGCCGTCGATCTCGATCGAGCCCTGGACCTTGGCCGACGGGATGGTGTCGTTCATCCGGTTGATGCAGCGCAGGAAGGTCGACTTGCCGCAGCCCGACGGGCCGATGAAGGCGGTGACCGACTTGGCCGGCACGTCCAGGCTGACGTCGAACAACGCCTGCTTGTCGCCGTAGAAGACGTTGACGTCGCGCGCCCGGATCTTGAACTCGCTGGTGGACACGTTGCCGTGGCCGGCGGGGATCGCCGAGGCCAGGGACGGAGCTTGGGCGGCGGCGATGGTGTCGTCGCGGTTTTCGGTCGGCATGGCGTGTCCCAGCGAAAGGGATGAAGCGAGGGGATTGAAGAAGGTCATCAGTCTACCACCGGCGTTCGAAGCGGCGGCGCAGGATCACGGCGGCGGCGTTCATGACGATCATGAAGACCAGCAGCACGATGATGGCCGCGGCGGTGCGTTCGTGGAAGGCGCGCTCCGAAGCGTTCTCCCAGATAAAGACCTGGACAGGCAGCACGGTGGCCGAGCTGCTGAAGCTCTCCGGCGCGCCGGGCACGAAGGCGACCATGCCGATCATCAGCAGCGGCGCGGTCTCGCCCAGGGCGTGGGCCAGCGACAGGATGGCGCCGGTCATCACGCCGGGCATGGCCAGCGGCAGCACGTGGTGGAAGACGGTCTGGGCCTTGGAGGCCCCGACGCCCAGGGCGGCTTCGCGGATCGAGGGCGGCACGGCCTTCAGCGCGCTGCGGGTGGCGATGATCACGGTCGGCAGGGCCATCAGGGCCAGCACCAGCCCCCCGACCAGCGGCGAGCCGCGCGGCACGTGCAGCCAGTTGATGAACAGGGCCAGGCCCAGCAGGCCGTAGACGATCGACGGCACGGCGGCCAGGTTGTTGATGTTGACCTCGATGACGTCGGTCCAGCGGTTCTTCGGAGCGAACTCCTCCAGATAGACCGCGGCCAGCACGCCCACCGGGATGGCGATCACGGCGGTGATGATCAGCATCATCGCCGAACCGATCACCGCGCCCCAGACGCCGGCCTGTTCGGGCTCGGTGGAGTCGGAGTTGGTGAAGAACTTGGTGTTGAAGCCGGCCTTGACCGTGCCGTCCTTGCGCAGCGTGTCCAGCCAGTCCAGCTGCTGATTGTCCAGCTTGCGGTCTTCCTCGGCGGTCGAGCGCTTGATCTCGCCCTTGTAGTAGAGGTCGGCGTCGGCCTTGACCGAGCCGGTGACGTTGACGGTCTTGCCGATCAGCGAATGATCCTTCTTGATCATCTGCAGCAGCTGGTTGCCGAAATCGCGCGAGGTCAGGTCCATGATCTTGCCCGACGTCGTGCCCAGGTCGTCGTCCTGGACACCCAGCTTCTTCATCATCGCCTCGGCGACGATGTAGTCGTAATTGACCCCTTCCAGCGCGGCCACGTCGATGCGCTCGGGGTTCAGATAGACCGGCACCGTCAGGGTGTGGGTCTCGAAGGTCGAGTAGCCCTGGGTGACGATCCGGCCGACCAGCACCACCAGGAAGATCATGGCGATCACGATCGCCGCGACGCCCTGGGCGCGGAACAGCTTTTCCGAGCGGTGACGCTTCTTGAGCAGCGCTTCGCGCGTCGAGAGCGCGGCGGCCTTGGGGGCTGGCGCGCCGGAGTTGATAGCCGCGTCAGTCATATTGTTCCCGGTACTTCTGGACGATGCGCAGGGCGATGATGTTGAGACCCAGGGTGACCACGAACAGGGTCAGGCCCAGACCGAAGGCCGACAAGGTCTTGGGACTGTCGAATTCCTGGTCGCCGGTCAGCAGGGTGACGATCTGGACGGTCACGGTGGTGACGGTATCCAGCGGGTTGGCGGTCAGCTTGGCCTGCAGGCCGGCGGCCATGGTGACGATCATGGTCTCGCCCACCGCGCGGGACACGGCCAGCAGCATGGCGGCCATGATGCCCGGCAGGGCGGCGGGCAGGACCACCTTCTTGACGGTCTCGGACTTGGTCGCGCCCATGGCGTAGCTGCCGTCGCGAAGCGACTGGGGCACGGCGTTGATGATGTCGTCGGACAAGGAGGAGACGAAGGGGATCAGCATGATGCCCATCACCACCCCGGCCACCAGGGCCATCTGGTTCTGCACCTGCATCAGATACTGGGCCAGGCCGTCCATCGGGCCGCCGGCCAGCTGCTCGCCGATGCCGTTGAAGAAGGCGCGGAACAGCGGTCCCACGGTCAGGGCGGCGAAGAAGCCGTAGACCACGGTCGGCACGCCGGCCAGGATCTCGAGCAGCGGCTTGATGGTCGAGCGCAGGCCGCGATTGGCGTATTCCGACAGGTAGATCGCCGAGTAGAGCCCGATCGGCGCGGCCACCAGCATGGCGATGAACATCACCAGGAAGGTGCCGGCGAACAGCGGCACGGCCCCGAAAGCGCCCGACGAGGCCACCTGGTCGCTGCGCATGGCGATCTGCGGCGCCCATTCGGTGCCGAAAAGGAAGCTGAGCGGCGAGACGCTCTCGAAGAAGCGCCAGCTCTCGTAGATCAGCGACATCACGATGCCGACGGTGGTCAGGACGGCGGCGATCGAGCAGGCGATCAGCACGCCGGCGATCCAGCCCTCGACCCGGTTGCGGGCCCGGAATTCGGTGTTGATGCGCGGGGTGGCCAGCAGGAAGCCCGCCAGGGCCAGCAGGCCGGCCAGGCCCAGGACCGAGTAGCTGACGATGCCGTCGATGCGCTTGGCCTCGACCACCTTGGCGTCGAAGGCGGCCTTCAGGGGGCCGTCATAGGTCACCTCGCTGGCGGCCTGGCCGCTGGCGACGGCGTTGACGTCGCTGAAGAACACGTCCTGGCGGTCCGGCGTCAGGGATTGGACGACCGCCGGGCGCTGCGCCTGCAGCATGGAGTCCTCGACCCGGCCGCCGAAGGTGGCGCCCAGCAGCAGCAGCAGCGCCGCCGGGGCGCCGGCCCACAGGGCGGCGTACAGGCCGTAATAGTTCGGCAGCGAGTGAAGCTTGGCCGCCGAGCCGCCGGAGGACTTCAGCGCGCGGCCTCGACCGGCCATGAAGGCCGCGCCCGAGAACAGGACGAGAAACAGGAGCGAGAGCCAGGTCAGCATGCGTGCGGCGGGGTCTTGCGCGAAGGGATGCGATCACGACGCACAGCGCGCCGTACCGCCCAACCGATCTATGCCGGGCGGGCGCTGACCTTATGCGACGTTTTGACGACAGTTTTGCGACAGCGTCCGAAGCGGCGGGTTTTCAGGCCTTTGGCGAACTAGGCATTCCCCCGAAAGCCGGCCTTCCCGCCCTTATGACAGGAAGGGCGGATACGGAGGGACGCGCTACGAAGACGCGCTCACGCTCTCCGGCGCCTCCTGAGCGGCCGCCCCCCGGGCCATCGGGAAATAGACCCCGAACGTCGCGCCCTCGCCCTGCACGC
This sequence comes from Caulobacter sp., assembly GCF_049283275.1. GTDB lineage: Bacteria > Pseudomonadota > Alphaproteobacteria > Caulobacterales > Caulobacteraceae > Caulobacter. Next base: position 790 of record NZ_JBAPVS010000173.1, on the reverse strand, counting down.
TCTCCACCGTCATGCCGCCCCGGTGGCGGTTCATGATGTGCTTGACGATGGCCAGGCCCAGCCCCGTGCCCGACCGCTCGCCGCTCTTCTGGCCCTCGACCCGATAGAACCGCTCGGTCAGGCGCGGCAGGTGCTCGCGGGCCAGGCCCGGCCCCCGGTCGCTGACCCAGAGCGAGGCGTAGCGCTCGTCGACGGCGTGGTCGGGGGTCAGCAGCGACATGCGCGCGGCGGCGGAATCGCGCGGCGCGGCGGCCATGTCGGCGGTCAGGCCCGAGAAGATCTCGACCCGCACGACGCCGTCGCGCGGGGTGTACTTGATGGCGTTGTCGACCAGGTTCTGGATCACCTGGACGATCTGGTCGCGGTCGCCCTCGACCACCGCCGCGCCGCGCGGCGGCAGGACGGGGTCGAAGGTCACGGCCTTGTCCTTGGCCTGGGGCGCCAGGGCGTCCAGGACGTCGATCGTCGCCATGCCCAGGTCCACTTGACCCAGCGGCGCGATGTGCTCGTTGAGCTCGATCCGCGACAGGCTCATCAGATCGTCGATCAGCCGCGCCATCCGCTCGGCCTGGGCCTGCATGATGCCCAGGAACCTGTCGCGCGCGCCGACATCGTCCTTGGCGTGGCCGCGCAGGGTCTCGATGAAACCCGACAGCGAGGCCAGTGGCGTGCGCAGTTCGTGGCTGGCGTTGGCCAGGAAGTCGGCCCGGGTGCGCTCGCTGCGTCGGGAATCGGTCTCGTCGCGCAGCACCAGCAGGGCCAGGCGCGCGCCGTCGGCGTCGGCCCCCAG
>NZ_JBAPVS010000172.1:0-34490 GCF_049283275.1 Caulobacter sp. | reverse complement strand
CTGCTGGACCTGGCGCCGCCGACCCGCATCCTGGTGGGCCAGACCGGCGCCGCCGCCAAGGCCTGGGACACCACCGTCGGCGAGCAGAAGGCCGGCAACATCGACGCCGGAGACGCTGTTCCGGTCGAGGCCTTCGTCGCCCGTCGCGCCGCCGTCTTGACTGCGCCCGGTCCGCTGGCCGCCCCGGCCCTGCAGGTCGGGATCCGCGCCTTCCGCCTGCCGCCCGAGGGTGAGGACGGTAAGCGTTTCCAGCCCGTCGATATCAGTTCTATTTAAAAACTGACTTGCCTCACCGCCCTTCCGTCGCATAGATGCTTCGCACGCGAAGGAGACGCCCCCCATGGCCGAAGACAAGAGCGCCGCCCCATCCCCGCTCGACGCCGCGCGGATCGCCGGCGACGCCGATCGCAGCGCCGCCCTGACGGCGGGCCAGAAGGGACACCTGCCCGATCTGCTGGGCCTGGAATGGCTGGAAGCGACACCCGGCCGCGTGCGGGGGCGCATGACCGTGACCCAGCGCCACATGGCCCCCAACGGTTTCCTGCACGCCGCCAGCGTCATCGCCCTGGCCGACAGCGCCAGCGGCTACGGCTGCGTGGTCTCGCTTCCCGAGGGCGCCAACGGCTTCACCACCATCGAGCTGAAGTCCAACTTCCTGGGCACCGTGCGCGAGGGCGGCGGCGTGGCCTGCGAGGCGACCCTGGTCCATGGCGGCCGCAACACCCAGGTCTGGGACGCCGTCGTCACCGCCGAGGCCACCGGCAAGACCATCGCGCTTTTCCGCTGCACCCAGATGGTTCTCTATCCCAGGGCCTAGACCGGGCGGGCCCCCGCGCCGGAAACCGCGCCCCGCGACACAAAAGCTTGTCACAGGCTCTTGCGCTCTTCCGGCGGCGCCGCTAGGTATCCCGCCCTCACTCAAGGCACGCCTCCGGGCGGCCCCTGAAGACCCCCTGGAGAGGTGGCAGAGTGGTCGAATGTACCGCACTCGAAATGCGGCGTGCCTGGAAGGGCACCGTGGGTTCGAATCCCACCCTCTCCGCCACTAACCTCAGCGTCAAAATCGGTTAGCGTCACCCGGGCAGGCCTGGGAGAGACCGTTCGTGTGCGATGACCAACCGACGCTCCGCGCCGACGCAGCCGCCGCCCGTCCCTGGTGGAAGGACGCGGTCGTCTATCAGATCTATCCGCGCTCGTTTCTCGACACCAACGGCGACGGGGTGGGCGACCTGCCGGGGATCACGGCCCGGCTGGACTATCTGAAGGCCCTGGGCGTCGACGTGGTCTGGCTGTCGCCGCATTTCGACAGCCCCAACGCCGATAACGGCTACGACATCCGCGACTACCGCAAGGTGATGGCCCAGTTCGGGACCATGGCCGATTTCGACGCCATGCTGGCCGGCATGGCGGCGCGGGGCATGCGCCTGATCCTGGACCTGGTGGTCAATCACAGCAGCGACGAGCACGCTTGGTTCGTGGAAAGCCGCAAGGGCCGGCAAAATCCCTATCGCGACTACTACATCTGGCGCGACGGCAAGGATGGGGGACCGCCCAACAACTACCGCGCCTTCTTCGGCGGCCCGGCCTGGACCTTTGATGACGGCTCCGGCCAGTACTACCTGCACTATTTCGCCGCCAAGCAGCCCGACCTGAACTGGGAGAACCCCAAGGTCCGGGAAGAGGTCCACGACCTGATGCGGTTCTGGCTCGACAAGGGCGTGTCGGGCTTCCGGATGGACGTGATCCCGTTCATCTCAAAGCCGCCGGGCCTACCGGACTTGACGCCCGAAGAGCTGCGCGCGCCGCAGTTCGTCTACGCCGCCGGTCCCAAGCTGCACGACTATCTGCGCGAGATGCGGCGCGAGGTGCTGGACCGCTACGACACCATGACGGTCGGCGAGGCGTTCGGGGTCACGCCCGACGCCGCTCGCGACCTGATGGACAGCCGGCGCGGCGAACTGGACCTGGTGATCAACTTCGACATCGTGCGGATGGACATCGACGGCTGGCGCAAGACGTCCTGGACCCTGCCCCGGCTGAAGACGCTCTACACCCAGCTGGACCAGGCCGCCGGACCGTTCGGCTGGAACACTCAGTTCCTGTCCAACCACGACAACCCGCGCTCGGTCTCGCATTTCGGCGACGACGATCCGGCCTGGGTCGAGCGCTCGGCCAAGACCGTCAACACCTTGATCCTCACCCAGCGCGGCACGCCGTTCCTGTATCAGGGCGAGGAGTTGGGCATGACCAACTATCCGTTCCAGACCCTGGACGACTTCGACGACCTGGAGGTGGCCGGGCGCTGGCGCGACGTGAAGCATCGGGTGTCGGAGGCCCAATACCTGGCCAACGCCCGGGCCATGGGCCGCGACAACGCCCGCACGCCGATGCAGTGGACGGCCGGCCCGCACGGCGGCTTCACGCGCGGCAAGCCCTGGCTGGCGGTCAATCCGAACGCCGAAATGATCAACGCCGAAGACCAGGCCGCCCGCCCGGACTCGGTGCTGGCCAACACCCGCGCCCTGATCGCGTTCCGGCGCGGTTCGATCGACCTGCGCGAGGGCGACTATCTCGACATCGATCCCGACCACGAACAGGTCTTCGCCTATCGCCGGGGCGAGCGGCTGCTGGTGCTGCTGAACTGCGGACGCGAGACAGTGCGCTACGCCTTGCCGGACGGCTTGGCGGTGGACGGCGCGGCGTTCGGAGCCGCCGAGGTCGAAGGACGGATCGTGACGCTGGCGGGGTGGACCTCGGTGATCCTGACGGTTCGAGATGCGTAGAAACGCAGGGGCCGGAACCCTAGCGCTCAGTCAGCCTCGGAAGCGAAAACCCCGGCCTTCGACAAGCTCAGGATGAGGTTTTCTACTGCCAAGGCCCGCACAATGGTCCTCATCCTGAGCCTGTCGAAGGACGAGGACCACGCACCGCGCTTGAACGTCGCTCAACCTAGGCCTTGATGAAGGCCAGCAGGTCGGGGTTCACGACGTCCGGATGGGTCGTGCACATGCCGTGCGGCAGGCCCGGATAGGTCTTCAGCGTGCCCTTCTTCAGCAGCTTGATGCCGAGGCGGGCGGAATCGTCGATCGGCACGATCTGGTCGTCCTCGCCGTGCATCAGCAGGACCGGCACGTCGACCGACTTGAGGTCTTCGGTGAAGTCGGTTTCCGAGAAGGCCTTGATGCAGTCGTAGTGGGCCTTGGCGCCGCCCATCATGCCCTGACGCCACCAGTTCTCGATCGTGGCCGGCGAAATCTTCGCGCCCGGTCGGTTGAAGCCGTAGAACGGGCCGGCCGCGACATCGTGGAAGAACTGGGCGCGGTTGGCGTTCTGGGCGGCGCGGAAGCCGTCGAACACCTCGATCGGCAGGCCGCCCGGGTTCTTGGCGGACTTGACCATGATCGGCGGCACCGCGCCGATCAGAACGGCCTTGGCCACCCGGCCCGGCTTGGCGCGGGCCACGTAGTGGATGGCCTCGCCGCCGCCGGTGGAGTGGCCGACATGGACGGCGTTCTTCAGGTCCAGGTGGTCGGTCAGGGCGATGACGTCGGCGGCGTAGGTGTCCATCTCGTTGCCGGTGTCGGTCTGGGTCGACCGGCCGTGGCCGCGACGATCATGGGCGATGACCCGGAAGCCTTCGCCCAGGAAGAACATCATCTGGTTGTCCCAGTCGTCGGCGCTGAGCGGCCAGCCGTGGTGGAACACGATCGGCTGGGCGGTCTTGGGACCCCAGTCCTTGTAGAAGATCTGAGTGCCGTCCTTGGTGGTGACGAAACCGCTGCTCATGGTGCTGTCTCCTGGAGGTTTGGGCGAGGCCTTCGGCGTCGCCGCCGACGATGTGGACGCGGAGAGGGATGGCAGCGCGCTCAACAGAGCCAGACTCAGGCCGCTGGTGACGAGGTCGCGCCGCGATGCGTCGCCGCCTTTGCCCCCGTCCTGGCCCAGGTCGGGACTGGAAGATCTGGTCATGCCCTCACCTCTCGGTTTCGATCCGGCGGGACCCCGCCAAGCGAGCCTGGACGCTAGGCCTTTCCACCGTCCAGGGCTTGGACATGCCTGTCGTGACTTGAAGGTTCTTGATGCATGACAGCGTTGGCCAGATCGGCGCGGAGCGCCAGCGCGTCAGGCCGGCAGCAGGCAGCGCACGGCCTCGCCGATCCGTTCGGCGTCGGGCCCCAGCACCACGTGCACGGACCGCTCGCCCACCCGGACCACGCCCCGCGAGTCCAGGGCCGCCAGCGCCGCCTCATCGACGGCGGTGTTGTCGCGGACCACCAGGCGCAGACGGCTTGAGCAGGCGCCGACCGCCTCGACATTGGCCCAGCCGCCCAGGGCGCTGACCAGGGCTTTGGCCCGGTCGTCGTCGGCGGCGGTGGGCAGGGCGGAGGCTGTCTTGGCGGCCGTGATAATCGGCTTGGCGGGCGCCGGAGCGCCCATGGCGGCGCGGATCTCGCCGGCCACGCCATCGGCGATCGGCCCCAGCACCACCTGCAACGCCTTGTCCGAGGGCCTGACCACGCCACGCGCGCCCAGAGCCTTTAGGGTCGGCTCGCTGACCGCGCCCTGGTCGACGACGATCAGGCGCAGACGGGTGGTGCAGGCGTCGACCGAAACCAGGTTCCCAGCCCCGCCCAGGGCGGCCACAAAGTCGGCCCCGCGCCCGCCGCCGGTCGTGGCGGCCTCGGCGGTGACCGCGTCGTCGGCCTCGCGGCCGGGGGTCTTGAGGTCGAACTTGAGGATGAAGAACCGGAACAGGCCGTAATAGACGCCGGCGTACAGCGCCCCCAGCGGCAGCAGCCACAGCGGATGGGTCGCCTTGCCGAAGTTCAGCACATAGTCGAACAGACCGGCCGAGAAGGTGAAGCCCAGCTTGATGTCGAGCAGGTTCATCACGGCCATGGCCACGCCCGTCAGCACCGCGTGCACCGCGTAGAGCAGCGGGGCCAGGAACATGAAGGAAAACTCGATCGGCTCGGTCACGCCGGTCAGGAACGAGGTCAGGGCCAGGGAGGTCAGCATGCCGCCGACCGCCTTTTTCTTCTCCGGCCGGGCCGTATGGTACATGGCCAGGCAGGCGGCGGGCAGGCCGAACATCATCACCGGGAAGAACCCGCTCATGAAGCCGCCGGCGCTGGGGTCGTCGGCGAAGAACCGCCGCAAGTCGCCCGTGGCGCCGTGATAGTCGCCGATCACGAACCAGGCGATATTGTTGAGGATGTGGTGCAGACCGGTGACGATCAGGATCCGGTTCAGGAAGCCGTAGACCAGCAGGCCCAGCTCGCCCGAGCCGACGATGGCCCGACTGGCCCCGTCGACCACGCCATTGATGCCGTCGTAGCCAAAGCCGATCAGCACGGCGATCAGCAGACCGGCCACGCCGCTGATGATCGGCACGAAGCGCCGGCCGCTGAAGAAGGCCAGGTATTCCGGCAGCTTGAAGGTCGAGAATCGGTTGTAGAACACCCCGCCGATCAGGCCCGAGGCGATGCCGACCGGCACGCTGAGCTTGGCCAGGGCCTTGGCCTTGTAGGCGGCTGACGCCAGCCCCGCATGAGCCTCGACCAAGCCAGCCGTGACCTCGGCCGGCACGTGCAGCAGGGCCTTGGCGCCCTCGGTGGCGATCAGGAAACAGACCACGCCGGCCAGACCCGCGGCGCCGTTGTTCTCGCGCGCGAAGCCCACCGCCACGCCGATGGCGAACAGCAGGCCCAGGTTGGAGAAGATCGCGTCGCCGGCCGCGGCCACGAAGGCGATGTTCAGCAGGTCCGGCTGGCCCAACCGCAACAACAACCCCGCCACCGGCAGGACAGCGATGGGCAGCATCAGGGCGCGGCCCAGGGGCTGGAGGAATTCGAGTGGAGACTTCATCGCTTTAGGCTCCAACCCCGGTCTTAAAAAGGGGCGCTTGGAAGGCTTTGCAGAGATCTCGGACGGCCTCGGGCGAGGTCAGGTCCAGCGCCTGGCGGGCCAGGACCTGGCAGGCCTCGACGTTCAGCGCGCGGACCAGCGCCTTCACTTCCGGCACGGTCGCGGCCGTGGCCGACAGCTCGGTGACGCCCAGTCCGATCAGCACCGGCACGGCGACGAGGTCCGACGCCAGGCCGCCGCAAACGCCGACCCAGCGGTGATGCTTGGCGGCCCCGGCGCAGGTCTGGGCGATCATCCGCAGCACCGCCGGGTGCAGGGCGTCGATGCGGGCGGCCAGTTCCGGATTGCCCCGGTCCATGGCCAGAACGTATTGGGTCAGGTCGTTGGTGCCGATCGACAGGAAGTCGGCCTCGGCGGCGATCAGGTCGGCGGTGACGGCGGCGGCCGGGGTCTCGATCATCACGCCCAGCTCGACCCGCCGGGTGATCCCCATCTCGCGCTTGGCCTCTTCCAGCACGGCGCGGACGGCCCGCAGCTCGTCGAGGCTGGCGATCATCGGGACCATGATCTTGCATTGGCCCAGCGGTTTGACCCGCAGGATGGCCCGCAGCTGGGTCTTCAGCAGGTGCGGCCGCCACAGGCTCACGCGCACGCCGCGCAGGCCCAGGGCCGGGTTCTCCTCGGCCGGGATCGGCAGATAGGGCGCGGCCTTGTCGCCGCCGACGTCCAGGGTGCGGATGATCAGCGGGCGACCGTCCAGGGCCGAGGCGATGGCCTGGTATTGGCGGGCCTGCTCGTCCTCGTCGGGCGGGGTCTCGCGCTCCAGGAACAGGAATTCGGTCCGCAGCAGGCCCGAGCCCTCGGCGCCGTTGGCGGCGGCGGCCAGGGCGTCGTTCAGCGAGCCGACATTGCCGAACACCTCGATGCGCGTCCCGTCGGCCGTCCGGCTTTCCTGGTGGGCGGCGGCCTTGGCGGCAGCCTTGCGCTCGTGGCGGGCGGCGATGGCGGTCTGGGCGGCGGCCAGCTGGGCGGCGTCGGGACCGACGCGCAAGGATCCACCCTCGGCGTCGAGGATCAGGCTCGCGCCCTCGGTGACGTCCAGCACGCCCGGGCCGACGGCGACCAGGGCCGGTATGCCCATGGCGGCGGCTAGGATCGCCACGTGCGAGGTCGGCCCGCCCTTGGCCGTGCAGAAGCCCGCGACTTGGCCGGCCTCGAGACCCATCAGCTGGGACGGCAGCAGTTCGTCGGCCAGCAGGATGGCGCCGGCCGGCAGGGCGCGCGCCTCGTCCTCGTCGCCGGAAAGGGCGCGCAGCACCTGGCGCTCCAGGTCGATCAGGTCGTCGACCCGTTCGGCCAAGCGACGATCGCCCAGGCCGCGCAAGGCCTCGACATAGCCGCCGACGGCGCGCCGCCAGGCAAAGCCCGCGCTCTTGCCGTCGGCGATCAGCCGGTGGGCCGAGGCGGTCAGCTCGGGGTCTTCCAGGAAGGCCAGGTGGGCGCCGAGGATGGCCTTGCGGGCCGTGTCGCCATTCGCGGCGGCCTTTTCGAGCCTGGTGCGGACCAGGGTCAGGGCGTCCTGCAGCGCGGCGCTTTCGTGGCCCGCGCCGGCTCCCGCTTCCGCCACGACAATGTCGCTGGAGACGAGGCGCACGGCCTGGCCGATCGCCAGGCCCGGAGCGGCCATCACGCCGCGCAGAAGCCCGGGTTCGGAAGGCGGGGCCGGGCGGACAGCCTCAACCACGGCGGCGGGCGAGGCCGTCGGCGCCAGAGCCGCGCTCTCGCCCATGCCGCCCTCGATCAGCTCGACGATCGCGGCAACGGCGAAGTCGGCGTCCGGACCGCTGGCCACGATGCTGATACGGTCGCCATGGCGGATGGCCAGGGTCATCACCCCGACAGGGCTCTTGGCGCTGGCCCGGCGGTTGACGGCGACCAGGGCCACCTCGGCGGCGAACTTGCGGGCGCTCTCGGCGATGCGGGCGGCGGGACGGGCGTGGATGCCGTGCTGCAGGGGGACAATGACCTCGCGCGACACCTCCCCCTCGACGACCGTCAGCGTCGCGCCGGCGCCATCCAACGGGGCCAGCTCCATCAGGAAATCGCCCACCGAAGCGACGCGGTCCTGCTCGCGGCGGACGATCCGGAAGGCGTCCGGATTGGTGATCACCACCGGGGTTATCAGGCTCTTGGCGTGCTGGGACAGCAGGTCCAGGTCGAAGCTGATCAGCTTGTCGCCGGTCTTCACGGCCTGGCCGTCCTGGACATGGACCTCGAAGCCCTCGCCGCCCAGGCCGACGGTCTCCAGGCCCACATGCATCAGGATCTCGGCCCCATTGTCGGCCCGCAGCGTGACGGCGTGACGCGTGGCGTGCACGGCGATCACCCGCGCGTCGCAAGGCGCGTGCAGGGTCGAGCCCAGAGGATCGATGGCCAGGCCGTCGCCCAGCATACGCTCGGCGAACACCGCGTCGGGCGTCTCGTCAAGCGGAGCGATCCAGCCTTTGAGCGGCGAGGACAGTACGAGATTGGCCACCGGTACGCTTCCTGCTTGCGGGTCTAGTTCTTGGTCTTGGCTTGGGTTTGGGCTGGGACTTGGGTCGGGGTCAGCGTGACCTGGTCGAGCACCAGGGTCGGCTCGACGCTGCGCGCTGTAAAGCTCAGGCAAAGGTCGTGGGCCCCGTCCCGCTTGGGCAGCACGCCGGTCACGGTTCCCAGGCCAGGGCCGCGGGCCGCCGCGCCCAGCGCGAAGGCCGCGATGCGTTCGCCCGTGCAGCTGTCCAGCCGCACTTCCAGCTCGCCTTCCGGCGTGGCGGGCGCCCGCAGCGGAATGTTGTCGCGCGCCGCGCCGATCTGGAAGTTGAACGGGACCTGGCCGATGCGCGCCGTCAGCTTCAGGGCCGAGGACAGGTCCGCGCTCTTCCAGACCCAGCACGCGTTCATCAGGTTCACCGCGAACACCGCGCGCGGACCGGCGCCGGAACCGCTGATCGGCGCGTCATCCTCCAGAGACAGGTTGATGCCGTCGCCGCAGAGCTCCAGCTGCTGGCTCTTGCGGGTCTGGGCCGCCAGCAGGCTGACCGGATAGTCACGCACCCGGCCCATGGCGTCGGCGCCCATGAACGTCCGGGCACGGACGGTCTTGCCCGGCGCGACGGTCAACGGCGCTGCGTAGAGGTTGGCCGCCTTGGTCGGCGCCTGGCCGTCGGTGGTGTAGCGGATCTCGCCCAGACCCAGGCCCGAGGCCAGGGCCACCGAGACCTGACCGCCCCCGGTGGGACGCAGGGTGGCCTGCGGCTCATAGGGCACGGTGTCATGGGCCACGCCCAGGACGTCCAGCCGCGCGGTTTCGGCGGGCAGGCGGGCGGCGAAGCTGTTCCAGTCGCGGCCGGCTTCGGGCGTCCAACCGCTCTCGGCCACGGCGACCAGGCGGGGGAAGGTCATCTTCTCAAGACGATCGTCCGTGCGCATGTGCTCGGTGAACGCATTGGCCTGCAGGCCCAAGATGTGGGCGCGCTGCTCCGGGGTCAGCGACGCCGGGACCGGCTCGTAGCCGTAAATGTCCTTGAGACTGAGGATCTTGATCCGGCCGGGCGGCTCGTCGGCCGAGGCGCTCTGGCGGCGATCTAGATAGAGGACGCCGTCGGGCGCCAGCACCGCGTCGTGCCCCTGCGAGGCGGCGGCCACCGCACCCTCGATCCCGCGCCACGACATCACCGTGGCGTTGGGGGCAAGCCCCCCTTCGAGGATTTCGTCCCAGCCGATCATCCGCCGGCCGCGGCTGTTGATGTGCTTCTCGACGCGCTGGATGAACCAGCTTTGCAGGCCGTGCTCGTCCTTGACCCCCAGTTCGGCGATCTTGGCCTGGACGGCCGGGCTGGCCTTCCACTGATCCTTGATCGCCTCGTCGCCGCCCACGTGGATGTAGGGCGAGGGGAAGATGTCCATCACCTCGTCGAGCACGTCGTTGAGGAAGACGAAGGTCGAGTCTTCGGGACTGTAGAGGTAGGGGAAGATGCCCCAGTCGCCCATCGCCGAGCGCGGCGGGGCCTTGGTCATGCCGAACCGCGGATAGGCGACCAGCGGCGCCAGGGCGTGGCCCGGCATCTCGATCTCGGGAACGATGGTGATGCCGCGCGCGGCGGCGTAGGCGACCAGGTCGCGCGCCTGATCCTGGGTGTAGAACCCCTCGTAGCGAACCTCTTTGCCGGTCTTGGGATCCTTGCCCGCCGCCCCGGCCGGCACGCGCCAGGCGCCCTCGCTGGTCAGCTTCGGATACTTCTTGATCTCCAACCGCCAGCCTTGGTCGTCGACCAGGTGCCAGTGCAGCACGTTCAGCTTGTGGGCGGCCATGGCGTCGATAATCGACTTGATGGTGTCGATGCTCTGGAAATGGCGGGCGCTGTCCAGCATGAAGCCGCGCCAGACAAAGCGGGGCGCGTCGTCGATACTGACGGCGGGCAACTGGGCCGCCCCCTTGGCGGCGTCCTGCACGGCCAGCTGCCAGACGCTGACCGCGCCGTAGAACAGGCCCGCACGCTTGGCGGCGGTGACGGTGACGCCGGTCGGGGCCACCTGCAGGGCGTAGGCCTCGGCCTTGTCGCTGGAGGGGCCCGCTTGAGAGATCGGGCCACGCGCCAGGACGATGGCGGCCTCGCCCGCGGGCGGCGCGCCTTCGACCACGGCGAGCTTCAGGCCTCGAGCCTTGAACAGCATGTCGGAAAGCTGAGCGGCCACGACGCGAGCCTCGATGTCGCCCCTGGCGACGAAGATCCGGGTCTTGGCGGTCAGGGCGAAGGTCCCCTGTCCCAGCTCGGCCTTGGCCGGCGCGGGCGTCAGGGTCAGGACCGGCCCGCCCGTCGCGGGGGAAGCCGCGTGTCCCGTCGAGGCGATGACGAGGACCGCGGCGGACGCCGTCAGGCCGGCGGTGAATTTGGCGAAGGCAGTCGAAGACTGGGTCATGGACAGGGACTCGGCCGGCAGGCGGCAAAAAGCGGGCGGAGCGCGTAAACGCTCCGCCCCAGCTCCGTGCTTGCAGTCAGGAGGGGGTTGAGGATCTGATCGGCGCGGTCTGGGGGGATCATCCTAGCCATAGTGGTCCCGGGCGCGCGCGATGCAAATCCGCCACGAGCGAGCATCGCGAGAAAGCCCCGCGACGCTCGCCCTCGCGTTAGAAGTTGACGCTCAGCGTGGCTTGCAGCTTACGGCCCGTGCGGTAGACGCCGCGCGGCAGGGCCGTGGTGTTGGCGTAGGCGTAGTACTCGCTGTCCAGCAGGTTCATGGCCGACACCGAGAGGTTGATGTTCTCGTTGAAGGCGTAGCCGGCCGTGGCGTCCAGGCCCTTGTAGGCGCGCACGAACATCTCGTCGCCGCGGTCCAGGCCGGTGAAGTACTTCGAGCGCCAGTTGTAGGTCACCCGGGCGGAGAACGGACCCATTTCGTAGAACGGGCTGATGTTCACCTGGTTCTTGGAGTTGAAGGGCAGCGGCGAGCCGTCGTCGGCCTCGCCGTCGGCGTAGGTGTAGTTGGCCAGCAGGCCGAAGCCGTGAGCGAAGGTCTGCTGGTAGGCCACCGACACGCCCTTGATCGAGGCCGAACCGGCATTGGTCGGACGGCTGATCTGGTAGGTGGTGATCGCGTTGCGCGCCTGGTTGAAGTGCTGCTCGGCGACCGTCTTCTGCAGGATGTAGTTGGTGATGTCCTTGTGGAAGACTTCAGCCGACAGGATGGCTTCCGGCGCGAAGTACCACTCCAGCGACGCGTTGACGTTGGTCGACTTGTAGGGGTTCAGGTCCGGATTGCCGCCGCCGCCGTTCAGGATCTGGTCGGAGAGCCAGAAGTAGTTCGACATGTCGGCATAGTTCGGGCGCGAGATCACCGAGGCCGCGGCGAAGCGGAAGATCAGGTCTTCCTTGACGTCGACGATGACGTTCACGCTGGGCAGGAAGTCATCGTACTTCTTGGACTTCACGGCCCAGGCCCAGTCGGCGGCGGTGGTGCCGCAGCCGGTGGCGGTCTGGTTCACGCAGACGTAGCCGCCGCTGTCCGAAGCGGTGTGCACGTAGCGCATGCCGAAGTTGCCGCGGACGTTCTCGGCCTCGAAATTGGCCTGGCCGTACAGGGCGTTGATCTCTTCCTTGATGCCCCAGTTCTGGGCGGTGAACTCGGCGTTGCCGAAGATCGTCGGCACCGGCTTGGCCTGCCACGGACGCAGATAACCGCCGGTCTCGATGTAGTTGGCCAGGGCCGCGCCATCGATCTTGAAGCGGCCTTCCATCTGGCTGTTCACGCCGTCGAAGCCCTTCAGATAGTTGCTGGGCACGGTCGACGGGCTGAACTGCGAGGCCGAGGCCGGGTTGCCGAACACCGAGACGGTGACGCCCGACATCGCCTGGGTGGTCTCATGCTTGCGGTACTTGTAGCCGAACTGGACGCGCTTGATCACGCCCTCGAAGTCGTAGCCGGCGTCGACCTGGGCGTAGGTCTCCTCGTCGGTGGTCGGCTTGGAGACGATGTTGCCGCCCCAACCGGAATTGTAGCCCGGAGCGCCCGGGACCGACGGATCGCCCGCGCCCCAACCGCCGTCGAACGAGAACTTGCTGGCGTCGCCCAGCACGTCGCCGTTGGCTGGGTTGGTGTAGGTCAGGACGCCCGGCGCGCCGGGCGTGCCGGTGAAGTCGACGGTGTAGTCGGCCCAGTTCAGGAACTCGCCGTACAGCTGCTTGCTGGTGCCGCCCTTGGCCTCGGAGTAGCCGACGTCGCCCGAGATGTCGAAGTGGTCGCCGGTCCACTTGCCGTTCAGGTGGTAGCTGTCGGAGCTCAGCTCGGCTTCGCGGTACTGCACGTCCAGAACGCTCAGGGCGTTCTTGAACGAGGCCTTGCGGATGACGTTGTCGGTGATGGTGATGTCGGTCAGGGCGCCCAGGCTGTTCCAGGTGTTGCCCTGGAAGGCGAACAGCGACTGGTTGGTGTTGTCGTAGGTCGCCTTGATCTTCAGCCAGTCGAAGTTCAGCTCGAGAGCGTCGGTCGGCTTCCACTGCAGGGCGGCGGTGTAGCTGTCGCGGACCCGCTCCTGCTCGAAATAGGACACCGACAGCGAGTTGACGCCGCGGGCGTTCGGATTGGCCGCCAGGGTGGTGGCGCAGGCCCCGGTGCAGTTGCCGTTGGTGATCGCGCTGACCGGATTCTCCGGGTTGCCGCCGTTGTAGTAGCTGGCCGGAATGGTGCCGTAGGACTCGATGCCGTCGCGGCGCAGTTGGTCCTTGGCGTGCTGGGCCGAGAAGATGGCGCCGAACGTCTGGGCGTCGTTCTTCCAGCTGAGCAGGACCGACGCTTGCGGGTCGGCTTCCTTGGAGCGGTCGTTATAGAGATAGCTGAGCGCCCCCGAGATCGTCGGACCCTTCAGGTCCAGCGGCTTGCGGGTGTTGACGATGACCGTGCCGCCGATGCTGCCTTCGTCGATGCGCGGCTCGGGCGACTTGTAGATCTCGACCTTGCCGACGATCTGCGGCGCCAGCAGCGCGTAGTTGAAGGTCCGGCCCGGCTGATCAAGAATGAACCAGTCGGACGAAGCCACGGTCTGGCCGTTCAGCAGGGTGCGGTTCAGCGCCGGGTCGGTGCCCAGGATGCTGACCTTCTCGCCTTGACCGAACTGGCGATCGACGGTGACACCCGGCACGATGGTCAGGGCTTCGGCGACGTTGCTGCTCGGGAACTTGCCGACATCCTCGGCGGTGACGACGTCAATGATCGCGTTCGAGTTACGCTTGGACGCGATCGATTGCTGCAGCGAGGCGCGGATGCCGGTGACGACAACGGCGTCGACGGTGTCGGGCTTGTCCTGCGCGAAGACGGGCGTCGCAAGTGCGACGGCCAGTACGCTGACGGACGCGGTCAGAATGGTCTTGTGGAAATTTCGCATACTCGGCTTCTCCCCTTTTTCCAGACCCTCAGGCCTGGAGCCGAACCCCAAGCCCAATCCGATACCAATTCTTCTGCGGACATCCGCAGAACGCGGTACTTCTCAGGCCTCGGACGGGAACTGTGACGGAATTTTATCGGATGACAAGGCCAAAAAAGAACCAATTGCAGACCACGTTCTTATTGGTATGAAAATGGTCATATGCTATTTCCGAAGCCAAGTGGTGGCGCGGTTTTGCGCGGGGGTGCGAAATTGACGATGTTTTCTGAACGGATCGGAGGGCTGGACGGTCACGGCCAGGATCACGCCCCGCTCTATAAGCAGCTGCAGCGCGCGCTGCGCGACGCCATCCAGAAGAAGATCCTCTCGCCGGACGACGCCCTGCCGGCCGAGCGGGACATGGCCGAAGAGTTCAGCATCTCGCGCATCACCGTGCGCAAGGCTTTGGACGGCCTGGTCAGCGAGGGCCTGCTGACGCGCCGCCAAGGCGCGGGCACCTTCGTCGCCGCCCGGGTCGAAAAGAGCTTCTCCAAGCTGTCGTCCTTCACCGAGGACATGATCTCGCGCGGACGCACGCCGCGCAGCGAGTGGATCAGCAAGGCCGAGGGCTCGGTCACGCCGGAAGAGTCGCTGACCCTGGGCCTGTCGCCGGGCACGCCGGTCTACCGCTTCGCCCGTATCCGCTACGCCGACGGTGCGCCGATGGCCCTTGAGTACTCCACGATCGCCGGCTTCGCCCTGCCCTCGGCCGAGGTGGTGGGCGTCTCGCTCTACGAGGCCCTGGAAGCCACCGGCCATCGCCCCGCCCGCGCCCTGCAGCGGCTGCGCGCGGTGCTGTTCACCGCCGAGCAGGCCGATCTCCTGGGCGTGCCGGTCAAGGACGCGGGCCTGCTGATCGAGCGCCGGAGCTTTCTGCCCGACGGCCGGGCGGTCGAGGTGACCCAGTCGTACTATCGCGGCGACGCCTACGACTTCGTCGCCGAACTGAACGCCCTTTCCTAAAGGCGTCCGCACTGAACGGGGCCCGCCCCGGCGAGCTTATCTGAAGGGAACGTCCGTCTTGGAGGCCAACGTCTTGACCCGATCCGCACCACCCACCTCGCCCTCCGCTGGGCCGGCGCGGCTGACGGCGGAATCGACCCGCATGTTCCTGGAGGCTGGCCAGGCCTCGCAAGCCGTCGCCGCCCAGCTGAACGCCAACGCGCCCCGCGCCGCCAAGATCGCCGAGCGCCTGCGCGCCAATCCGCCCCGCGCCGTGGTCACCTGCGCGCGCGGCAGCAGCGACCATGCCGCCACCTTCGCCAAGTACCTGGTCGAGACCCGCACCGGCGTGCTGACCTCGTCGGCCGCCCTGTCGGTCGCTTCCGTCTACGCCGCCCACCAGGACCTGGGCGGGGTGCTCTATCTGGCCATTTCGCAGTCGGGCAAGAGCCCCGACCTGCTGGCGGCCGTGCAGGCCGCCAAGGCGGCCGGCGCCTTCGTCATCGCCCTGGTCAACGACACCGCCTCGCCCCTGGCCGCCCTGGCCGACGAGGTGCTGCCGCTGCACGCCGGCCCTGAACTGAGCGTGGCGGCCACCAAATCCTACATCGCCGCCCTGGCCGCCATCGTCCAACTGGTCGCCGCCTGGACCGAAGACGACGACCTGACCGCCGCCCTGACCGCCCTGCCCGCCCTGCTGGCCCAGGCCTGGGTCCTGGACTGGACGCCGGCCGTCGAACGCCTGAAGACGGCGCGCAATCTCTATGTGCTGGGACGCGGCGTCGGCTTCGGCGTCGCCCAGGAGGCGGCCCTGAAGTTCAAGGAGACCTGCGGCCTGCACGCCGAGGCCTTCAGCGCCGCCGAGGTGCTGCACGGACCTATGGCCCTGGTGAAGGAAGGCTTTCCGGTCCTGGTCTTCGCCCAGAACGATGAGAGCCGCGACAGCGTCGACGCCATGGCCAAGGGCGTGGCCGAGCGCGGCGGCGACGTGCTGCTGGCCGGCGCCGGAGAAACAGGCGCCGGGGTTCTGCCCGCGCTGGCCGCGCACCCCGTGATCGAGCCAATCCTGATGATCCAGAGCTTCTATCGAATGGCCAATGCGTTGTCGGTGGCCCGCGGCTACGATCCCGACAGCCCGCCGCACCTCAACAAGGTCACAGAAACCGTCTGATGCAGTCTGTTCTCGTCAATGGCCGCATCCTGACGCCGGAAGGGATCGTCGACGGCAAGGCCGTGGTGATCCGCGACGGACGGATCGACAGCATCGTCGACGGCGCCGACGCCCCGGTCGGCGCCCCGCGCCACGACCTGGACGGCGGCCTGCTGGTCCCCGGCTTCATCGACACCCAGGTCAATGGCGGCGGCGGGGTGCTGTTCAACGACGCCACCACGGTCGAGGCGATCGCCGCCATCGGCGCCGCCCACCGCCCATACGGCACCACCGGCTTCCTGCCGACCCTGATCAGCGACGACCTGGCCGTGGTCGACGCGGCCATGCGGGCGACCGAACAGGCGATCGCGGCGGGCGTGCCCGGCGTGTTGGGCGTCCACATCGAGGGCCCCTTCCTCAATGTGAAGCGCAAAGGCATCCACGATTCCAGCAAGTTCAGGATCCTGGACGACGAGGCCGTGGCCCTGCTCAGCTCCCTCAAGCGCGGCAAGACCCTGGTGACCCTGGCGCCGGAGACCACCACGCCCGAGATGGTCCGTCGTCTGACGGCCGCCGGCGTCACGGTCGCCGCCGGCCACACCAACGCCGCCTACGGCACGGTGCGCAAGGCTCTGGACGCCGGCCTGACCGGCTTCACCCACCTGTTCAACGCCATGTCGCCGCTGACCAGCCGCGAGCCCGGCGTGGTCGGCGCGGCCTTGGAAAGCATCACCGCCTGGTGCGGGATCATCGTCGACGGCCGCCACGTGGATCCGGTCGTGCTGCGCATCGCCCTGCGCACCCGTCCGCTGAACCGCTTCATGCTGGTGACCGACGCCATGCCGACCGTCGGCATGACCGACAAGAGTTTCGACCTGCAGGGCCGCCACATTCGGGTGGTCGACGGCGTCTGCGTCGATGACCAGGGCACCCTGGCCGGCTCGGACCTGGACATGGTCGGCGCGGTGCGCAACGCCATGTCGATGCTGGGCCTGTCGCTGGAGGACGCTGTGTCGATCGCCTCGGCGACCCCGGCCGCCTTCCTGGGCCTGGCCGGCGAGCGCGGCGCCATAAGCGCGGGCCAGGCCGCCGACTTGGTGCTGCTGGACCAGGCGCTGAACGTACGCGAGACCTGGATCAACGGGCTCGTCGCCGGCTGAGTTTCACCGTCGTCGCATGACAAAAAGGGCGCCGGTCAGACCGGCGCCCTTTCCTGTTTTCGACCTGGGCACGCGCGCTAGAACTTGAAGCGCACGCCCGCCAGGATTTCGCGGCCGGTGTGGTGATAGACCACCGGCATGTTCTGCGCGCCGGTGAACTGGTCCTGGTTCTCGTCGGTCAGGTTCACACCTTCGAGGGACAGCTTCCACCGATCATTGAGCGTGTATTGCACCGACGCGTCGACATTGAGGGTCGAGTTGGTGCCGTCATACGGAACTGGCGCCGCCGTGGTGTTTTCCTGACCCAGGACGCGAGTCAGATATTTGTCGCGGTACGAGGCCGAAACACGGGCGCTGATCTTGGTGTCTTCGTAGTAGAGCGTGGCGTTATAGCCGTTACGCGACAGGCCGGTCAGGTCAGTCGCCACCAGCACCTTGCCCGCCGAGTCCACATATTCGACGTCGGACTTCACATAGGTGTAGTTCAGTAGCACGCCGGTGTTGGCCAGGAAGCTGGGCAAGAACTTGAACGGCTGCTGGTAGTTGAACTCCACGCCCTTCACCGTGCCGCCCTGAGTGTTGCGCGGCGCGGAGAAATTCCATAGCGCCGCCGCGTTGCAGCCCGAGGCGTTGTTACAGGCGGCGATCGCCACGCTGTCGGGAATGCCGAACGAATTACCGGTGAACGGCTGCGAGGTGGTCACCGTCTGCACCAGGCTGCCGATGTCCTTCTTGAAGAAGGCGACCGACAGCAGGGCCTGGGACTGGAAGTACCATTCGAAGGCCAGGTCGTAGCTATTGGCGCGGTAAGGATCCAACTCCGGGTTGCCCACGGTCACCGTGCGCGCGCTGCCCGAAACGCTGACCGTGGCGCCGGGCGTCAAGCTGCCGAGATCGGGACGCGACATCACTTTGGCCGCGGCGAAGCGGATCAGGAAGTTGTCGGTCGGTTCGACCACCAGGTTCAGCGACGGTAGGGTGTCGTGGTATTTTCGCTCGGAAGACAGGGCCACTGGCGCACCACCGGCATAGGTGTAGCCGTTGGCCGACTGTTGGGTCTCCACGTAGCGGACGCCGATATTGCCGCGCACCGGCACGCTGCCGATCTGGCTTGTGAAGTCGGCTTGGACAAAGCCGCCCTGATCCTTCTCGCCGACCGAACGGTTGTTGCCCAGCGAAGGTTCGGCGCCAAGCTTGAAGGCGCCGCCGAAGGCGGTCGGGTCATAGAGGCCCAGCACAGTGGCCGCAGCCTGAACGTCCGGAATGATCGAGTTGACGCCGTTGAAGTTGACCTGTTGGCTGTAACCGGACAGGGCGATCGCGGCCACGCCGGTCGGGATCACCGATTCCTGGTTGGCCGAGGTGCCGATCGAGCGGCGCATCTCGGTAGTCTCGAACTCATACTTCTTGAAGTCCAGGCCAGCCTTCAGCTTGATCGCGTCGTTGACGTCGAACACGCCGCCGACATGCACCATGTCATAGGTGTTGACGGACGTTTGCGGGCGCAGGCGGATCTGGGTCAGCCTCCATTTCGTCGGATCGGTCAGGGTCGCGTTGCCGAAGCCGAAAACCGGGCTGCCACGATCGGTGAAGTCGTACGAATAGCCATCGACGTTGAAGTAGTCGTAACGCAACGTCGTCTGGATCGGGTTCTGATGATCCGACTTGGAGTGACCAATGACGCCTTCAACCAGGAAGCGGTCATTGATCTCGTGCGAGCCGCTCAGCGAGTACTGGGTGAACTGGGTTTCCAGCTTGTCGAAGCGATTCTCGACCGCCACATCGACGTCGTCGAACACGCCCTTGGTCATCACGCCGTTTTCGATCGTGGCCGACATGACGTTCGTGTCGGCGATGCCGCAGGTCGTGGCGCGGTTGCCGGTCGTGCAGGCAGTGCCGGTGCTGAACGACGGGGCCTCGAGGTTCTGCTCCTCGCGAGTGCCCTTAAGATTGGCATAGAGGGCGTCGAACGAGACCAGGGTCCGGTCGGTCGGTTTCCACTGCAGGCCCAGGGTGGCGCCCAGGCGCTTCTGGTCATTCTTGTAGATATCGTTGCGCGGGAAACGCGGATGGAAGGCGGCGTTGGCGGCGGCCAGGGTCATGCCAGCCGGGGCGGATTCGAAGCCCGGCGCAATCGCGTTGCCGGTCGCCCAGCGCACGGTGCTGGAGCCTTCCTCGATCAGCTTGCGCTCGGTGTAGGCCACCGAGAACAGGGCGCCGAACGTGTCGTCCTTCCAGGTGTTAGAGATCATGAAGGCGCCGCGCGGCGAGGCCTTTTCGGCCAGGTCGTTATAGCTGCCCTGCAGCGAGCCCGACATCTGGAAACCCTTGTAGTCGAACGGCCGCGCCGTGCGCAGGTCGACCGTGGCGCCCAGCGAGCCCTCTTCAGTCTCGGCTTCGGCGGTCTTGCGCACCGTGATGGCGCTGAAAAGGTCCGAGGCGAAGATATTGAAGTCGAACGAACGGCCGCGGTTGGTGCCGCCCGAGGCGTCGGCGCCGCCGGCCGTGGTCAGCGCCTCCATGCCGTTAATGCGCACGCGCGTGAACTGCGGACCCAGGCCGCGAACCGAGATCTGGCGGCCTTCGCCGCCGTCGCGGGTGATGGCGACCCCGGGGATGCGCTGGATCGATTCCGACAGGTTGAGGTCGGGGAACTTGCCGATGTCCTCGGCCAGGATCGAGTCAACTGCAGCGGCTTCCCCGCGCTTGACGTTCAACGCCTTGGCCAGGCTGCTACGGAAACCTGTAACGACCACCGCTTCCACCGCGTTGTCGTCGGCGGGCGCAGGCGCTTCCTGCGCGGCGGCGACTCCGGCCACCGCCAGCGCTATCAGCAGGGCGCTGCTGGACGAACCGAGCTTCAGCGCACGGATGCGCTTGTTAAAGACCTGAGACAAAGAATCCTCCTCCCGTGATCACGTTTCTTTTCAACGACGCCCTCGCATCGCCCAGCCAAGCCCCGTACCCGCATCACTTCCGGCGCGGCCGTCGCTTGACTGTCTATTCTGACACCGGTGTCAAATCTCAGTGAGACTTTGTCCTGACACCGGTAGCAATGTCAGCGGTATCAAATGAAACCGTCCTTCACAAGATGGCTGAGATGTGGCGGGTTGTAGCGGTGCGGAAAGCGTGTCGTTTCGGTCACATCGAGTTTTAAGCTCGATGCGCGACCCAACCCTGCTCAGGCCTCGTCGATACGCAGTTGGCTGACCTTGTTGAGTCCATCGATCACCGCGCGCCGCTGCTGGGGATTCAAATCGACCGTGCGCAGCAGGCGCAACGCGTTGATGTGAACGTCGACGGCGTCCCAGCGCCAGGCGTCAGACTCCGCGCAATTGTCGATCAGCGTGCAGAACGAGATCGCCGCCTGGTCGACGCACGACCCCGGCAGGAAGCCCGACACGTCAATAATGCGCAACACCAAGCCATAGAGGTCGCGATAGGCGCCGGAAGCGCGGGTCGCCGCCGCCGACTTGCCGAACAGGCTTTCGATCTCGGCCATGGCGGCGTCGAGCGCCTCCAGCGACTCGGCGCGCAGCGGCTCCAGCGCCGCATCAGCGGCCGCCAAGGCCTCCTGAGCCAACCGACCGCCTTCGGCGCGAACCAGTTTCGACAACCGGTTGGGGGCGCGGAATTTACGCACGGCGCTCATGGCTTCACCTTCCCGGGTTCGGTCGATTCCGGCGTCTGGGCGCCCGGCGGACGCAGGGCTTGCGGAGGGTCGTCGCGGCGACGCCCTTTGGCGCCCGCCGGAGGGCCGTCATTCTTGAACCGGCGATCGGGACCCACGTAGCTTTCGCACTCGATGAACTGCCGCTCTTCCTTGGCCGACCACAGGATGCGCTCCAGCAGGATCTTGGGCGAGATCGGCTTGGCCACCGTGAAGTTCGCGCCGGCGTCGCGGGCCTTGAACACCTGCGAAGGCGGGGTGTGGCCGGAGACCAGGATCACCGCGAGATAACGATTGGCCTCAAGGGCGCCGCGACGCAGCCATTTGACCAGTTCATAGCCGTCGACCCCGGTCATGTTGGTGGCGCTGATGACCAGGTCGAACGTGCTGTCCCGCAGCAGAGCCTGGGCCGCCTTGGCGCCGTCGGCCCGGGTCACGTTCCCGACGCCGAAGCCGAGCAGCACCTGGGACAGCAGGTTCAAGGACGGGATGCTGTCGTCGACGAGCAGGACCTCGATCTTTTCGAGATTGATGCGGGTCGAGGCCTGGAGCGCTTCGGGCATGATTTAGAAGAAATCGAGCTCGCCGGCTTCGGTCTTCCCGGCGGCAGGGTCTTCGGCGTGGCGCAGACGCCCCACCAGGTCGCCCAGGCCCAGACCTTCCAGCAGCGGCTCGATGGCCATGCTCCATTCTCCGGAAGCGTGCTGGCCGATGCGCGTCAGGACGTCGGACAGGCCGTGCAGGCGCTGGCTCAACTCGTCCAGGGCCTGCAGCCGCGACAGGTTCTCCAGCACGGCGCCGCCGCCGGCCAGGTCGCCGGCGATGTGTTCGCAGTCGCGGCAGATCATCGCCGCCGCCATCAGTTCCGCCGCCAGTCGACGCGAAAGCTCGCCCACGGGCAGTTGCCCGGGGTTTTCGCTCACGGTCTCGAGCACGTCGGTCAAGGCAAGCGGCTGCGCGGTCATAGGATCAAAACAGCTCCAGTTCGCCGCTGTGGTCGGCGGGGGCGGGCACGGGTGCGGGACGACGGACTTCCACCGGCGCATTGTCGACCGCGACCAGGCGCTGGCGAACCCGGCCGGACGCCGGCCAGAACTCGACGCGCCGGGCCGACAGGCCCCCGGTGCTGGACGAGACGATCGGAATGCCTTCGTCGCGCAAGAAGCGCTCGGCGAAGGCGGCGTTGCTGGCGCCGACGTCCGAAAGGCCGTCGAACAGCTTGCCGCCGCCGAAGATCTTGGCCTCGAGACGGTCGCGACGCGCGCCCTTCTTCAGCAGGCCGTTGATCAGCAGCTCCATGGCGTAGGCGCCGTAGCGCACGGCGTCGCCGCCGTCCTTGGACCGGTCGCCGGAGTCGGGCAGCAGGAAGTGGTTCATGCCGCCGATGCCCGTCGTAGGATCGCGCAGGCAGGCGGCGATGCACGAGCCGAGCACCGTGGTCATGACCACGCTAGGATCGGCCGACACATGGCTCTCGCCCTGGGTGACGTGAACCTTGATCGCCGGACCCGCTTCATCTGGGTGGGGATCGCGATTGATCATGTCAATTGGCCGAAGACCTGTTCGATCTTCTCCCTCAAACCCTGGACCGTGAACGGCTTGACGCAGTAGTTGTTGACGCCGAACTGCACCGCGCGCTGCACGAGCTCGCGGTCGGCCCGGCCGGTCAGCATGACGAAGGCCGTCTGGCGGATCGGCGGGTGCGAGCGCACCGCGCGCAACAGGGCCAGCCCGTCCATCTTCGGCATGTTGAAGTCCGAGATGACCAGGTTGGCCGGCTTGGCCAGGAGGTTCTTGAGCGCCTCCTCGCCGTCAGGGGCCTCGCGGATGTCCTTGAAACCGATCTGCTGCAAGGCGTTGCGGATCAACGCCCGCATGGTCAGCTGGTCGTCGACGACGAGAACGGAAATGGTGCTTGCTTGGGGCATGGGTTCATCGCCTCGCGGAGGCCAGATCGAGGATTGTTTGGCCCATGGAGGACAGGGCGACCTGCTTCTCCACCGAGCCGAGTTCAAAAGCCGTACGAGGCATGCCGTAGACGACGCAACTCTGTTCGTCCTGGCCGATCGTCCGGGCGCCGGCCTTGCGCATGGCCAGCAGGCCTTGCGCGCCGTCACGGCCCATTCCCGTCAGGATGACGCCGACCGCCTTGTCGCCGACCGCCTGAGCCACTGAATTGAAGAGCACGTCGACCGAAGGCCTGTGGCCGCTGACGGGATCACCGTCAACCAGGCGGCAGCGCAGCCCGGCCGAGCGAACGACTTCCAGGTGGGTCGCGCCGCCTGGGGCGACGTAGACCTTGCCCGGCTCAAGCAAAGCGCCGTCGACGGCTTCCTGAACCTTGGCGCCGCTGGCCCGGTCGAGCCGCGCGGCGAAGCTGGCCGTGAAGGTGGCCGGCATGTGCTGGGTGATCACCGTCGGCGGGCCGGTCTCGGGGAACTGGCTGAGGATGGTCAGCAGAGCCTCCACCCCGCCGGTCGACGAGCCGATCGCCACGATGTCGCCCGACGGCACGTAGTTCAGGCGGCGAGGGGCGGCCGGCGCGGCGTCGGCCTTGGTCCGCACCGAAGCGCGGGCCGCGGCCTTGACCTTCTCGGCCACCTCGGCCAGCGCCTCGGCGGTGCCGGTCGCGCTGGTGGGCTTGCCCACACAGTCGACCGCGCCCAGCTCCAACGCGCGCAGGGTCATCTCGGCCCCGGCCTGGGTCAGGCTGGAGACCATGACCACCGGCATCGGCCGCAGGCGCATGATCTTCTCGAGGAACTCGATGCCGTTCATGTTCGGCATTTCGATGTCGAGGGTGACGACGTCGGGGTTCAGGGCCTTGATCATGCCCCGGGCCTCGAACGGGTCGCCGGCGGCGCCGACCACCTCGATTTCGGGGTCGCGGGTCAGGGCGGCCGTGATCAGGCCCCGCATGGTGGCGGAGTCATCGACGACGAGAACGCGAATCTTGGCCATCAGCGACCTCCTGCCTTGCGATAGGCGGTCAGGCCAGCGCTTTCAAAGGCCGTGACCGACGCGCCCACGCGTTCGGAATGGCCGACATAGAGCTTACCGCCCGGCGACACCAGCGGCGCGAAGCGCTGCCAGACCCGTTCCTGGGTGGGCTCGTCGAAATAGATCACGACGTTACGGCAGAAGATGGCGTCGAACGGACCCTTCATCGGCCAGCTGGGGCCGTTCAGGTTCAGTTCGCGGAACGCCACCATCTGGCGGGCGGCCTCGCAGACTCGGAAGCTGCGACGGTCGCTGGTGTCACGCTCGAAATACTGGCTGCGCATATTGGCGGGAATGCCCTCGAGAAGTTGCTCCTCGTAGACAGCCGCCCGGCCGGTGGCCAGCACATTGGTGTCGATGTCGGTGCCCAGGATCCGGATGTCCAGATCGGCGGCGTTCGGCCACACCGACAGCACGGTGAAGGCCATCGAATAAGGCTCCTGGCCCGACGAACAGGCCGCCGACCACAGGCGCAGACGCCCGCCGGCCCGGACCTTGTCGGCCATGGGCTCCAGGATGCTGACGCGCAGGTCGTCGAAGTGATGCGGTTCGCGGAAGAAGCGGGTGACGTTGGTCGTCAAGGCCCGCAGCATATGCTGCTGCTCGTCGACATTGCCGTCCTGCGCAACGAACGTGCAGTACTCGGAGAAGGTCTTCAGGCCCAGGACGCGCAGTCGCTTGGCCAAGCGCGAATAGACCAGCGTCGCCTTGCTGTCGGGCAGGCTGATGCCGGCCTGATCGTACAGCAGGGCCGCGATCCGCTTGAAGTCGGCGGTCGTGAAGGCGAACTCGCCGTCGACGAGGGCCTCACGGCGATCGGTGGAGGAGGTCGAGGATGTGGTCATCTTAGGCGGCCATGGCCTCTCGCTCGGGGAGCAGGCGGTCCAACGAAATCTCGCTGATCATCCGCCCTTCGATGGAAATGATGCCGCGCACGAAGTGACGAACGTTTTCGCAGGCGATGTCGGGGGTCGGCTGGCACATGTCGTCGGTGATCGACAGGATGTCGGACACCGCGTCGACCAGCAGGCCGACCGTGCGGTCGCCGGCCTGGACGACGATGAACACGCTGCGCACGTTCGGCTCGGTGGTCTCCATGCCGATGCGGGCGGCCAGATCCATGATCGGCAGCACCGCGCCGCGCAGGTTTATCACCCCGCGCATGTAGGCGGGCGATTGCGGCAGGGTGGTCGCGGGGCTCCAGCCGCGAATTTCGCGCACGGCCATGATGTCCACACAGTATTCCTGGTCGCCCACGCGGAACGAGATCAATTCGCGGGTCTCGGCGCTGGGGGTGGTGTGGGGTTCGTTCATCGAGCTATTCCGCGGCGATGAGGGTGGGATCGGAAGCGGGCGGCGGACTGCGGCGACGCAGGTTGATCACCGCGTCGACGTCGAGGATCAGAGCCACGCGGCCATCGCCCAGGATCGTCGCGGCGGCGACGCCCTCGACCTGCTGGTAGTTCTGCTCCAGCGACTTGATGACCACTTGGCGCTGGCCGTGGATGGCGTCGGCCACCAGGGCGGCGCGCGAGCCGTCCTCGCCCTCGACCAGCAGCACCACGCCCTCGGTCGCCGACGGCGACGTGCTGCGATAGTTCAGGGTCAGGCCCACGTCGATCAGCGGCACGAAGCTGTCGCGCACGGCCAGGACCGAACCGGTCGGACCCAGCGGGCGGATTTCCTCGGCCTTCGGACGCAGGCTTTCGACGATGCAGGCCAGCGGGATGACCAGGGTCTCGCCGGCCACGTCGACCACCATGCCGTCCAGGACGGCCAGGGTCAGCGGCAGGCTGAGGGTGAAGGTCGAACCCAGGCCGGGACGCGAGGAGATCGAGATGCGGCCGCCCAGCGCCTGGACGCTGCGCTTGACCACGTCCATGCCGACGCCGCGGCCCGAGACGTCCGAGATCTTATCGGCGGTCGAGAAGCCCGGGAGGAAGATCAGGTTGTCGATCTCTTCGTCGGTCAGCGTGATGTCCGGCGAGATCAGGCCCTTGTTGACGGCGATCGACAGCACCCGCTCGCGGTTGATGCCCTTGCCGTCGTCCTGGACCTCGATGACGATCCGGCCGCTGCGGTGCAGGGCCGCCAGGCGCACGACGCCTTCGGGATTCTTGCCGGCCGCCTTGCGCTCCTCGGGGCTTTCCAGCCCGTGGTCGATGGCGTTGCGCAGCATGTGGGTGATCGGATCGGCCAGACGCTCGATGACCGTCTTGTCGACCTCGGTGTTCTCGCCGTCCATCACCAGGCGGGCTTGCTTGCCCGTCATGTTGGCGACTTCGCGGACCAGGCGCGGCATGCGCTGGAACACCGACTTCACCGGCTGGGCGCGGATGGCCATCACGCTGTCCTGGATCTGGCGGGTGAGCTGTTCCAGCTCATCCAGGCCCATGGCCAGGTTCGAGGACGGGGCGATGCCGTATTCGCCGACCCGTTGGGCCAGCATGGCCTGGTTGATGACCAGCTCGCCGACCAGGTCGATCAGGTGGTCGATGCGCTCGGGATCGACGCGGATCACCGACTGGCCCGGGCCGGGGACGTCGATCTGAGCCGGCTTGGCCGCGGGGGCGGACGGTGCATTGGCGGCGACCGGCGGCGCGACGGGCGGCGGGGCCGAAACGGGCTCCGGAGCGGCGGGCGCGACCACCGGAGCGGCGGCGACGGGTTCTTCGATCACGACGGGGGCCGCTTCGAGGACGACTTCGGGCTCGGGCTCCGGAGCGGCGACCTCCAGCAGGCCCGCCAGCACGTCGGCCACCGGGGCCTCGCCGCGGGTGATCTCCAGGTCGCAATCGCCGTCGACGAACTCGAAGACTTCGCGGATGGCTTCTTCGCCCTGCTCGGTCTCGACCCGGACGCTCCAGGTGACATAGGCCGCTTCAGGATCGAGGAATTCCAGCGTCGGCATGGCGCTGTCGTCGAGGGTGGCCTGGATCGGGCCCAGGCGGCTCAATTCGCGCAGCAGCAGGCCGGTTTCGTTGGCTTTGCGATAAAGGTCCGACTGCGGACGGATCGACACCGTCCAGACATTGCCGTCGAGCACGGCCGCGTCGGCGGCCTGGGCGTCGAGGCTGATGGTCATAGGCTGGAAGTCGAAGCCCAGGTCGTCATCGTCCATGCCGTCTTCGGCGCCGACGACGATCGGGGCGGGCGTTTCGGGGATCGAGGCGGGCGCTTCTTCCACCGGCGCGGCGGCCACGGGGGCCGCGCCGGGGTCGGTGGCGACCTTCAACTCGGCGGCCATGGCGGCCGAAACATCCATGTCGACGACGCCCAGGCCGCGGGCGGCGCTGACGTGGTCGGCCAGCACGTCCGACGCGCGCAGCAACAGGGCGGTCAGGTCCGGCGTGCTCGGGATCTCATTGGACCGCAGCGCGTCGAGCAGGGTCTCGAACACGTGGGCGAAACGCACCAGCGGTTCCAGGCCGAAGGCTCCCGCCCCGCCCTTGATGGAGTGCACGGCCCGGAAGACGGCGTTGACGGTGTCGCCATCGTCGTTGCCGTCCTGCATGGCCAAGAGCCCGCCTTCAAGATCCGCGAGCAATTCCTCGCATTCCTGAAAGAAGGTGACCTTGATGGCCTCTAGCTCGTCCATTCCCCGACTTCCTAAAAACGTAGTTCAGTATCTAGAGCACTTGATCCGTCAGGCCGCGACGCGGCGGATCGCCTCAACAAGCTTTTCCGGATTGAACGGCTTGACGATCCAGCCCGTCGCGCCGGCTTCGCGAGCCCGCTGCTTCTTGCTGGGGTCGCTTTCCGTGGTCAGAACCAGGATCGGGATGGCGCGATAGTCGTCGTCGACCCGCACCGCCTCGATGAAGCCGAAGCCATCCAGCTTGGGCATGTTGATGTCGGTGATGATCACATCGGGACGGTGGGCGGAAAGCACTTCCAGCCCATGTTCGCCATCAACGGCCTCGACAACATTAAATCCCGCGCCGGCGAGGGCCATGCGCAGCATGTCCCGCATCGTTCGCGAGTCATCGACCGTGAGGACAGTACGCGTCACGATGTAGCTCCTTGGTTTTCGGTCTGAAGCAGAGCCCCTTCGGCGCCGAACAGACGGATGGTTTCCACGAACGCCTCGGAAGGCGCGGTGATCGAAAAGGGTTTGCCGTCCTCTGCCCACGCCTTGCGGGCGGCCAGCAGGACCTGCAGGCACAGGCCGCCGAGACGGCGAACCTGGTCGGCATGGACCTCGATGTCCTGGCCCCGGCGTTCGACGAACGCCTGTTTGAGGGGCGCCGAAGCCTTCAGATCAAGGGTTTCGGGCAGGGCGATCGCTGTTGACATCAAAACTCCTCCCAGCTGTCGCTGGCGGGGGCAGGCGCAGCCGCAGCGCCGCCGCGTCCAGGACGGGCGAAGGCGTTGAGGCGAGCGCGTTGTTCAGCCACCGGATTGGCGGCGGGGTGGTGCTGGGTAGAGTCGGCCACCTGCGGACGCTCGTAGGCGGTCGTCTGCTGTTGGCCGTCGCCGACCCGGAAGCGGCCGATCAGACGCACCAGCTCGCCGGTCTCGCCCTTCAGCGAGTGGGTGGCGGCGGTGGACTGCTCGACCATGGCGGCGTTCTGCTGGGTCACCTGGTCCATCTGGTTGACGGCGGTGTTGACCTCGTTCAGGCCGGTGGCCTGTTCGGCGGCCGAGGCGGCGATCTCGGTGACCAGGGCGTCGATCTCGCCGACCTTGACCACGATCCGCTGCAGGGCCTCGCCGGTCTGGCCGACCAGGCTGACGCCTTGGCTGACCTGCTGGGTCGAGGACGAGATCAGCGTCTTGATCTCCTTGGCGGCTTCGGCCGAGCGCTGGGCCAGGGCCCGGACTTCCTGAGCCACGACCGCGAAGCCGCGGCCGGCGTCACCGGCGCGAGCCGCTTCGACGCCGGCGTTCAGGGCCAGCAGGTTGGTCTGGAAGGCGATCTCGTCGATGACGCCGATGATCTGGTTGATCTGCTTGGACGAGTCCTCGATGGCGCCCATGGCCGAGACGGCCTCGTGCACGACCTGGCCCGAATGGGTGGCTTCGCCGCGGGTGCTGGAAACCACTTCCGAGGCCTGCTTGGCGCCGCTGGCGGTGCGACGCACCGTGGCGGTCAGTTCGTCCAGGGCGGCGGCGGTCTCTTCCAGCGAGGCGGCTTGCTGCTCGGTGCGGCGCGACAGGTCGTCCGAGGCATGGGCGATCTCGTCGGCCCCGGTGCGCAGGCCGTCCGTCGAGGCCGCGATGACCTTGATGGTTTCCTGCAGCTGGGTGATGGCGGCGTTGAAGTCGTCCTTCAGCTTGCGGTAGTCGCCCGGGAAGTCGGCCTGGACGCGGAACGTCAGGTCGCCCTTGGCCAGGTGCTCCAGCGCGTCGCCCAGCGACGACACCACCAGGGCGTTCTCGCGGGCGGCGGCGGCGGCGGACTCTTCCTTGGCGCGACGTTCGTCGGCGGTCAGGGCTGCGTTCTTCTCTTGCTCGGCGCGCATCTGGTCCAGATGGATCTGATTGTCGCGGAAGACCTTCAGCGAGCGGACGATGGCGCCCAGCTCGTCGCCGCGGGTCATCTTCTCCAGGTCGATCGTATTGTCGCCCTTCGACAGCTTCTCGGTGGCGCCGGCGATGTCGCCGATCGACTTGCGGGTGGTCATGACGGTCATGAAGGCCAGACCGGCGACGGCCAGCAGGGTGATCACCGACAGCACGATCGTCGCGCTCATCGCGGCGGCGGCTTCGGCCTGGCGTTGAGCGGCCTGCTTGGTGGCGCGGCCGGCGGCGTCATCGACCACCTTCTGCAGCTGGGCGGCCATCTTGACATAGGTGTCTTCGAAGCTGCCGGCGAAGCTGTTGGCCATGCCGATATCGACGTCGATCATGCCGCTGACCGTATCGATGGCGCTGCGGCATTCGTCGAGTTGCTTGACCAGGGAGTCGATCTTGGGACGCTCCGAGACGGGCAGCTTGGCGGAGAGGGCCTTGGTTTCCTTACCCAGCTTGTCGAACTCGGCGAGCAGCTCGGTGATGCGCGGACCCGCCGGCGGGGCCATCGGGTCGGCCTTGGAGGCCAGGATCTGATAAAGCGTGCCGTGGGCGTTGGTGATGCGGCGCGACAGCGACTGGATTTCGCTGTTGATCCGCATGTCCTGTTCGACCACCTGCTTGAGCGCGGCGGATTGGCTCTTCTGGACGACGATGGCCCCCCCGGCCATCAAAGCCAGCATCAGCAGAGCAAAAGCCGGCGCGAAGCCGATTTTGATGATCAACGGTAGATCGACAAGTCGGAAGCGCTTCATCGGTTTAGTCCCCTCTTGAGGCGTCCCGTGCGCACGGGTCGCCAATGTCGAGGGGGATCATCACGATATATTCCTAATAGTTCCTGACTTTGGTTAAAGCCCTTTGCCGCAGGGGCTGTCGCACCCCCCGCCATTCCCCGCGTTTCCCGCCCGCTGGGCCCGGCGCAAACCGCGCTGAGAATAAAGGCCCGCGCGCGCGCGTGAGTCACGCGCCTCCGGGAGGCGAAATCCCGAAAGATCAATTCGGAGTCTAGTTTCAAGTGAAACCTCCGTATTCGCCAAGTAATCGTGGTTACCAATGCGTGAATAAAAACATCTTCTAGTGACTCAGAATATTTTAACTCGCTTCTGAGAAAAAGCTCATGCGTCCGGACGACGCAACGTCCGAAGGGCGAGACACACTATTAGGAGCAGCGGGATGAAATATCCGATCGCTATTGCCGCGGGAATCGCTGGCAGCTTTTTTGTCGCTCAAGCCGCCTCGGCGGCTGGTGGCTTTGAAGACCAAATGGGCCGTTGCCTGCAACAATTCGCCAACACGCGCGACGCTGCTCAGGTGATGCTGGAATGCACCGCCGACGCCGGCAAGCTCACGGAATGCAAGGTCGTGGACAACAGCGCCGCGGGCAAGGGTTTCGACAAGGCCGCCATGTGCATCGCTGAAAAGCTGCCCATGGGCGCCAAGACCGGCACCGTGAAGGTTCCGTTCCGCTTCCCGGGCGGCGCGTAAGCTTTAAAGCTCCTGTCCCGGGCTTTCCCGGGAGGATCTTAAACACGCCTCCGCTGGCTCCGTCGGAGCATCCTTACAGGGGATGCTCCGGCTAGGGCCGGCGGGGGTGTTTTGCGTTGGAGTCTTGCCTGGCCCAGACGTCCGACGAAAAACGCGCCCGCCTTGCGACGGACGCGTTGATCTAATGAGCGCCCTGGGGACTCAGAACTCCCGCCAGCCCTCGTCCACCGCCACGGCCGCCGAGCCGGCGACACGGCGCGGAGGGACGCTGGAGCCCGGACGCGACGCCGGACGCGGCGCTGGTGCGGCCGGAGCGGCGCGGCGCACGTCCGAGAGCGTGAAGCCGCCCAGCAAACGATCCAACTCCGCCGACTTTCCCTTCAGAGAATGCGTGGCGGCCGTGGTCTGCTCGACCATGGCGGCGTTCTGCTGGGTGACCTGGTCCATCTGGTTCACGGCGATATTGACCTGGTGCAGACCCGTGGACTGCTCCTGGGCCGAGGCGGCGATGCCCGTGACCAGGTCGTCGATCTCGGCGACCTTGCCGACGATGCCGCGAAGCGCCACGCCGGTCTGGCCGACGAGCTTCACCCCCGCCTCGACCTGACGGGTCGAGGTCGAGATCAGGCCTTCGATTTCCTTGGCCGCGTCGGCCGAACGCTGGGCCAGGGCCCGCACTTCCTGGGCCACGACCGCGAAGCCGCGGCCGGCTTCGCCCGCGCGGGCGGCCTCGTCCCCAGCGTTCAGGGCCCGCAGGTTGGTCTGGAAGGCGATCTCGTCGATCACCCCGAGGATCTTGCCGATCTCGCGCGTCGAGCTCTGGATTTCGCCCATGGCCGCGACGGCGTCGCTGACCACCCCTCCGGACTGCTCGGCGTCGGTCTTGGCGACGGCGATCACCGTCGAGGCTTGTTTGGCGCCGCTGGCCGTGGTGCGGACCGTAGCGGTGATCTGGTCGAGCGCGGCGGCTGTCTCTTCCAGGCTGGCCGCCTGCTGCTCGGTGCGACGCGACAGATCGTCCGCCGCCAGGCCGATCTCGTCGGCGCCCAGTCGGATGCCCTCGGTGGCGCCGGCGACCTGGCGCATGGCTTGCTCCAGCATGCCCAAGGCGTTGTTGAAGTCCGACTGCAGGGCCTCGAATTCGGGCGCCGCCTCGCCGCTGACGCGCGCCGTCAGGTCGCCCTGCGCCACGCGGGCCAGGGCCTCGCCCAAGGCGGCGACGATCGCGCTCTGGTTTTGCGCGTCTCGACGGCGCGCTTCCTCCAGGGCCTGACGCTCGGCTTCGAGAGCCTCGAGATAGGTGGAAATGGCGATGTCCATGTCGAGCATCACGGCCTTCATCAGGGCCGAGACCGCCGCGCCGGCCTTCGCGCCGCCGTCGCCGCCCACGAACATCCCCTTGGGCCAGAAGTCCTTGACCGTCGCGCGCATCAGGTGGTCGGCGATCAGGGCGTAGCCGCCGATGTACCAGCGCGGCTCCAGGCCGATGCGGGCGTGGACCTGGCCGACCGTCTTGACCGCGCGGCCGTAGTCGTCGCCGAACTCGGCCTCGGTGATGGCGCGCCAGTGGCTTTGCTGCCGAGCGCTGGCCTGCGCGATATGCCCATCGTCGCTGAAGAAGGCGCTTGTCTCGGGCGTCGCGCGGACCTTGCCGTAGAATGCAGCCAAGGCGGTCTTGATTTCGCGCTCGATCACCGGAGCCAGGGACCGCAGCGCGCCGCGCGCGTCATGATCCAGATCCATGAAGGCGAGGCGCTTGTTCAGCGACGGATCACGGCTCATGAGACAAACCCCTACGAAAGGAGGGTCTCTATTGACTGGTTATGGTTAACGGTTTGATCAAGATCAAGGCGGCCTTCCGCGACCGAGCGCCGCGCCCTACCCGCCCCGCTTCAGCGTCTCGCGGGCGATGACCAGCTTCTGAATCTCGCTGGCGCCCTCATAGATCCGGAAAATCCGCACATCGCGATACAGGCGCTCGATGCCGTAGTCGGCCACATAGCCGGCCCCGCCGAAGATCTGCACCGCCCGGTCGGCGACCCGGCCGACCATTTCCGAGGCGAACAGCTTGGCGGCCGCCGCTTCCAGGGTCACCCCCACGCCCGAATCGCGCAGGCGGGCGGTCTCAAGGGTCAGGGCGCGCGCGGCCAGGGCTTCGGTCTTGCTGTCGGCGATCATCGCCTGCACCATCTGGAAGCTGGCCAGGGGCGCGCCGAACTGCTTGCGCTCGCTGGCATAGGCCACGCAGTCGGCGACCAGCCGCTCGGCCACCCCCACGCAGACCGCCGAGATGTGCAGCCGCCCGCGGTCCAGCACCTGCATGGCCACCTTGAAGCCCTCGCCCTCCGCGCCCAGCCGGTTCCAGGCCGGCACGCGGACATTGTCGAAAGTGACATCGTGGATGTGGGCGCCCTGCTGGCCCATCTTCTTCTCGGGCTTGCTGACCGAAAGGCCCGGCAGATCGCGCGGCACCAGGAAGGCCGAGACGCCCGAACCGCCCTTCACCTCGGGATTGGTGCGGGCCATCACCGTGAACAGCGAGGCCTTGCCGGCGTTGGTGATGTAGCGCTTGGAGCCGTTCAGCACGTACGCGTCGCCGTCCAGGGTGGCGCGGGTCTGGACCGCGGCGCTGTCGGACCCGGCCTCCGGCTCGGTCAGGGCGAACGAGGTGACGATCTCGCCCGAGGCGATGCCGGGCAGCCACTTGGCCTTCTGCGCGTCGGTGCCGAACATGACCAGCCCCTGGCTGCCGATGCCCACATTGGTGCCGAACACCGAGCGGAAGGCCGGCGAGGCGCGGCCCAGCTCGATGCCGACCAGGCATTCCTCCTCCATGTTCAGGCCCAGCCCGCCGAACGCTTCGGGGATCGACAGGCCGAACAGCCCCAGGCCCTTCATCTCCTCGATGATCTCGGCCGGCACCGCATCGTCCTCGGCGACCTTGGCCTCGATCGGACGCAGCCGCTCGGCGACGAACCGGCGAACCGTGTCGATCAACTGCTCGCGGGTCTCGAGGTCGAGGGCCATGACGTTCCTTCCACTTCAAACACTTGTTTTGAGCGAACTGTAACGGCGGAATGGCGGAAGGAAAGGGGCTAGAGCGTTCCTCTTCCTCCGCTCATCCCGGCGAATGCCGGGATGAGCGGATCAGAGAGGGCGAGCCCCCTAAAACCTCGACCGCCACGTGGCCAGCGCCCCGACCTCCGGCCCCGCGTCGGCCTGGTGACCCGGCTGCAGGGCCAGACTCGTGCGCACCACCAGCGAGCGCCATGGCCCGAAGGCGCGCTCCAGGCCCAGGTTGAGATCGATCTCGCGGCCGTCGGGCGCGGCGCTGAAGCGGCGGGTCGAGAAGGTCAGCGGGTCGTCATAGGCCAGCGGCACGTCGGCCAGCACGGCCCGAAACTGGCCGCTCTCGATGCGCAGAGGCTGTGAGACGCCGAAGGTCAGGCGCGAGCAGGTCCAGCCGATCAGGCGACAATCGGCGCCCGCCTCCAGCCGCCAGGCGCTGCTGACGGCGCTGTCCAGCGACAGCAGGCCGCCCTCCACCCCCGTGCGGCCGATCGACAGGTCGGCGTGCAAGGTCAGGCCGGGGCGCGGATGGAGGTCCAGCGCCGCGGCCCCGAACCGGGTCCTGGCCGGCAGGGCCAGGGTCGTGCCAGGCGTCAGGTACGAGCCCAGCGGCCCCAGCGGCTCGTCCAGCGCCCCGCCGGTCAGGCTGATCAGGGCGTCGCCGATCTGCAC
>NZ_JBAPVS010000171.1:0-2488 GCF_049283275.1 Caulobacter sp. | reverse complement strand
CGTGGGCGCGATGGGCGCCGACCTGGACGAGGCCGCGCCGGCCCCGGAGGTCGCGCCCGTCACGGCGCCCGAGCCGCCGTCCCCGCCGCCGCCGGCCTTCGTGTTCGACGCTCCGTTGCCGGGCCATGTGGTCAATTCGCCGTTCGGCCTGCGTCAGATGCCCTGGGAAGAGAACGGCCGCCTGCACGAGGGCGTCGACATCGCCGCCCCCGCCGGCGCCCCCGTTCACGTGGCTATCGACGGGGTCGTCATGCGAAGCGGCGTGTCGTCGACCTATGGCCGTTTCGTCGAGGTGGGCCATAGGGACGGGTTCCACACCTTCTATGCGCACCTGGGCCGCGACGCGGGCCTCAAGCCCGGCGCCTACGTCAAGCGCGGAACCACCGTGGCCTATGTCGGCAGCAGCGGCCGCTCGACCGGCTCGCATCTGCATTTCGAACTGCGCAACAAGGCCGGCAAGCCGCTGAATCCGGCGTTGTTCATGGGCAAGAGCTTCGCTCAGAAGGACGATCTGCCGTTGACGGCCGCCGCCAAGGTGGGCCGCAAGGTGCGCCTGGCCCAGGTCTCCAAGTGGCCCGAGGGCGTGAAGGGCAAAATGACGGCGAACGGCGAGGGCGTGGTCACCCGCGTCAAGGGCGGCCGCATCCGTACGCGGATCAACGTCGTCGACGGTTAGCTCAACGAATTAGGGGGTGTTCTGTCACTCGACGGACATCGAGGCTCGGCTAGAGTGACCGCATGCTCAGCTACGTCGGACGCGCCCTTGCCGGTTTCACTCTTCTCTTGGTCTCGTTCGTCGCCGTGGGCGGCCTGATGTCGGCGGCCGGTCACTCCGTGCCGCGGGGCCGGATGGTCGACATCGGCGAGGGACGCCAGCTGCGACTGGTCTGTGAAGGCCCGTCCCAGGGCGCGTCGGGCGATCGTCCGCTGGTCTGGCTGGAGGCGGGAGCCTTCGGCTTCGCCGCCGACTGGGGCGCGACCCAGGAGGCCCTGAGCGCCGCCGGCTGGCGCTCCTGCGCCTATGATCGGGCCGGCCTGGGCTTCTCGCCGCCGGGGCCCGCCCCGCGCGACGGGCTGGCCATCGTCACCGACTTCGAGAAGCTGGTCGCCGCCTCAGCGGAACCCGGGCCGTTCATCCTGGTCGGCCACTCGATGGCCGGCCTGCGCCTGCGCGAGTATGCCGGGCGCAATCCCGACAAGGTGGCCGGCCTGGTGCTGGTCGACGCCGCCACGGCCGACGCTTCGGAGACCGAGGCGTTCAAGCCGTTCATCCGGGCCTTCGCCACGGCGTCGCGCTGGGCGGCGCACGGCGCGTCGCTCGGGCTCTACAAGCCGCTGGTCTACACCAGCCTGGGCGACAAGATCGGCCTGCCGCCGGCGGCCAAGGCCGAGAAGCGCTGGGCCTTCGCCAACGGCCCCCACAACCGCGCCGCCGCCGCCGAGGTGGCCCAGTGGTCTGAGTCGGCGCGCCAGGCCGTCGCCGCGCCGCCCTATGATCCCGATTGGCCGGTGGCCGTGGTCACCGCCGGGCCGGTCAAGGGGCGTGAGAAGCGCAAGGCGATGCAGGCCGCGCCGGCGGAACGGTCGGCGCGCGGCTATGTCGACCATGTGGAGGCCGCGACCCACACGCGGCTGCTGGGCGAGACGTTCGCCGGGCATATCGTCAAGGCGGTGGAATTCGTGGCGGGGGTCTAAGTCCTCCCCCCGCAGGGGAGGTGTCGGCGAAGCCGACGGAGGGGGGAGTGATCGGCGGGCGGCATCCTGCAGGATCTACGATCCTAAAACTCCCCCCACCGGCCTTCGGCCGCCTCCCCCACAGGGGAAGGACCGACAAAACAAAACCCGCGTGGATCGCTCCACGCGGGTTTGGTGTTTCCAGAAACCTGGAAAGCGTCGCTTAGCGCGCGCCGATCGGCTTCTTCGGCATCGGGATCAGGCCTTCGCGCTGGGCGCGCTTGCGGGCCAGCTTGCGGGCGCGGCGGACAGCTTCGGCCTTTTGACGGGCGCGCTTTTCCGACGGCTTCTCATAGTGCACGTGCCGCTTCATTTCGCGGAACGAGCCTTCGCGTTGCATCTTCTTCTTCAGGGCCTTGAGGGCCTGATCGACGTTGTTGTCGCGGACGAAAATCTGGACCAGGGGTCTCTCTCCATTCGACGGCCCGACCATCTTCCCGAGTCCCTCTCAGGGGCCGGGCGGGCGAACAAAACCTGATAAGCCCGGAAAGGGATCTCCCGGGCGACGAGGGGCGGCTGATAGCAGAGGCGGGGGCCTCTGTCCATGGCGACGCGGCCTAAACTCCCGTGTAGACTCGGATTCATGAGCGACAAAACCGCCGAAGCCCCTCACGACCCGGGTGACTGGGCCCATACGACCGAGCAACGGGTGCTGGACGAGGCCCTGCGCCTGGCCCCGCGCCTGGGGTGGAACCCCGGGATGGCCCGCGCGGCCGCCATGGCCGCGGGCCTGAACGCCGGCGAGGCGCAACTC
>NZ_JBAPVS010000170.1:0-2423 GCF_049283275.1 Caulobacter sp. | reverse complement strand
GTTCTGCTGGCCGCCGGGCTTGCCGCCCTGGCCCTGGCCATTGCCGCCGCCCTTGGCGGGGCGGTTGCGCTGGCGGCGCAGTTCGGACGGGACGTTGTTGCGCGGGTCGGCGCGACGCGGATCGACGTACTTCTCCGGCGGGGCCAGCTTGTCGGCCACGGCCGCGGCGGCCGCCAGGTTCTTGTCGTTGCGACGGTCGAAGGTCGGGATCGTCTGGCGGGTGGCCTTCTGGATGTCCTTCAGCAGCGGACGCTCGTCATCGGCGCAGAAGCTGATGGCGATGCCTTCCTTGCCCTTGCGGGCGGTCCGGCCGATGCGGTGGACATAGGATTCCGGCACGTTGGGCAGCTCGTAGTTGAACACGTGGCTGACGTCATTGACGTCGATGCCGCGCGCCGCGATGTCCGTGGCGATCAGCGCCTTGACCTGGCCGGCCTTGAACGCCGCCAGGGCGCGCTCGCGCTGGCCCTGGGTCTTGTCGCCGTGGATGGCGGCGGCCTCGATGCCGCTGGCGACCAGGTACTTGGCCACCCGGTCGGCGCCGCGCTTGGTGCGGGTGAAGACGATCGAGCGCTCCACGCTCTTGTCGGCCAGCAGTTCGGCCAGCAGCGGACGCTTGCGCTGGGCTTCGATGAAGATCAGCTGCTGATCGATGCGCTCGACCGTGGTGGCCGACGGGGTGATCGCCACCTGGGCCGGGTTCTTCAGCAGTTCGCCGGCCAGCTTGCCGATCTCCGACGGCATGGTGGCCGAGAAGAACAGGTTCTGGCGTTCCTTGGGCAGCTGGCTGGCGATCTTGCGGATCGGCACCACGAAGCCCAGGTCCAGCATCTGGTCGGCTTCGTCCAGGACGAAGATCTCGACGCCGTTCAGGTGGGCGGACTTTTCGCCCAGGTGGTCCATCAGGCGGCCCGGAGTGGCCACGACCACGTCGACGCCGGCCGCCAGGGCCTTCATCTGCGGGCCGTACTTCACGCCGCCGAAGATGGTGGCGACGGTCAGGCCCATGTGCTTGCCGTAGTCGCGGAAGCTTTCAGCGATCTGGGTCGCCAGCTCGCGGGTCGGCGACAGGACCAGGCAGCGGAAGCCGCGGCGCGGGGCCGGCTTCTTGTCTTCGGCCAGGCGATGCAGGATCGGCAGGGCGAAGGCGGCGGTCTTGCCGGTGCCGGTCTGGGCGATGCCCAGCAGGTCGCGGCCCGACATCACCAACGGAATGGCTTGCGCCTGGATCGGGGTAGGGGTGGTGTAGCCCTTGTCGGTCAGCGCCTTGAGAAGCGGTTTGGCGAGGCCGAGATCGGTGAATTGAGTCAAGTCAGATGCTTTCGTGCAGCCACGAGACGGCGCATGCGATCCTCGCACGGCTCGCCTGGCGGCGGGTCGGTGGGGAGCGCCCCGCGTGACACGGGCGGTCTGATGAGAAGCTTTAGGGCGCTCGACAGGCTGAACCGAAAACGGTCCTTCACGCAGCTGGAGCGCCGATAACGCCAGATGGCGTGAGGGCTATGTCGTTTATTGCAGGTGCGAAGTCAAGGGCGGGCCAAGAACCGCAAGGATTTGCCGCGGCCGGCAGGCCTGAATGGGTCCTGAACCGGACCTACTCGAAGAACTTCTCCACCTGCCCGGCCCAGCCATAGGTGGCGCTGTTCAGCTGATCCCGATCATAGGCCGGGACCTCCTTGAAGCGGTCACGAGTCAGGTCGGCGACATAGGCCTCGGCCTTGTCGTCCCAGGTCAGCAGGCGCCAAGGCAGCGGGCGGAACTTGCCGCCGGCCGCGAACAGGCCGGACGGCTCGACCGCCACGTAGCGCGCGATGCCGGCGTCGCGGTCGATGAACACCTCGCGGATCGCGCCCAGCTTGTGGCCGCCGGCGTCGGTGATCTTCACGCCGATCAGGGCGGCGCTCTTCACTAGGCGATCTTCGAGGCTCATCGGATTCTCCAGGGGCTTGCCGCAGACAAACGCCGCCACGACGCGGATCGATCCACGGCGGTCTACGACTGTTGTGGGTTTGCGGGCGGCGGCGGAGCGGGCTATGCGTGGTAGCGCTACCGTCGTCGGCGCGACCGGGACACAAGGCGGAGTCGGGAGAGACGCATGAACGGCAAGATCCGGGCGCTACGCTGGTGGATGATCGGCTTGGTGATGTTGGGCGCGGTGCTCAACTACCTGACCCGCAGCACCCTGGGCGTCGCGGCCCCGACCGTGCTGGCCGACCTGCACATCGGGCCGCAGGAATATTCCTGGATCACCGGCGCCTTCCAGCTGGGCGTGATGCTGCAGCCTCTGTGCGGCTACGTGCTGGACTCCATCGGGCTGAAGCTGGGCTTCGCCCTGTTCGCCACGGCTTGGTCGCTGATCACCATGGCCCATGGATTCGCGGGGAACTGGCAGGTCCTGCTGGGGCTGCGCGGCGCCTTGGGCG
>NZ_JBAPVS010000169.1:0-10910 GCF_049283275.1 Caulobacter sp. | reverse complement strand
GTGCTCGACGGTCCACAGCTCGCCGGTCCACGGATTGATCGTCGCGCCCTGCAGGTTGCGGTGGCCCCTGGACCAGATCTCCGGCTTGGCCTGCGGGTTGCCGACATAGGGATTGTCGGCCGGGATCGCGCCGTCGGGGCGGATGCGGATCACCTTGCCCAGGGCCGCGTCCAGCTTCTGGGCCTGCATGCGGCCGGGAAGGATCGAGCGTTCGCCGGTGGTGACGAACAGCGCCCCGTCGCGGGCGAAGGCCAGGCGGCCGCCGAAGTGCAGGGACGAATCCATGGTCGGCAGCTGCCGCCAGATCACCTGGACGTTCTCCAGCTTCGGCGCGGCGCCGGGCACGAGCTTGCCGCGCGCCGCCGTCGTGCCGTTGCCGCCCGCGCGGGGCTCGGCATAGGTCCAGTAGATCAGGCCGTTCTTGGCGTAGTCGGGGTCCAGGGCCACGTCGAGCAGGCCGCCCTGGCCCTCGGCATAGACCGCCGGCATGTCGGCGACGGCGGGCGACAGCTTGCCGTCGGCCCCCAGGATCCGCAGGCGGCCGGCCCGCTCGGTGACCAGCTTGGAGCCGTCGGGCAGGAAGGCCAGGCCCCAGGGATGGTCCAGGCCCGTGGCCAGGGTCTGGACCTGATAGGCCACCCCCAGCTTTTCCTCCGGCGCGCGGGTCTGCTGGGGGAAGGCCGGCTTCTGGTCCGGGGCGTTGGGCGGACCGGTCTCGACCGGCGGATTGGGCAGGGCCTGGACCGTATTGGCGGGGCCGCACGCCGACAGGACCAGCGCGGCGAGGGCGAGATGGCGAAGACGCATGAGGACTGTCCTGGCGAGGGGAGACGATGGGTCAGGTGACTACGTTGTCATCGCGACGTGCTATTGTCATCCGCTCCATCGTGACAGTCCAAGAGGCGTCGTTGACTTGCGGGGCGCCGCCGACGAAGGTCCGGCCTTTCCCGAACCGAGACGGAGCCTGCCTTGACCGCCATCCTGCACGCCATGTTGGGCAAGGGCTTGGGCGGTCTGGAGCAGGTGTTCCTCGACTACCAGCCGGTGTTGGAAGCCTATGCCGCCCGACACGGCGGGACGGCCACGGGCCTGGTGCGGGCCGGCGGCAAGGTCGCCCTCCAGCAGAGCGGCCGCGTCCCGCCTCTGGCGACCATGCCGGCCTATACAGACTGGGATCCGGTCACGCTGGGCGCGGCCCGAAGGATCGTCCAGGCGACCGCGCCTGACCTGATCCTCAGCCACGGCCAGCGCCCGGCCCGCCTGATGGCCAAGGTCGCGCCGCCTGGAGCCGTGCTGGCGATCTGCGTGCACAAGCCGGTCTTCGACGTCGAGGCGTCCGGTCCCCACTTTGGCCGCACCCATTATGTCTGCGTCGGCCGGCACCTGGCCGACCTGGCGATCGAACGGGGCGTGCCGGCGCAGCGCGTGCACTTCGTCCCCAATGCGGTGAAGCCGCCGACGACCGTGGCGACGCCCTTCCGTGACGGTGTCTGTTCGCCGCGCATCGTCGCGGCCGGCCGCCTGCACCCCAAGAAGGGCTTCGACGTGCTGATCGCCGCCCTGGCCCTGCTGCGCAATGGGTGGGAAGGTTTTGGGGGTCAGGCTTTCGACTGCGAGATCGCCGGCGAAGGTGACGAGCGCGCGAAGCTGGAGGGGCTGATCGCCAAGCACAACCTGGGTGGACGCGTGCGCCTGGTCGGTTGGCGGGGCGACGTCTCGGGCTTCCTGGCGACCGGCGACGTCTTTGCCTTTCCGTCCTACCAGGAGGGTTTCCCGCTGGTGCTGCTGGAGGCCATGGCCGTGGGCCTGCCCGTGGTGTCGGCCGCGATTCCAGGACCGGTGGAGATGATCGAGGCCGGCGCGGACGGCGTCCTGGTCCCGCCGGGCGACCCGGCCGCCTTAGCCCAGGCCCTGGCCGGCCTGATCGCGACGCCGCAAAAGGCCTGCGCGCTGGGCGTGGCGGCCCGCGCCAAGGTCCTGGCCGACTATGGTCCGCAAAGCCTGCAGCGGCGTCTGGACGCGGTGCTCGATCTGATGCTCGGACGGACTTGAAGCCGCCCCCGCTTTGCGCTTATAAGCCCGCCTCCGCTTCGTGCGGCTGGGTAGCTCAGATGGTTAGAGCGGTGGATTCATAACCCACAGGTCGGCGGTTCGATCCCGCCCCCAGCCACCACGCGGTTTGCTCCAAAATACGAACCCGCACCGGCGACGAGGGCCGGTTCGACGAGGACGGCTTCTTGGCGTCCCGCAGGCCCAAGGCGGCTTTCGTCGTCCTATAGCCGCACCCCGTACCGGTAGCTCGGGCTGGGCGTCGAGGGGCCGTATTCCAGTTCCAGGATGAGTCTCGGCGCGTCGAGGCAGCGCGTGCCGGTGTGGAAGACGAATGGGTCCTCGGCGAAGCCGAAGCCGGCGTCTCCAACCACGCTTTTCAGGTTCCCGGCGCCGTAGCGTTTGACGACGTCGCGCCCGTCGTGGGCCAGGACCAGGGTGAGCTGGTGGCGGAGCGCGCGCCGGTCGTGGCTGCCCCGGATGTACTGATGCGGACCGGATCGTTCGGTGACGGGCGTGATGTAGAAGAAGAACTTCAAGGTCTGCCAGTCGTTCATGTCGAAGTGGAAGCTGTCCTGGGCGGCCGCGTGCAGGTCGGAAGCCTTGATCCTCTCGCCGGGAAAACTCCACCACAGGCGCGTCCGGATGTGCTCCGCCCGCTTGCCCAGATAGCTGTCGGCGACGCTGCGCAGCAGGGGATCGGCGACTAGATCCATGATGGCGGCGCAGCGCTGGACGGTGTCGAAATAGTAGGCGGCGACCACGTCGTGATCGCGGTCGGCGTTGACGGCGGCGATGTCGCCGGGAAGGAAGCCCGCGCGGGCTTCGTCGCGCTCGAAACAGGGATGGGTGCGCGCGAAGGCCAGGATCTCCGCGAGGACCTCGGGCTTCAGCCGGAACCCTTCGGCGAGGCCGTCGCGGACCAGGGTCGGGATGACGGCCGAGGGATCGTCCACCTCGATCCTGGCGCTGGGATTGAGGGCGATCGGACTGGGTTTCGCGCGCCGCAGGAAGCGCTCCGCCCGCCGGATCGGCAGCAGACGCCCGAAGGTCATGAACAGCAGCCAGGCCGGCCGTTCGCGGATGTAGGTAAGGTAGACGGGCGCCTTGGTTAAGATCCTCGACAGGATCGGGGGGAGACGCGGCTCGGGCTCGAGAAGCGGAGCGCTGCACCCCAGGGAAATGGGCACGCGGGTACTGGGCACGCGGGTACTGGGCACTGAACCATGCGTCCTGTGGTTGATCTCGGAGCTAGGCCAACGGCCTTCGAACTGAGTAGGTTCCCAATTTCAGTAAGGGTTTTCCAGGTGCGCGCGCGATTGCCCAAAAACGCGTCGAACATGCTCGGGAACAGCGCCCGGCCGGCGCGCGCGGGGGCTGGGAGATCAGTCCTGGAAATAGCTTCGGCGACGCGCGCTGCGGCGACGACGGCGAATGGCGTCAATGCGAGGCGCTATGCTCGGCCAGGCCAACATGCCGAGCAGGAACACGATGACGAATGTCGAAAGCCATAGAATCACGCGAACGGCTCCTGGTTACGAGCGCCACCTCCCCTTTGCCGTGGTGTGTTTATGGTTTTGTGTCGGCGACCGGACCGTCAAGGAGCGCCTTGGCGAAAATAGGGCTCCTTCACCGTGGGAGAAACCCGAGCGCCCGATTTTTCGAGCCCGTGATGTCGGATTGCGGGGTTCCTGATCGTCCTGGGTGCGACAAGGTGCGCGGTCCGATGCT
Organism: Caulobacter sp.; assembly: GCF_049283275.1. Lineage (GTDB taxonomy): Bacteria > Pseudomonadota > Alphaproteobacteria > Caulobacterales > Caulobacteraceae > Caulobacter. The sequence goes on along the minus strand of NZ_JBAPVS010000169.1, from coordinate 7,130 downwards.
GTATGCCATTCTCTGCTACAATTTCGAGGATGCGATCGGCGCCTGGAGCCCGGCGGAGGACGCCGTGGTCATGGCTCGCCTGGGGATGGTCGAGGCCGGCCTGGCCGCCGCCGACCGGCTGGGGGCGGTTGCCCGCCTGCTGCCGACAACGGCCGCCGTCACCCTGCGCAAGGGGCGCGAGCAACGGGTGATCGACGGGCCGTTCGCCGAGACCAAGGAGCAGCTCCTGGGGTTCTATGTCGTCGATTGCGGGGACCTGGAAGCGGCGATCGACGTGGCGCGGGACCTGACCGCCGCCAACCCCGACCGGGGCGCCTATGAAATCCGTCCGCTGGCCGTCTATCGTCCCGGCCATCTGGCCGAAGCGCGGGGGAAGCCGGATCGCGTGAAGGGAACGGGGGCATGACCATCGCCAATATCGACGCGGCCTGGATCGACGCCGCCCTGACCGCGGCCCGGCCTCAGGCGCTGGCGGCTCTGCTGCGCTATTTCCGCGACCTGGACACCGCCGAGGAGGCCTTTCAGGACGCCTGCCTGCGCGCCCTGAAGGCCTGGCCCAAGAACGGTCCGCCGCGCGACCCGACCGCCTGGCTGATCCTGGTCGGCCGCAACGCCGCCCTGGACGGGGTGCGCAAGCAGAGCAAGTCGGCGCCGCTGCCGCCGGAAGAGCTGATCTCCGACCTGGAAGACGCCGAGGCCGCCCTGGTCGACCGGCTGGACGGCGATCATTATCGCGACGACGTGCTGCGGCTGCTGTTCATCTGCTGCCATCCGGACCTGCCGGCCACCCAGCAGGTCGCCGTGGCCTTGCGCATCGTCTCAGGTCTCTCCGTGCGCCAGATCGCCCGCGCCTTCCTGGTCGGCGAGTCGGCGATGGAGCAGCGGATCACCCGCGCCAAGGCCAGGATCGGGGCGGCCGACGTGCCGTTCGGCGCGCCTGACGCGCAGGAGCGGGCCGCGCGGCTGAACACCGTGGCGGCCATGGTCTATCTGGTCTTCAACGAAGGTTATTCGGCCGGCGGCCAGGCGCTGCTGACCCGCGGCTCGCTGTGCGGCGAGGCCATCCGCCTGGCGCGGTTGCTGCTGCGATTGTTCCCCAGCGAGCCGGAGATCATGGGCCTGACCGCCCTGCTTTTGCTGCAGCACGCCCGCGCCCCGGCCCGTTTCGACGCCGAAGGGGCGGTGGTGCTGTTGGAGGATCAAGACCGGGGCCTGTGGAACGGACGGATGATCGCCGAAGGCCTGGCCCTGATCGACAAGGCCGTGCGCCATCGCCGGCCCGGCCCCTATCTGGTGCAGGCCGCCATCGCCGCCGAGCATGACCGCGCCGAGCGGGCCGAAGAAACGAACTGGACGCGCATCGATCTGCTGTACGGCGATCTGGAGCAGTTGGCGCCGTCGCCGGTGGTCACCCTGAACCGCGCCGTGGCGGTGTCGAAGGTGGCGGGGCCCGGGGCGGCCCTGGCGATGATCGAACCCCTGGCGCCCAAGCTGTCGGGCTATTTTCACTTCTTCGGCCTGAAGGGCGGGCTGCTGCTGCAACTGGGGCGCAAGGACGAGGCGCGCGTCGCCTTCGACCAGGCCATCGCCCTGGCCAACACCGCCGCCGAGGCCGCCCACATCCGCCTGCACCTGGACCGGCTGATGAAGGAAAGCGCCGGCCAATAGGCGAAAAAGTTTCCGGCGATTGTCGGGAGGGCGCCGCGCCGCGCGTCCTTCGCACGACCCCGACCCAACCTCTTGCCAGGAGAGACCCATGACCGACACCCAACAGCAGATGCCCCCGCTGCCGCCTGTCTCCGGCGGCATCGTGCCCTATCTGTCGCCGACCAACGCCGGCCAGGCCGCCGACTTCTACGTCAAGGCCTTCGGGGCCCAGGACCTCTACCGCATCCCGCCGGACGAGCAGGGCCGGACCATGCACATCCACCTGCTGATCAACGGCAATTCGCTGATGCTCAGCGACTTCTATCCCGAGCACGGCTACGCCCAGGAAAAGCCCGCCGCCTTCTCGCTGCACCTGCAGGTCGACGACGTGGACGCGTGGTTCGAGCGGGCCGTCGCGGCCGGCTGCCAGGTGACCCTGCCGGTGCAGGTGATGTTCTGGGGTGACCGCTACGGCCAGTTGAAGGACCCTTATGGGTTCTCTTGGTCGATCGCCACCACGCCCAAGGCCTGACGCCGAGACCGGCCAGAACACGCAGGGGACAACCATGCTCAAGATCATCGCTATCGTCGTCGCCGTCGCGATCGTCGCCCTGCTGGGCTACGCTTCGACCAAGCCCAACCACTTCCGCATCGCCCGCTCGACCATGATCAAGGCGCCGCCGGAGAAGATCTACGCCCTGATCGACGACTTCCATAAATGGGGCGCCTGGTCGCCTTACGAGAAGCTCGATCCAGCCATGACCCGCACCTATGGCGGTCCGGCCAGCGGGCTGGGCTCGACCTATGCCTGGAGCGGCAGCGGCAAGGCCGGAGCCGGGCGCATGGAGATCGTCGAGGCCGCCGCGCCGTCGAAGCTGGTCACCAGCCTGGACTTCACCAAGCCGATGCAAGCTCACAATAGGGCGATCTTCACCTTGGCCCCCGAAGGCGACGCCACCCGCGTCACCTGGGCCATGGAGGGGCCGTCCCCGTTCCTGTTCAAGGTGATGGACGTGATCTTCAACATGGACAGGATGGCCGGCAAGGATTTCGAGGCCGGCCTGGCCAGCCTCAAGGCGGAGGCCGAGCGGTAGGCCCGCTGGGGCGCAGCACGGCGATTTCCGAGCGTTTCTGGCCGATAATCATGGCTTGAGACGTGGTTAGCGGCAAATAAACCGTTCCGCTGCACCGCCGATTAACGCCGCCGCGCGTTGGTAGGGGCATGTCCAAATTTGGTTCTGACGCGGCTCTTGATCGGCGCATCGGCCCTCGCACGGCGATGCAGCATCCCGCGAAGGTGCTCTGCGGCGCCTTTGCGTGGGACTGCGTCGTGCGCGACCAGTCCGAGACGGGTCTGCGCATCCAGATGCTGTCGAGCACCATTCCGCCGACAAGCGTTCAGCTGGTCAATCTGGTCAGCGGTTACGCCCATGACGTGAAGGTGGTCTGGCAGAAGGACCGCGAATTCGGCCTCAAGATCCTGCGCAGCCACGACCTGCGGGGTCTGGCGCCGGCCGCGCTGCAGATGGCCAAGCGCATCTGGCAGGCCAGCCAACGCAACATTTCAGCCAGCTAGGCGACCAAGACGACGGGCCAAAAAAGTTCGGGCCCCGGCGAGCAATCGCCGGGGCCCGAACCGATTAGCGGTCGTCGCTGGTTCAGGCGGAGGTTTCGACCCGAGCGGCGTCTTCAGCCATGGCGCGAACCAGGTCGAGAACCTGACGGCGCACGCGGCCGCGGCCGATCTTGGGGAACACTTCGGCCAGTTCCAGACCCTCGGGGGTGGTCAGGAATTCCTGCACGATCCGTTCGGCCTTTTGGCCGACTTCGTCGCCGTCCGAACCTTCCATAGGGTCGGCCAGGCCATCGAAGAAGAACGCCACCGGGACCTGCAAGGTCTTGGCGATTTCATACAGCTTGGAGGCGCTGACGCGGTTGGCGCCACGCTCGTACTTCTGCACCTGCTGGAAAGTCAGGCCCAGCGAATCGGCCAGTTGTTCTTGGCTGACGCCTAAAAGCTTGCGACGCATCCGGACACGGCCACCGACATGCAGATCGACGGGATTGGGGCGCCGGCCCTCGGTTTCTTCGCTCAAGTTTCGCCTCCAAAGGTTGTCTCCACACAATGACACGTCCGACACGTTCATGGAACGACGACATGGCAAGGCGCGGCGTTAGGTCGCTGAAGCCGGGTTGGTTAGTCCCAGGCTCGCGCTAACCCATGGAGGTACACGCCTCGATTTAGGCGAATTCCAGGCAAGATTGTTTCAGGCTTGGCAACCTCTAGGCGTTGAGTTGATCCGCTTGGCGGCGATCGTCGCGTTCGGCCCAGATGCGGCGGGCCTCGCCGAAGACGTCGTTGAGTCGGTAGAGCGTTTCGGCGGCCAGTTGTTCGTCTCGCGCCGAACCGGGACGGCGCTGCGGGACCTGGGCGCTAATGGCCTGGCGCTGCACGGCGGCCAGATCGCCGAACGCCCGCAGGTCTAGCTCGTCGACGTGGTAGCCGACCGATCCGTCCATGCCGATCGCCTCGCGCACCCGATCCAGCAGCGCCTGCGACAGGGCGATCTCGGAGCCGGCGACCACGCCGTAGGCGTAGGGCCGGGGCAGGCCGACCAGCCGGGTGTCGATCGGCGAGTTCAAGATCCCCGGATACAGCGACATGTCGATCATGCCGACGAAGCGCGAGACGCCGTTGATCAGGGCCAGCTCCATCGCCGCGGCCCACACCTCGAACACCCGGGCGCCGCGACCGGGCCCCTTCTTGGCTCGATAGACCTCGGTGGTGAACAGGCGGGTGGCCTCCCAGACGTCGGGCCCCTTCTTGGGCGTTTCTTCCGGCGCGATCAGATGGGGGAACTTGTCGGCCAGCATGCAGCGCGGTTCGGTGGGGTGCAGGCGTAGGCCGACCTCCAGCCTCATCGCGTCGTCGAAGCCGAGCAGGTAGATGGCGCTCAGATCATCATAGTCGTCGATCTCGCCCCCCTCGAGGACGACCAGGTCGACCCAGCCGTTCTTCTCGACGCACTGTTCGCGCCGCTGCTGGTGCATGGCCCACAGCTGGGGGCCGTAGAGGTGGCGGTTCTGCGATGTGACGATGTGGATCATGGCTTCCGCCCCCTGGTTGGACGTCGCCATAGGTCACAGTTCTTTCACGCGGCGCGATAGGCCAAACGGCCTATGGGCGCGCGTAGGTTGCTGACGCCATCCTCAAGTATCCGCTCCACAGCCTGGCGGGTGGTTTTCGACCGTGGTGCGAGGTGGTGACGGGCAAGCGGCCGTTCTAAGCTTCTCTTCGCTTGTGCGATATTGCGTCGCAGCAAGAGCCGGTTCACTATCGTTGGTAATTAAGAACGATAAGGCGATCGGGAGCGAGGATGTCAGGCAAGCCGTACCAGCACGCGCCGGATGCGCCGTGGATTTTCCGGACCTATGCCGGCCACTCCACGGCCGAGAAGTCCAACGCGCTGTATCGGGCCAACCTGGCCAAGGGCCAGACCGGCCTGTCCGTCGCCTTCGACCTGCCCACCCAGACCGGCTACGACGCCGACCACATCCTGGCGCGCGGCGAGGTCGGCAAGGTGGGCGTGCCGATCGCCCACCTGGGCGACATGCGCCAGCTGTTCGATCAGATCCCGCTGGAGCAGTCCAACACCTCCATGACCATCAACGCCCCGGCCGCCTGGCTGCTGGCGATGTACGTGGCCCTGGGCGACGAGCAGGGCGCCGACCGCAAGTTGCTGCAGGGCACCACCCAGAACGACCTGATCAAGGAGTATCTGAGCCGCGGCACCTACATCTTCCCGCCGGGCCCCAGCCTGCGGTTGATCGGCGACATGATCGCCTGGTGCTATATCGAGGTTCCGAAATGGAACCCGATGAACGTCTGCAGCTACCACCTGCAGGAGGCCGGCGCGACGCCGGAGCAGGAGCTGGCCTTCGCCCTGGCCACCGCCATCAGTGTGCTCGACACCGTCAAGGCCGGCGGCCAGGTGCCGGACGAGGACTTCGAGATCGTCGCCTCGCGCATCAGCTTCTTCGTCAACGCCGGCGTGCGGTTCGTGACGGAACTCTGCAAGATGCGGTCGTTCACCCGGCTGTGGGACCAGATCCTGCTGGAGCGCTACGGGGTGCAGGACAAGAAGGCTCGGCGCTTTCGGTACGGCGTGCAGGTCAACAGCCTGGGCCTGACCGAGCAGCAGCCCGAGAACAACGTCTACCGCATCCTGATCGAGGCCCTGGCGGTCACGCTCAGCAAGGATGCCCGCTGCCGGGCCTTGCAACTGCCGGCCTGGAACGAGGCGCTTGGTCTGCCGCGTCCGTTCGACCAGCAGTGGTCCCTGCGCCTGCAACAGGTGTTGGCCTATGAGACCGACCTGCTGGAATACGAGGACCTGTTCGACGGCAGCCACGTGGTCGAGGCCAAGGTCGCGGAGCTGTCGAAGGGCGCGCTGGAGCAGCTGGCCCTGATCGACGCGATGGGCGGAGCCCAGAACGCCATCGACTACATGAAGACCGAGCTTGTCGGCTCAAACGCCAGGCGGGTGCGCTCGGTCGAAACCGGCGACATGACCGTGGTCGGCGTCAACCGCTGGACCGACAGCGAGGACTCCCCGCTGTCGGCCGGGGAGAGCAGCATCGAAACCGTCGATCCGCGCCTGGAGGCCGGTGTCGTCGAGCGACTGAAGGCCTGGCGCGCGGCCCGCGACCCGGTCGCCGCCGAGGCGGCCCTCGCCGACCTGAAGGCCGCGGCCGCCGATGGCCGAAACATCATGGAACCCTCGATCGTCGCCGCCAAGGCGGGCGTCACCACCGGCGAGTGGGCGGGGGCCCTGCGCGAGGTGTTCGGCGAATATCGCGGCCCGACCGGCGTGGCGGTGGTGGTCTCCACCGGCGAGGCCGAGGATGTGGAATCGGTGAAGGCCGAGGTCGAGCGCGTCTCGCACGTGCTGGGCCGCACCCTGACCTATCTGGTCGGCAAGCCTGGTCTGGACGGCCACTCCAACGGCGCCGAACAGATCGCCACCCGGGCCCGGGCCTGCGGCATGGAGGTGATCTATGACGGCATCCGCTCGACCCCCGACGAGATCGTCCGCCGCGCCAAGGAGGGACGTGCTCACGTCGTAGGTTTGTCGATCCTGTCGGGCTCGCACCTGGACCTGGTGCAGGAGGTCATCCGCGTGATGCGCGCCGAGGGCCTGGGCCACATCCCCGTGGTGGTCGGCGGCATCATCCCCGACGGCGACGCCCTGATCCTCAAGCAGATGGGCGTGGCGAGGATTTACACCCCGAAGGACTTCAAGATCACAGAGATCATGGGCGACGTGGTCAAGCTAGTGGAAGCGGCGGCGCTGGCGGAGGCCTAATCCCGCCCCAGCCGCCAAGCCGCCGCCAGCCCCAAGAGCGCCAGCGGCACGAAGGCCCAGAACAGCCACAGGCCGTGGGCCAGGCCGCTGGCCGGGGTGACGCCGTGGGCGAAACCC
>NZ_JBAPVS010000168.1:0-11915 GCF_049283275.1 Caulobacter sp. | reverse complement strand
CGGCAAGGGAAACGTCGATTGTCCGTAGGCGGAATTCGTCAGTGTTCGGATGATTTTTCTTGCGTTTCACAAGCTCGGGCGCATGATTCCCGACGACGCGCTGACGACTAAGAGGGGGCAGCCCCTGTAAGCCGCGCGCGTCTCCTGGTCCAACGGCCCGCCTGTTTTTCAAGCAAGTCTGGGAGACGCCGCCAAATGAACGTATCGAGAATGAGCCACGCCATGCTGTCCTTCGCCCTGATCGGCGGGATGCTGGTCGGAGGAAGGCCGGCGCCGAAGCCGACGGTGACCGAGCCCAGGCCCTCCGGCCGCAAGTAGGCGAGAAAAAGGGGCGGTCCGCCAAGCGGGCCGCCCCTGTATTCATCTTGAGGTTCGAGCCCAAAAGCCTGGACAGGCGCTTACGGCTTGGCGGCCGTGTTGCAGTCGGCGATGCCGGCGGCGTCCAGCTCTTCGCCGCGATAGTTGAAGGTCACGACCGCGCCGAGTTCAGCGGCCAGCTTGCGGCAGGCGCGGCTGATCGGCAGGGATTTGACCTGGGGCGCGGCGCAGACGTCGCCGGCGCAGCGCCACTGGGCGCCGTCCTGGATCAGGGTGGGGGCCTTGCTGGGCGTCTTGAGCTTGAGAACAGCGCCTTCGGCGGCGAAAGCGCCGGTCGAAAGGGCGGAGGCCGCGACGAGCGCGGTCACAAAGATACGCATGGTTGTTTCCTACTATCCCCTAAGGCCGACATTGGGAGATCGGCTGCAGTTATATGCGTTGCATTTGGCAACTAAGTCAACAAACGGACGTTTGAAAACGCGTCTTCCTGCCCGATTTCCGCCAGCCAGGCCAGTAGGGAAGGTGTTATGTCGCCGGCCTTTTCCTCGACCCGCCAGCAGTCGGCCAAGGCCGGCGGCGTCAGACCCTGGTCGATGGTGTGCCGCAGCAGGGCGAACAGCGGGTCCCAGAAGCCGCCCGGATTGTGGAAGACGATCGGCTTGCGATGCAGGTCCAGGCGGCGCCAGGACAACAGCTCGATGATCTCCTCCAGCGTGCCGATGCCGCCGGGCAGCACGACGAAGGCGTCCGAACGCTCGAACATCATCATCTTGCGCTCGTGCATCGAGGTGACGACCACGGTCTCGACATCGTCGAACGGCTGCTCGCGACCGCGCAGGAAATCCGGAATGATGCCCAGCACCTGACCGCCGGCCTCGTGGGCCCCGCGGGCCGTCGCGCCCATCAGCCCCACGCCGCCGCCGCCGTAGACCAGCTTCAACCCGGCCTTGGCGAAATCGCCGCCGATCTCGAACGCGGCCTCAAGAAACGCCGGGTCGGCCGCATTGGACGAACCGCAATAGACGCAGACCGCCTTGGCGTCGCCGGTTTGTCCGCTGGACAGGTCGGGCATCGTCGTCCACTCCAGAAAAATAAACAGCGCGCCGGTCCTTGTTGGCAAGGTCGGCGCGCCGCACGTGAACACCCAAGAAGCAGGCCGCCGGGGCGTGGTCGGTCGTTGGATACGCCATGATCAGGATTCGCGAGATCGGTTTCAAGTCGTCCCCCCTCAAGTCAGCGTGGGTCGTGGCGGTGCTGGCCACGTCGACGTTGGGCGCCTGCGGCGGCGAGGACCAAGGCTGGAGACGCGATCCGGCGGCGACCAAGACCGAGCAGCCTTCGTCCCAGGCCGGCTATCTCAAGCCGCCGCGCGTGGTCTCGGCGATCCGTCAGGGAGACGCGGTGGCGCTGTCGGGCCAGGCCGAGCCTCTGGCCAGCGTGAGGCTGGGGGCACCGACCGGCGAGGTGCTGATGGGCAAGACCGACGCGGCCGGCGCCTGGCGGCTCCTAGCGCCCTTGGCGGCCGAGCCGCGGCTCTATGGCCTGTCCATGACGATCGACGGTCGGACCGTGCAGGCTCAGGGCTATCTGATGGTTGCGCCGGGCGGTGTCGCGGCGCTGTTGCGGGCCGGAGCCGGGGCCGAGGTGCTAGGCCAGGTCTCGCTGTCGCCCCACGTTCTGGCGATCGATTATGACCGTGGCGGCGGGGCCGTGGTGTCCGGCGTCGGCACGCCGGGGGCGGGCCTGGGGGTGAGGGTCGATCGCGCCACGCGCGGCGAAGGCAAGGTGGGGGCGGACGGCCGCTTCTCGATCTCGCTCGACCAGCCCCTGGCGGAAGGCGCCCACACGATTCAGGTGGCGGGCGAGGGCGGCGAGCAGCAGGTGGTCGTCGACGTCAGTCAGCCCTTGCCCGCCACCGCGGGGCCGATGCGTTCCACGCTCTCGGCCGCGGGCTGGCGCGTCGATTGGATGACGCCCGGTGGCGGCCTGCAGACCACCCAACTGCTGGGCGGCGCTCAGTGAGGGGCATGGCGCGATCCGGAGCGGTGGCGGGCGCGATCGCGGCCCCCGAGGTCAAGGCCAATGGCTGGAAGGCCCTGGCGGACCTGTTCAGTCTCGTCATGCGCTCCAAGGCTCCCGGGCTGCGCTGGCGCGTGACCCTGGCCCTGGTCTTCACCTTCGTCGGCAAGTTCCTGGGCGTGATCGCGCCGCTGCTGCTGGGCAAGGCGGTCAATACGCTGAGCGCCGGGCAGGGGGCGGCGGTCCAGGTGGGCTTGAGCTTCGCGGCCCTGGCCGGCGGCTGGGCCCTGATCCGCTTCATCGCCGCCGTCGCGCCGCAAGCGCGCGATGCGGTGTTCACCCCCGTGGCCCAGGCGGCCCAGACCCGCGCGGCGGTCGAGACCTTCGCCCACGCCCTGTCGCTGTCGATCGACTTCCACCAGACCAAGCGCACGGGCTCGCTGTCGCGAGTGATCGATCGCGGCGCGCGGTCGATGGACTTCCTGCTGCGCGGCCTGGTGTTCAACATCGCCCCGACCGCGGTCGAGCTGATCATGGCCGCCATCGTGCTGGCCAAGGCCTATGATTGGCGCTTCGCCCTGACGGCGGTGGTCACGGTGGTGATCTACGGCGTGGTGACCTTCACGATCTCGGACTGGCGGATCGGCCATCGCCGGGTGATGAACGAGGCCGACGCGGAAGCCGCCGGCCGGGCCGTGGACGCGCTGTTGAACTACGAAACGGTCAAGGCCTTCGGGGCCGAAGAGCGGGCGGTCGGCGGCTATGAGACCGCCCTGGCGGCCTATGGCGCGGCCAACGTCAAGGCCACCAACTCCCTGACCCTGCTCAACACCGTGCAGTCGGCGGTGATGAGCCTGGGCCTGGGCATGATGGCCGTCCTGGCCGGCGCCGAGGCGGCCGCGGGCCGGATCGGCCCCGGCGATGTCACCGCCGCCGTGCTGATCCTGGTCAATCTGTACGGCCCGCTGAACATCCTGGGCTTTGCCTATCGCGAGATCCGCCAATCGTTCATCGACATGGAGGCCATGCTCGACCTGCAGCGCCAGCGGCCCGACGTCGCCGACGCCCCCGACGCCATCGACCTGCCGCCCTCGGCCGACCAGCGCGGCGGGGCGGTGGCCTTCGAGGCGGTGTCGTTCAAGCACGGCGCGCGGTCGGAAGGGCTGGCGGAGGTGAGCTTCTCGGCCGAGCCGGGGACCACGGTGGCCATCGTCGGCCCGTCCGGGGCCGGCAAGACCACCCTGGTGCGCCTGGCCCTGCGGATGATCGATCCCCAAGCCGGCCGGATCACCCTGGACGGCCACGACCTAAAGGCGCTGAAACAGGCCTCGCTGCGTCGGGCCGTGGCCCTGGTGCCCCAGGACGTGGCCCTGTTCAACGACAGCCTGATCGCCAACATCGCCTTCGCCCGCCCCGACGCCTCCGAGGCCGAGGTCTGGGCCGCCGCCGAGGCGGCCGAGCTGGGCGAGTTCATCCGAAGTCTGCCCGAGGGCATGGCCACAAAGGTCGGCGAGCGCGGGCTGAAGCTGTCGGGCGGCGAGCGCCAGCGCGTGGGCATCGCCCGGGCTTTGCTGGCCGACCCCCGCGTGCTGATCCTGGACGAGGCGACCAGCGCCCTGGACAGCCGCACCGAGGCCGCCATCCAGGCCACCTTGCGCAAGGCGCGGGCCGGGCGCACGACGCTGGTCGTCGCCCACCGCTTGTCGACGATCGCCGACGCCGACGAGATCATCGTGCTGCGCCGGGGAAAGGTTGTGGAGCGTGGCGGCCATGCGGCCCTTTTGGAGGCCGGCGGCGAATACGCGGCGTTGTGGCGGCGACAGACTCGGGAGAAACCGGTGGCGGCCGAAGTGGTTGGAGATTGAATTCCGAAAACCGCCAAGCTAGAACAAAGATAGAACAAAAACGGCGGTTACTGTCATGTTGACGCGAAAGATCGATCGAGCCCTGGACGCCATGGCCGCCTGCAAGGACCGGGTGCCGGCCCTGCGCGAGATCTACCGCGCCGACAGTCCCGAGGGCCTGGCCCTGGGCCATCTGATGGACGCGGTGGAGCAGGCCCAACAGGTTCTGCAGGGCCAGGCCGCGCGGGCCGGCGAATAGGCCTCGCGGTCGGTCTTCTCGATAAAATGTGGGATGCGGCGCGGCGGGCCCCCGCTGTATCCTGCGCCACGCCCATCCGACCTTAGGAGCCGCCCATGCGCTATCTGCACACCATGGTCCGCGTGAAGGACCTCGACGCTTCGCTGCGCTTCTATTGCGAAGGCCTTGGCCTGACCGAGATGTATCGGATGGAGAACGACAAGGGGCGTTTCACCCTGGTGTTCCTGGCCGCGCCCGAGGACGTCGAGCTGGCCAAGGAGCGCAAGGCGCCGTTGGTCGAACTGACCTACAATTGGGATTCCGAGGACTATCAGGGCGGGCGTAATTTCGGCCACCTGGCCTATCGGGTCGACGACATCTACCAGACCTGCCAACGGCTGATGGACATGGGCGTGACGATCAACCGCCCGCCGCGCGACGGGCACATGGCGTTCGTCCGATCGCCCGACAACATCTCGGTCGAACTGCTGCAGGACGGCAATCTGGAACCGGCCGAGCCCTGGGCCTCGATGCCGAATACGGGGGCCTGGTAGGGCGGGGCGCTTAAACCAGCTTCACCTGAGGCTCCGGCGGCGCATAGGCCGCGGCCAGCGCTTCCAGCCGGCCCGCCGGGTCGGCGATGATCGCCAGCCAGGCCAGTCGGGCCAGTTCCAACCGGTAGTCGGCGGCGTAGCCGGTCGAGAACGGCGACTGGGTGCTGCCGATCGGTTCAGCGGCCTTGGCGGTCACCAGTTTTTGCCGGATGAGAACGGCGGGACGGTCGATCAGGACCTCGCCTTCGCCGACCGCCACCCAGCTGTCGACCAGGGCGCAAACGGACACCGCCTGATAGACCGTGATGGGCAGGGCGCGCTTTTGCGGCGCGGGCTCGGCCACCAGGGTCGGCTTGACGGCGTTGGGCGGGCTGGTGATCCGGAAGGCCAGGGCGTTGGCGCCGCGCTGCAGGACGGTCTTCCAGTGATTGTTGGTCTTGCTCATGCCCAAGCCTGTATCCGCTACGCGGCGTATGGTGAAGACCCAACGCGGTAAATGGCGCAGCGGATACGGACCGAGGCGAAAATCCCTGCCTTTTGGGCGCTTTGGCTATTCGGCCGCGGCCGCGACGGGCGTCTTCAGAGCGGGGTAGTCGACATAGCCCCGGCCGTCGCCGCCATAGAAGGTGGTCGGGTCCGGATCGTTCAGCGGCGCGCCAAGCCGCAGGCGCTCCACCAAGTCTGGATTGGCGATGTAGGCCTTGCCGAACGCGACGGCGTCGGCCTTGCCCGCGTCCAGGGCCGCCTGGGCGGTGGCGGCGGTGAACTTCTCGTTGGCGATATAGACGCCGCCGAAGGCCTTCTTCAGATCGGCGCCAAGGCTGTCGGGGCCGTCATATTCTCGGGCGCACAGGAAGGCGATGCCGCGCTTGCCCAGTTCCTTGGCCACATAGCCGAAGGTCGCGGCCAGGTCGCTGTCGCCCATCGAGTGGCTGTCGGCGCGCGGGGCCAGGTGCATGCCGACCCGGCCGGGGCCGAACACCGAGGCGGCGGCGTCGGCGACCTCAAGCATCAGCCGGGCGCGGTTCTCGATCGAGCGGCCGTAGCGGTCGGTGCGCTGGTTCGAACCGTCCTGCAGGAATTGGTCGAGCAGGTAGCCGTTGGCGCCGTGGATCTCGACGCCGTCGAAGCCGGCGGCCTTGGCGTTCTCCGCGCCCTTGCGGAAAGCCTCGACAACCCCGACCACTTCGTCGGTCGTCAGGGCGCGGGGCGTGGGGTAGGGGCGTTCGGGACGCAGCAGGCTGACGTGGCCCTTGGCCGCGATGGCGCTGGGGGCCACGGGCGCCGCGCCGCCGTGGAACGACGGGTCGGAAATCCGGCCCACGTGCCAGATCTGCATGAAGATGCGGCCGCCCTTGTCGTGCACGGCCTTGGTGACCAGCTTCCAGCCCTCGACCTGCTCCTGCGACCAGATGCCCGGTACGCCCTGATAGCCGACGCCTTGCGGGACGACCGGCACGCCCTCGGTGATCAGCAGACCGGCCGAGGCGCGCTGGGCGTAGTAGTCGGCCATCAAGGCGTTGGGGATCTGGGTCGGACCGGCCCGCAGCCGGGTCAGCGGCGCCATGACGACGCGGTTGGGCAGTTCAAGGTCGCCGAGGACGAGCGGATCGAACAGTGTGGGCATGAGGTGGTCCGTGAAGGGTTCGCCGACCCCGCGTCGGCGTCTCGCATATCTGGTCTGTCGCGGCGGTATCGCAACTGCCACAGGCTCTGATTTTATTCTGACGGCCGCTGCAGGGAATCTGAGAGGCGGTCAGGGGGAACGCCGGGGCGACGCCGGTCGTTGGCTTGTGACGACATCCGGAGAATTCCCATGGCCGAACCTGACGTCACCAACGGCGACGAAGCCGACGACACCTACGACCCCTCGACGGTCGAGGCCAATCGCAACATCCAGCAGGGCGGCGGCGTCGGCGCCCGTGACCTGGCCCGGCAGGACGAGCCGGCCGAGATCGTCACCCCCGACGGCGACGACAGCGACGACGACGCGCCCGTCGAGGCCCTTGGCCTGGCCCATCCGAAGGAATAGTCGCGATGGCCGAACTCGACGCCAAGAAACGCGACAAGCTGCCCGACAAGGCCTTCGCCGAGCCCGAAAAGCGCGCCTATCCGATCGAGAACAAGGCCCATGCCCGCAACGCCAAGGCCCGCGCCGGCCAGGCCGTGAAGGCCGGCCGCGTGTCCAAGGCCGAGGAAAAGCGGATCGACAAGAAAGCCGACGCCGTCCTGAACAAGGGTTAGGGCTCGACCGGAGCGCGCGGACCAGTCTATTCGCGTAGGACATCAACGCGAACAGAGACTCCGCCCATGCCCTCCGGCCTCGCCGCCCTTCTCGACGACATCGCCGGCATCACCAAGCTGGCGGCCGCCTCGCTGGATGACGTGGGCGCGGCGGCCGGCAAGGCGGGCACCAAGGCCGTGGGCGTGGTGGTCGACGACACCGCCGTCACCCCGGGCTACGCCATGGGGTTCACGCCGGATCGCGAACTGCCGATCGTCTGGAAGATCGCGGTCGGCTCGTTCCGCAACAAGCTGCTGTTCCTGTTGCCGGGCGCCCTGGTCCTCAGCGCCTTCGCGCCCTGGGCGGTGACGCCGATCCTGATGGTCGGCGGGGCCTATCTGGCGTTCGAGGCCACCGAGAAGATCATCGAAGCCTTCGTCGAGCACGAAGTGGTTGGCGACGAGGTCGAGGACTTCGCGCTCAGCAGCGCCGAGCTGGAGGCCGAGAAGGTGGGCGGGGCGATCCGCACCGACCTGATCCTGTCTGGCGAGATCATGGCCATCGCCCTGGCCGACGTGGCCGACAAGCCTCTGGCCATCCAGGCCGCCTCGCTGGCCCTGGTCGGCGTGCTGCTGACTATCGCGGTCTATGGCGTGGTCGCGCTGATCGTGAAGATGGACGACATCGGGCTGCACCTGGCCCAGCGGTCCAACGCCGGGGCCCGCGCCCTGGGGCGAGGCCTGGTCAAGGCCATGCCGGTGACCATGGAGGCCCTGACGGTGATCGGCACCGCCGCGATGCTGTGGGTCGGCGGCGGCATCATCGTCCATGGCCTGGAGCACTTCCACCTGACCCCCGTGCCGCACTGGGTCGAGGCCGCCTCGCATTGGGCCGCGCAGGTTCCCGGCATCGGGGTGGTGACCGGCTGGCTGGCCATGGCGGCTTGCTCGGCGGTGGTCGGGCTGATCGTGGGCGGCGTGATCGTCGGCGTGATCCATCTGATCCCACGCAAAAAGGCGGCGCACTAAGCGCCGCCCCTATTTTGCCTTGAACTCGCCGGTTAGGCCGCGCGGGCCGTCCGGTAGTGGTCGATCTGCCGGAAGATCGAGGCCATGGCGGCGTGAGCCGGCTTCTGGTCCTCGGTGATGTGACCTTCGGCGAAGATCAGGGCCAGGCGGTCGCGAGCGCGGCTGACACGGCTCTTGATGGTGCCCAGGGCCGCGCCGGTCACTTCGCTGACTTCCTCGTAGGACATGCCGGCGGCGCCGATCAGGATCAGGGCTTCGCGTTGGTCGGCCGGCAGCATGTCCAGCGCCCGGCGCATCTCGTCCAGCTCCAGGGCCGCGGTCGGATTAGACACCGAAACCAGCGTCCGCTCGGCGACCTCGGGATCCAGCGCGCAAGAGCGCCACGAACGGCGCTTCTCCGAATAGAAGACGTTGCGAAGGATCATGAAGGTCCAGGCCTTCATATTCGTGCCCGGCTGGTAGGACTCGCGCGAGGCCAGGGCCTTGGCCAGGGCGTCCTGAGCCAGGTCGTCGCCGTGGCTGGCGTTGCCGGTGAGGGAGCGGCCGAAGGCGCGCAGGTGAGGGATCAGGCTGACGAGCTCGCGCTCAAAAGTGGTCTTGGCCGAAGTCGGATTGGTCATGCGATAGTCCCCGTTCGGAGAATGAACGCGCCCGACGGACTAAGGCTCCGCTTTGAAGTAAATATATCTGACCGAACGCTGGTCAGGCCTCGGCGGCGATCTGGCGCAGGGCTTGCTCGAAATACTCCGGCGGCTGACCGCCGGAGATCAGATAGCGGTCGTTGATCACCACGGCCGGCACAGAACTGATTCCCGCCGCCTGCCACTGGCGTTCGGCGGCGCGGACCTCCTGGGCGTACTGGCCCGAGCTCAGCACCTGGTGGGCGGCGTGCGGGTCCAGCCCCGCCTTCATGGCGGCGGCGACCAGAACCTCGTGGTCGGACGGATCCTGGTTGTCGGTGAAATAGGCCTCGAACAGGGCGTGCTTCAGGGCTTTCTGGTCACCGACCAGCCCGGCCCAGTGCAGCAGGCGATGGGCGTCGAAGGTGTTGTAGATTCGGCTGTTCTCGTCGGTGACCATGGAAAAGCCCACCGAGGCGGCACGGTCGTGGATGGCCTGGCGGTTGGCCGCCGACTGCTCGCGAGTCGCGCCGTACTTCTCGGCGACGTGCTCGACGATGTTCTGGCCCTCGGGCGGCATGTCCGGATTGAGTTCGAAAGGCTGGAAATGGATCTCGGCGTCGACCAGATCGCCGACCCGCTCGAGCGCGGCCTCCAGCCCGCCCAGGCCGACGATGCACCAGGGGCAGGAGACGTCGGAGACGAAGTCGATCTTCAGGGGCTTGGTCATGGCGCGATCCGATGGCGGCGAGATCGCAGATATAGGACGCCCGCCGAGGAATGCACGACGGACAATCGGGCGGACTGAGCCATGACGCCATCGGCGCCTAGGCCAGCGCGTCCATCACGGACGTCAGAACCTCCGCCGAGAGGTCGCGCAGCACCGCCATTGGATTTTCGTAGATAGCGCTGTTGGCGCCGTGTTCGAAGCATTCGACCGAGGCGATCCAGCACCGGCCTCCGGTCGCGCGGTCGATCAGCGGCTGGGTTTCGGAAAAAGCGTAGGCGGCCAGGTGTTCGCAACTGACGCCCGGAATGACCCGGACCTGGGCCAGGCCCAGTTGCGCCAATCGCTCGAGCTCCGCCCGGGCCGGATCGTCCCGCGCCACCAGAAGCGTGTGGTCAAAGGTCGCGTGTAGCCATTCGCGGATGGGGCCAAAGCCGCCGGACCCGAAATCGACCACCCAGCCACGCGCGTCCAGTTGCTCAGCGGCGAAAGTGAACTTGAAGCCTAGGGAGTAGCCGTGAAGGAGCTGGCAATGGCTGTCGGCGGCCCACTGCCGCAGCGCGCAGGACAGTCCGCGATCGGCGCCGTAGGTCTTGGTTGAACGATAGGCCATGCGATCTCCAGGCGCGCGGGGCGGCGGCTCAGCGCAAGCGCAGCGGCTCGCCGTCCTGGTCAAAGGCCGCATACTTGTCGACGCCGCCCACGCGGAGGGTTTCGACCATCGTCTTGAGCGCCGCGTCGATCTCGGCCTTGGTCGGCGCAAGACCGTTGAGGCCAGGCAGGGCGGCGGCGAACACCACCTGCCACGGCGGTCCGGCGGTCTTGGATTCGGCCGCCAGGCCAGCGAAGTCCTTCAACTCGCCCACGCCTTTGTCGACACACATCCGCGGCGCCAAGGCGCCCCCGCGGCCGGCCGCGAAGGCTTCGCGTTGCGCCTCTGTCGGATGATCGGGCAGTTCGGCGGCGGCGAACACGAACAGCAGGCGATGCGGCTGGGCCTGGGTGGCCGCGATGCTCAGAAGCTGTTGAAAATGAGAGTCTTCGGTCATGGCGTGGCACCTTGGTGGATTTCGACATTCAGGCCTTGCGTCAGATCAAATCAAGCCGATCGTGGGCTGGGGCGCGGCCCAGGTCCACGACTTGCCGTCGGTTTTGGAGTCCAGGCGCACCACGCTTGGCGGCCATCACCCTGTCGGGCGTCAAATCGACGAACGGCGATCTTGGTTTCGAGCCTTGCGATCGATCAAAGTTTCGGACGAAAGCTCGACCTAGGGTTCGAGGGCCGCGGGTCGCGCGGTCTGAAGGGCCGGCTTCGTGGTTCGTCAATCGATCCCCTTCCCGAGTCCAGCTTCGGTGCGGTCCATGTCGGACGAGGCCTTCTTGGCCTTGGTGAGCGCCTTCCTGGCGGAGGCGCTCACACCCGACCTGCGGACCGCCGGGCGACGAACCCTGGGCGTCCATTCCGACATCGAGGCGTGCCGCGCCTGGCACGCCAAGCTGTTCGCGCGCGGATGGATCGCTCCGGCTTGGCCGCGGACCTGGGGCGGCACCGGCTGGAGCCCCCGTCAACGCTTCCTGTTCGACCGCGAATGCGCCCTGAACGATGCGCCGGTCTTGTTCGCCGCCGGTCTGCGCAGCCTGGGTCCCTTGCTGATCGAACAGGGCGACGACGCGCAGCGGGCGCGCTATCTGGAGCCGATCCTGTCGGGCCAGGACCTTTGGTGCCAGGGGTTCTCGGAACCTGGCGCGGGGTCTGACCTGGCGGCCGTGTCCTGCCGCGCGGTGCGCCACGGCGAGGTTTATCGCATCACCGGCACGAAGATCTGGACCACCGGCGCCCATCTGGCCAATCGGATGTTCGGCATTTTCCGCACCGCCGACGGGCCGCGGCGTCAGCAGGGCCTGACCTTCCTGCTGATCGACATGAACAGCCCCGGCCTGACGGTTTCGCCGATCCTGGACCTGGCGGGACAGCATGAGTTCAACCAGGTGTTCTTTGACGACGTGCCGGTCGCGGTCGCCGATCGGGTGGGGGCCGAGAACGACGGCTGGTCGATGGCCAAGCGGCTGATGCAGCTGGCCCGCGCCAACAACACCCCGGCCGCCCTGGTGCGTCGGGCCTTTCGCCACACCGCCGAGGCGCTGACCCTGGCCGGGCCGAACGCCGAACCTGGCCTGCGCACGCGTCTGGCCGGCCTGGCCGTCGATCTGGACGCCTTCGAGCAGTTGGAATTGGCCGCTCTGCCGTCAGGCCGGCCGGGCCCGTGCGATCCGGTCGCGCCGTCCATGCTCAAGCTGGTCGGCAGTCAGCTGCACCAGCAGGTGGCCGAGCTGGCGATGGAG
>NZ_JBAPVS010000167.1:0-7234 GCF_049283275.1 Caulobacter sp. | reverse complement strand
ACGAGGACGCTCCACGGTGCTAGCCACATTGTCTTGCCACGCGGGATGACAACCTTCTTGGCGGTTACGGCCGCAGCGCTTCGAGCGTGGCGGTGTAGCTTGCGCTCATGCCGTTGCCGGCCAGGGGCGTGGCGGGAGCCGGAGCGCCGCCGGGACCGCCCATGCCGCCGCCAGGGCCGCCCGGACCACGGCCGGTCTCGCCGGTCCGCACCACCGCGTTCATCCAGTACATGCCCGCTTCGGGGAAGGTGACCTTGAACGCCCCGTCGGCGCCGGTCTTGACCTTGAAGTCGCCGGGCGTGGCGCGATAGCGCGAGTTTCCGGGGGCGAAGGTCACCTCCAGGTCGGCGGCCGGCTTGCCGTCCAGCAGGAACTTGAAGGTCGCCGCCTCGCCCGCCACCAGGTCGTTGGGGTGGGTCACCGGGACCAGCTCCAGGCCCTTGCCGGTCGGCGCCAGAGCCGTGGTGGTGGGCGCGTCGCGGGTGACGAAGGTTTCGTTGCGATTGAAGCTCTTGATGGTCTTCAGGTCGGCGGCGCCGGCCGGGACCTGCTTGGCGAAGTCGTCCGGCGAACCGCGGAAGCGCTTGACCTGGCCGTCCTGCGTCCAGCTGGCCATGACGGTGCTGGTGGCCGAGCCGATCTTCCAGGTGCCCGGCTTGGACAGCTGGACGTCGAAGGTCGAGCGGTACTTGCCGGTCAGGGCGTTCTGGATCTTGTCGACCGACCCGTCCGGCGCGGTGACGGTCACCGCATCCAGCCGCATCGGATTGTGGTCGGCGTAGAACAGCTCGTTGGAGATCGCCGCATCGACGGTCACCCAGGAGCCGTCGCCGGACAGCACCGTGAACGACGGGAGGAGCCAGCCGCGGTGAGCGTTGGCCGTGAGCGGAAGGGCCAGCGCCAGACCGGCGGCGGCGAAGGCGAGAAGACGATTGCGCAGGGACATGGCGTTTCTCTTTTCAGCTATTTGACGGCGACGGTGACGACGCCGAGTTCGGCCGTCCCCTTGGCGGTGGCGGCCTTGCCGGGCTTGCCCCCAGGGGCGCCCCAGACGAACGGAACGCGGACGGCCTCGTGGCCGCCGACCTCGCGGGCCGCCTCGACCACCAGGGTGTAGGCGCCGGGCTTGAGATCCTTCAGCGGGCCCTTGGCGCCGCTGAACACCAGCTTCTGCGGTCCGGGCGCGCGGGTCGCGCCGCTGATCCCGTCGGCGGGGAAGGTCATGGTGCGGCCGGCCTTGCGCCACCACTGGCGCATGTCCTTCAGCCACTTGGTCCCGTGGTCTTCCTTGGAGTCGGCGTCGTACCAGACCGCCAGGGTCGCGGCGGCCGAGGCGTCGGGCGCCTCCACCCAGATGGCGACATAGGGCTTGTGGTACTCGGCGACCGTCAGGCGCGGCACCTCGATGGTGACGTTGAGGTCGGCGGCCATGGCGGGGGCGGCCGTCGCGCCCGCGCCAAGCGCCGAGAAAGTCAGGAGAGACAGGGAACGCTTCATGGCGGGACGCCTCACAGGTGGACGAAAAGGATGACGAGCAGCAGCGGGATCACCAGCCCGCCGGCCACCAGGGGCCAGGTCAGGGGGCGGGCCCGGGCGTGGAACTGCAGGAGGATCAGGCCGGTGACGGCGAACACCACGCAGGCGCCGGCGAAGACGTCGATGAACCAGCCCCAGGCCTTGCCGGCGTTGCGGCCCTTATGCAGGTCGTTGAGCAGGCTGACCGCGCCGCGCGTGGTCTTCTCATGCTCCACCGCGCCCGTCGCGCGGTCGATGCTGATCCAGGCGTCGCCGCCGGGGCGGGCCAGGGCGACATAGACCTCTTCTTCCGACCACTCGCCCTCGCGGCGGGCGATGTCGGCGTCGACGGCCTTGTCCAGCCAGGTCTCGACCCGGATCGGCAGCGGGCGCTTGCCCTCGGTCGGGCCCTTGGCCAGTTGCGCCAGCAGGTCGGCGGGCAGGGCGGCCTTGCGGCTCACCACCTTGGGCTCAGCCTCGATCTGGCCGGCGTGGTTCAGGGTGAAGCCGGTGACCGCGAACAGCAGCAGGCCGACCAGGCTCAGCGCCGCGCTGATCCAGTGCCACTGGTGCAGCTGCTTGAGCCAGAACGAGCGACTTTGCTGGGCGGGTGCGGTCTTCACGAAATCCGGAGCCGGGAGGGGTGGGGCGAGGCCTTGAGCTGAGCTTCAAGGCCATACTTGAGAACGACTTGCAAAAGCAAGCCTTCCCGCGCAATAACGATGACCAGGCCGGCATTTCCCATGGATCGACCCTATTTTGTTCCCGGAGTGCGACGATAGCGCACGGAGACGCACGACCGGCGGGCCGCTAATTTCGTTCACCAATCGTTAAGGCAGGTCGGGGGCGAGCGTTGCGTAAGATTCTAGTCGCGGAGGACGATGTCCTTCTGGCCACCCTCCACGAAATCACGCTCCGCGAGGCGGGTTTCGAGGTGCTGGTCTGCCGCGACGGCGAACAGGCCCTGGCGGCCATGGACGCCTTCGATCCCGACCTGCTGATCACCGACTTCTTCATGCCGCGCATGACCGGCGGCGAGC
Source organism: Caulobacter sp. (assembly GCF_049283275.1). Classification (GTDB taxonomy): domain Bacteria; phylum Pseudomonadota; class Alphaproteobacteria; order Caulobacterales; family Caulobacteraceae; genus Caulobacter. Next base: position 4,679 of record NZ_JBAPVS010000167.1, on the reverse strand, counting down.
TGATCAAGGCCACGCGCCGCCTGCGGGGCGCCCGCACCGCCGTGCTGCTGGCCTCGGGCCGCGACGAACACCAGCTGAAGGAAGACGAGCGCGGCGACGCCCGTCTGGAAAAGCCGATCACCCCGGCGAGGCTGCTAGGGGCGGTGAGGGCGCTGGAGGCGCGCTTCGCCGCGGGTTGCCTGGCGGCGTGAGGCCAGCGGGAGCGTTTTGCCTTCGACCCGCGGCGGACGTTCAATTCCCATCCCACGCCGCCGCCCTCTAGCTAACGCCGATCGCCCAAGGACAGCGCCTGCCCGCCGCGTGGGCGGGCGCTGAAAAGGCGGCGAACGGAGCTTTCTCTGCGGCCAATGACCTCGACAAGTGCGGCTTTAGAGGAGAAGTATGCCGCCTTTCGTCGTGGGAGCATGCCCACGCGTCGCATTGGGGTCGTTTCTTGAAAACGCTGTTCTTTACCGCCTCCGCCCTTGTTCTCTCGCTCAGCTTCGGCGCGGCCGTCGCGCAAGACCGCGTTCCCGTTCAGGCTCCCCCGACCCCGGCGATCGCCGCCGCCCAGGACATCGCCTATCCCGGCGTGCTGAAGCTGTCGGTCGACGCCACCGACCTGGACCGCCGGATCTTCCAGGTCCGCGAAACGATCCCGGTCGCCAAGTCCGGCCCGATGACCATCCTGTATCCCCAGTGGGCTCCCGGCGGCCACTCGCCCCGCAACGACCTGGACAAGGTGGCCGGTCTGGTGATCACCGCCGGCGGCAAGACCCTGCCGTGGACCCGCGATCCGGTCGCCGTCCACGCCTTCCACTTCGACGTGCCCGACGGCGCGACCGAGGTCCAGGTCAGCTTCCAGTTCCTGACACCGGTGAAGTCCGACGTCGGCCGCATCCTGGTGACCGACGACATGCTGAACGTGCAATGGCTGCAGCTGGGCTTCTATCCCGCCGGCTACTACACGCGCCGCATCCAGATCGAGCCGACCGTGAAGCTGCCGCAGGGCTGGGCGTTCGGCTCGGCGCTGGAGAAGGCCTCGACCAGCGGCCAGACCACGACCTTCAAGACCACCACCTTCGAGACCCTGGTCGACTCGCCGATGTTCGCCGGCCGCTACTTCAAGCAGGTCGACCTGGATCCGGGCGCGGCCACGCCGGTGCGCCTGAACATCGTCGCCGACAAGCCCGAGCTGCTGGAGATCAAGCCCGAGGCCCTGCAGGCCCACCGCAACCTGGTGCAGCAGGCCTACAAGCTGTACGGCTCCCACCACTACGACCACTACGACTTCCTGCTGGCCTTGACCGACAAGATGGGCGGCATCGGTCTGGAGCATCACCGCTCCAGCGAAAACGGCGTGGCGCCCAAGTACTTCACCGACTGGGACAAGACCTTCGTCGGCCGCGACCTGCTGGCCCACGAATACACCCACTCGTGGAACGGCAAGTTCCGCCGCGGCGCGGACCTCTACACCCCCACGCTGAACGAGCCGATGCGCGACAGCCTGATGTGGGTCTATGAGGGCCAGACCCAGTACTGGGGCAATGTGCTGGCCGCCCGTTCGGGCCTGCAGACCAAGCAGCAGGGCCTGGACGCCCTGGCCGCCACCGCCGCCCTCTACGACACCCGCGCCGGCCGCAACTGGCGCAACGTGCTGGACACCACCAACGACCCGATCATCGCCAACCGCAAGCCGGCCTCGTGGACCAGCTGGCAGCGCAGCGAGGACTACTATTCGGAAGGCCAGCTGATCTGGCTCGACGCCGATACGCTGATCCGCGAGAAGACCGGCGGCAAGAAGTCGCTGGACGATTTCGCCAAGGCGTTCTTCGGCGTCGAGAACGGCTCGTACGTGGTGCTGACCTACGACTTCGACACCGTGGTCAAGACGCTGAACGGCGTGGTCGAGAACGACTGGGCGACCTTCCTGAAGACCCGTGTCGAGGGCCTTTCGGCGCGCGCCCCGCTCGATGGCCTGACCCGCGGCGGCTACAAGCTGGTCTATACCGACACCCCGACCGAGTTCTTCAAGGCGGCCGAGACCAAGGGCAAGATCGTCAATCTCAGCTATTCGCTGGGCGTCACGATCGGCGCGGCCGGCCTGCTGTCGGCGGTCAATTGGGACACCCCGGCCTTCAAGGCGGGCCTGACGGCCGGCGAGACGATCGTCGCGGTCAATGGCGTGGCCTATAGCGACGACTTGATCAAGGACGCGGTCAAGGCCACGGCCAAGGCCGACGCCCCGCCGGTCGAGCTGCTGATCAAGGACGGCGAGCGCTACCGGACGGTCAAGGTCGACTACCACGGCGGCCTGCGCTACCCGCGCCTGGAGCGCATCGCCGGCACGCCCGCGCGGCTGGACGACATCTACAGCGCGAAGAAGTAGGCGTTCGGACCAGAGACCATGAAGGGGCCGTCGGCGGAAACGCCGGCGGCCTTTTTCAGCCGTCTTGATGTCGTCATGAGATCACGGGAAGAAAGCACAGCTTCAGAGCCTCGCCTCCCGGTTAACCTGCGGGCGTCCGGTTGGGACGCCTCCCGTTGTCAGATTGCATTGTGAGTTTCCGCATGAACCGCATCGCCGGCCTGGTCCTGGGCCTTTCCCTGCTGTCGAGCCCTGTCCTGGCGCAGCAGCCGTCCGCGCCGCCGCAACCGTCGGCCGCCGTCGACACCGCCAAGACCCTGGCCGAGGGGCAGGCCTTCCTGGCCAAGAACGCCAAGGCGCCCGGCGTGGTCACCACGGCCTCGGGCCTGCAGTACAAGGTCACGACCTCGGGTCCCAAGACCGGCCCGTCGCCCAAGGTCGGCGACGTCGTCAAGGTGCACTACGAGGGCAAGCTGCTGAACGGGGTGGTGTTCGACAGCTCGTTCGAACGCGGCCAGGCGGCGATCATGCCGGCCGAGGGTCTGATCCCGGGCTGGCTGGAGGCCCTGCCGATGATGCATGTCGGCGACGAGTGGACCCTGTGGATCCCGGCCGCCCTGGCCTACGGCGAGCGCGAGGCCGGCCCGATCCCGGCCAACAGCGTGCTGGTGTTCCGGCTGCGGCTGATCGGTATGCTGGCGGTGGATTGATCTAGTCGGGCTCTTGAGCGCCGTGCTTGATCCGGATGACTTGCACGGCGCGGCCCCTAACGCGATAGCGCACCACATAGGGCCTGATCGCCACCATCTCGCGCACCTCTCCGTAGAGCCTTCGTCCGCGAAGAGGATGGTCGGCGAGGCTCTCGACGGCCGCGATCAGGCGGGGCGCGAAACGGTGCGCCGCTAGGGGCGCGACCTGGGCGATGTAGGCGTAGATGCCTTCGATGTCGCGCTGAGATCGAACCGACCAGACAACCCGATAGGGGTGGCTCGCCTCATCGTTCATCACGCCCCCAAGAGCCGATCAAGGCTTGGCGGGACGTGGGGCGGGGAGCTCTTCCGACGTCCCCAGCGAAAGCAACCACGCTTTCATGGTCTCGTGGTCGATCACGCGGCCCGCATCGAGATCGGCAAGACCCTCCGCGTCGGCCGCCATCTCGGCGTCGATGTCGATCTCGTCGAAGATGGACCGTTCGGGCTTCATGCTCGAAGCCTAGCACGGTTGGGCGGGGAGGGGCAGGGGCCCGCCTGTCAGACCCCCGCCCTTGACGTCATCAGCGGCTGGATCTTCGTCCCGAAGTTCTCGACCCCCGCCACGAAGTCGTCGAACACCAGCAGCACCCCCGCCGTGCCCTCCACGGCCGCGACCTCGTCCAGCATCCGGGCGACGTTGTCGTACGACCCCACCAGCGTGCCCATGTTGAGGTTCACCGCCGATTCCGGCGCGGCCAGCTGGGCGGTGTTGGTGGTCGCGCCGGCCGCCGCGTTGGGGGCGGCCTGGTTGGTCAGCCAGGCCAGGGCTTCCTGGTCGGCGCCGGCCCGATAAGCCTGCCACTTGGCCATCGCGGCATCGTCGGTCTCGTCGGCGATGATCATGAACAGGATGTACGAGGCCACCTCGCGGCCGGTCTTGTCGGCGGCGGCCTTGAGGCGGTCGTTGACCCCGCCGAAGGCGGTGGGGGTGTTGGTCCCCTTGCCCAGGGCGAAGCTGTAGTCGGCGTACTGCGCCGTGAAGGCCAGGCCCTCGTTGGACGAGCCGGCGCAGATCAGCTTGGTGTCCTTCGGATGCGGGCTGACCCGGCAGTCGGTCATCTGGAAATACTTGCCCTTGAAGTCGCTGACGCCGGTGTCCAGCAGCTCGCGCAGCACGGTCGCGTATTCGGCCAGGTAGTTGTAGCGGTCGGTGTAGTGCTGCTCGCCCGGCCACAGGCCCATCTGGTCGTATTCGGCCTTCTGCCAGCCGGTGACCAGGTTGATGCCGAACCGCCCCGGGGCGATCGAGTCGATGGTCGAGGCCATGCGCGCCACGATGGCCGGCGGGATGGTCAGGGTGGCGGCGGTGGCGAAGATCTTGATCCTGTCGGTCACGGCCGCCAGGCCCGCCATCAGGGTGAAGCTCTCCAGATTGTGCTCCCAGAACTGGGTCTTGCCGCCGAAGCCGCGCAGCTTGATCATCGAGAGGGCGAAGTCGAAGCCGTATTGCTCCGCCTTCTGAACGATCGTCTTGTTCAGCGCGAAGCTGGGCATGTATTGCGGCGCGGCCTCGGAGATCAGCCAGCCGTTGTTGCCGATGGGGATGAAGACGCCGATTTCCATGCGATCAAGTCCTGTTC
>NZ_JBAPVS010000166.1:0-4704 GCF_049283275.1 Caulobacter sp. | reverse complement strand
GCGCCTGGGGCGCGGCCTCCAGCACGGCGGAGGGCGCGGCGGCCAGGGCCTGCGGCGCGGCCAATCCCAGCGCGAGAATGACGGAAGCAAGACTCATCACGCGAACCCCCAAAGCCCCCGCTTTGTGGCCGCGAACCTGTGCGTGCGATCAGGACAGGCCTAGTTACAAAACCGAAAGGTAGATTACATTTGTGAAATGTTGTCGCTGATCACCTTAGATTTAGGTGGAGATCACCAGCTTTCACAAAGGCTTGCCCCTAGACCGCCGTGCCGCCCACCGTCAGCCCCGTGATCTTCAGCGAGGGCTGGCCCACGCCGACCGGCACGCCCTGGCCCGACTTGCCGCAGACGCCGATGCCCGGGTCGAAGTCGAAGTCGTTGCCGATCATCGTCACCTTGGTCAGGGCCGAGGGACCGTCGCCGATCAGGGTCGCGCCCTTGACCGGGGCGGTGATCTTGCCGTCCTCGACCAGATAGGCCTCGGTGCACTGGAAGACGAACTTGCCGTTGGTGATGTCGACCTGGCCGCCGCCGAAATTGGCGCAGTAGAGGCCGCGCTTCATCGAGGCGATCATCTCGGCCGGATCGTCATGGCCGGCCAGCATGCCGGTGTTGGTCATGCGGGGCATGGGCATGTGGGCGTAGGACTGGCGGCGGCCGTTGCCGGTCGGGGCCATGCCCATCAGCCGGGCGCTCATCCGGTCGTGCATGTAGCCGACCAGCACGCCGTCCTCGATCAGCATGGTGCGCTCGGTCGGGGTGCCCTCGTCGTCGATGGTCAGCGAGCCGCGGCGGCCGGGGATCGCCCCGTCGTCGAACACGGTCACGCCCTTGGCGGCCACCCGCTCGCCGATGCGGCCGGAAAAAGCGCTGATGCCCTTGCGGTTGAAGTCGCCCTCCAGGCCGTGGCCGACGGCTTCGTGCAGCAGCACGCCGTTCCAGCCCGGACCCAGAACCACGTCCATCTCGCCGGCCGGGCAGGCCACGGCGTCCAGATTGACCAGGGCCATGCGCAGGGCCTCGTCGACCTGGTCCCGCCACTTGTCGGGGCTGATCCAGGCGGCGAAGCCGGCGCGGCCGCCGGCCCCGGACGAGCCGGCTTCGCGCTTGCCGTCCTTCTCGACCGTGACCTGGACATTGACGCGCACCAGCGGCCGCACGTCGCGCAGCAGCCGGCCGTCGGCGCGCAGGATCTCGACCACGCGGCGCTCGCCGGCCATCGAGGCCATCACCTGGACGACGCGCGGATCGCGGGCGCGGGCGAAGGCGTCGATCTCCTGCAGCAGGGCGACCTTGTCGGAGAAGTCGGGGGACGAGACCGGGTCGTCCTCGCCGTAGAGCTTTTGGTTGGTGGCGCGCGGGGCCTCGGCGCTGACCCCGGCATAGCCGCGGCGGGCCAGCTTGGCCGAATCGGCGGCGCGGCCGATGGCGGCTTCCGAGATCTCGGCGGAATGGGCGTAGCCGGCGGTCTCACCGGCCACCACGCGCAGGCCGAACCCCTCGCCCGAATCGTAGGAGGCGCTCTTCAGCCGGCCGTCGTCGAACACGAAGGCCTCGCTCTCGGAGCGTTCGACGAACAGCTCCCCGTCGTCGGCCCCGGCCAGGGCCTCGCCCAGGATGGCGCGGGCGCGCTCGGGATCGACATTGGCCGAGGCGAGCAGGGAAGGGGCGTTCATGAGAGCGGTCATGGGTTCACAGGTAAGCGTTTCATCCGCCTTCGTCATCACCCCGGCGACGATTCGTCTCTTCTTCTCCTCCCCGCGAAGCGGGAGAGGAGAAAGCAACTCGATCACCAGTCCTGGTGCACCTCGCCCGAACCGGCGACGTTCGAGCTCAGCACGCTTGGCTTGTTGGTCAGATAGACGTCGCCGCTGCCGGCCACGTCGACCTCGGTCGCGCCATGCGGGGCGACATGGGCCTCGCCGCTGCCGGACAGGGCGATCCTGGCGTCGCCGGTGTCCAGCCCGCGCAGATCCGCCTCGCCCGAGCCCGAGACCAGCAGTTCGACCTTCCTGGCCTTGCCTTGGGCGTCGACACTGCCGCTGCCGTTGATCTCGAGCATGAGGTCCGGCTGATCGTAGTTCTTCAGATAGAGATCGCCGCTGCCGTTCAGGGTGAAGGACCGCACGCTGGGGGCGACGATCTCGATCGACAGCTCATCGCTGTTGCGGCTGACATGGAGGAAGCCGTCGTCGCGCAGGGCGATGCGGCCGTTTTCCACGATCACGCGATCGACCAGGGCCTTGGGCCCGGTCACCTGGATGCTGGCTCCGGCCCCGGGGGCGGCCTGGGTGAAGATCACTTCGGCCGGCACGTCGACCTGCAGGGCGTCCGAACCGCTCCAGGCGACATTGCGGGTCGTGGTCTCGCCGTAGTCGACCCGGTTTGAGCCGGGTCCGATGCGGATATGATCGTTGTCGTCGTCGACTTCGATGTTCCAGTCGGCCGGAAAGCTCCAGCCGTTCTTGACGATGTCGCGACCGCCGAGCGCGAAGGCGCCGGCGAAGCAGCCGAGCGCGAGCACGAAGCTGGCGACGGCGACGATGGTCAGGTTGCGGATCATGGCGGTCCCCTCAGACCTGGGTTTCGATGGCCGGCTTCAGCAGCCGGTAGTGAAGACGCCCGAACCAGACCAGGCCGTTGACCAGCCAGATGGTCAGCAGGGTGGTGACGGCGGCCAGGGCGGTGGCGGCGGCCATCAGGCCGATGCCCAGCAGGAAGGCCGTGGCGGGGCCGCCGGGCGGTCCGGCGAAGGGACCGACCGCGGCGACGAAGCCGCCGCCGGCGAAAATGCCGATGGCTCCCATGAAGAAGGCCATCAGCGTCCCCAGCACGCCCATCAGCAGGGGCAGCAGAAAGAGGATGTCGATGGCGCCCAGGCCGATGATGGCGAAGATCGCGCCGGCGGCGGCCGACGGGTTCTTGGCCTCCTCCCAGCGCTTGACCCCCTGCTCGGCGCGCTGTTCGCGGGCCAGGCGTTCGGGTTCGCCCAGGGCGGCGGCCACTTCGCTTTCGCTGCGACCGGCTTCCTGGGCTTCGTTGAAGTGGGCCTCGTAGTCGGCCACGATGTCGGCGATCTGAGCGGCGGGCATGCCGGCCAGGCCGCGCTTGAGGCGGGTGAGGAATTCGGCGCGCGTCATGCGGCGGCTCCCAGAATGTTTTCGACGGCCGAGCTGAAGGCGGCCCATTCGGCCTTTTGGGCGGTGAAGCTGGCCCGACCGGCGTCGGTCAGGCGGTAATATTTGCGCGGCGGACCGCTCTGGGATTCCACCAGATAGGTCTCGACCTGGCCGTCCGACTGCATGCGGCGCATGAGCGGGTAGATGGTGCCTTCCCCCATATCGATATCCTTGGCGAGCTTGCTGGCGATTTCGTAGGCGTAACTGTCGGCCTGCGACAGCAGGGCCAGCACGCACAGCGCCAGCACGCCTTTCTTCAGTTGAACTTCGATGGCTTCTGTCACGGCTTTTCGTTCCCGTTGCTGAGCACCCTTGTGACGCAAGGTAGTGCCCAATGCAAGGTAGCTGTCATTACATGTTAGTAATGGTACGTAGCTCGAAATCGCTCTGAAACGGCCGTTGTTGAGATTGGCTCGCAGGTGAAGCGGTCTGGCCCGGCGCGAGGCGTTCAGGCGAACGCCTCTGGTGCTTGGCAACAGGGATTGGAGCGCGTATGCACGCCAGCGACCGGCCGGAGACGCCGGGGTTTGACTCTTCGATTCCACGTCCCATGACGAAGTCGATTGCCAACTCCCGGGTCGCTGGTCGTAGTGTACATGTCGGCGCGGCATGGCGTTGATCTACGTCAACATCGCCGCCGAAACGGGCCGTGAGGGATATGAAGGCGCAAATTCAGGGGATGCGGCGGAAGTTGACGGGCCTAGCCTCCGTCGCCGCCACGACGATGGCCCTTATGGGCTTCTTCGCGGGGGAAGCCCTCGCCAAGAGCAACGAGCTGCTTGGGCAGCCGACGCCGGGCGCGATCGATCTGCAGGTCTCGGCCTCGCCGCTCAAGTACCAGGCGACGGAATTCCACAACCACATCCTCATGCCGATCATCACGGCGATCACGCTGCTGGTGCTGGGCCTGCTGATCTGGATCGTCATCCGCTACAACGCCAAGGCCAATCCGGTCCCGGCCAAGTTCAGCCACAACACCACCGTCGAGATCATCTGGACGGTCGGTCCGGTGCTGATCCTGATGGTCATCGCCATCTTCTCGTTCCGGCTGCTGTTCGCCTACAACGACATGCCCAAGCCGTATCTGACGGTGAAGGCCACCGGCTACCAGTGGTACTGGGGCTATGAATATCCCGATCAGAAGATCAGCGAGATCACCTCGGTGCCGCTGAGCAAGGCTCAGGCCGACGCCAAGAAGGTCCCGTACCTGCTGGCCGCCGACAAGCCGATGGTCGTTCCGGTCAACCAGGTGGTCCGCGTGCAGGTCACCGGCGCCGACGTGATCCACGCGTTCGCCCTGCCGGCCTTCGGCCTGAAGACCGACGCCATCCCCGGCCGCCTGAACGAAACCTGGTTCAAGGCCGACAAGATCGGCGTCTATTACGGCCAGTGCTCGGAGCTCTGCGGCGTCGACCACTCCAACATGCCGATCGAGATCCACGTCGTCAGCCAGGCCGACTTCGACGCCTGGGTGAAGACCAAGACCTCGCCCGCGCCGGCCGCGACCGCCGCCGCCGCTCCGGTC